>NZ_BAAATK010000037.1:0-66306 GCF_039533365.1 Streptomyces glaucus
CATCCGCTGGGAGATCCGCGACGACATCCACGAGGCGTTCCTCAAGCTCGCCTGCTCACTGATCTGCTGGCGCCGTCTGCGAGCCACATTCTGTTAGGAGTTCTAAGCGACTCAGCCGGCACACCGGGACCCTTAGCACCGAATCACCAATTCGTCAATGCAGATTATTCGTTCGAAACTCATCATTCGCGAGTTCGGCACCTCCGCGCGCGGCATGCCGACCGGCAACTTGTTTTTACCAACCGCACCATTAGAGCGCGAGCTCACCGCCCCTCAATAGGAACAAAAGTACGCCCCTTCACTCGAAGCGAGTAACTACCGGATAAGCATGTCGCTCCTCAGCTTCCTGATGCCAGGATGCTTCCTGTTCCTAGCGTGCCGATGCGGGACGTCTGTTGGCCGATGGGTCGACGTACGGCCGCGACTCCCGAAGGGCCTCAGCCATGCCTTCTTCCCCGGAATCCGACCATCCTCTCGACGAATCCACCGAGGAGATCCGGCGAAAGGAGCGGGAACTGGCCGAAGTTAAGGTCAAGTTGGCGCACCGCGAGCGGATCGTGAACCGGCTGCGAATCCTGCAGGTGTTCTTCTCGCTGGTCGCGCTCGCGACAGGCAACCCGGCTTACCGGTGGGCGGCCAGCTGCGCCCAGTGGGCCATGGAACGTTTCCGGGACTCCGAATGATGTGAGGTAGAGCATGAGCGAGGTCAATGTCGATGGGCCGTTTCCAATTCCGGTATCCCGGGAGGATCAAGAGACATGGATCAAGGCCGTGCTGGCGACCGAGGGGGTGAATCTGCCCCGTGGTGCACTGGAAAACATCGCCCCCTTCATCGTTGATCCCAATGACACGCTGAGTGAGGCCGACGCCCGCGGTGTGCGCACGCTCAAGGCAAGCTCGATCCGGCGTATCCGCACAGACGCCGGTGACATGGTCGTCGCCGTCGTCCGGATGCACGGTGTCGGCGGTGTGCAGTGGGGACACAACGAACGGATCAGCTCAATCTGGCGCTCCGTCGCGGATCCGACGGTCGGCCGGGAGACCGAAAAGACCTTGACTTCGGTCCGACCATGGATGGGTGTCGACGACGATGGACGCAAGAAGTGTTTCGCCGCACTCGAAAGCGTCGTGGCCAACCGGCGCATGTTGATCATGAACGCCGAGGACGCGGCGGACGAACTGAAGAGGCGAGACCGCGTCCGCCCTTACGACCTAGAGGAAGACCTCGTCCTCAACGGGCAACAAGACCCCGGGATGTACGTTCCCCAGCAGGTGAGGATCGAGGAGAACCCGGAGAGGGACTCTGATGGCAACCCCCTCTATCCGGACGCCTATTGGGGGTGGATGGCAGTTCGAGGCAATAATCGCACACAAAAGCGGCAGTCGATCTTCCGTTTGACATCCAGTGAAGTGCTGGCCGGTGTCCCGGCGGAGAAACTGGAGCGAGAGGGGGATGAGATCATCTGCGACCCTCGTGACTGGCTCCCTGAATTCTCCGCCGTACTCAACAGGGAGTTCGCGGAGACGGGCTACGGTGAACTGGATCCGACAAACGGCTCACGGGCGCGACGCGCCGCGGCCATCGCCGTGGTGGACGCGCATCTGGTGATCGGCACCCCCACTCCGCAGCGGCTCTACCGCATCGTGCAGATGAACAACCGGCGCGATCACGTCCACCCGCCGCTGGAGTTCGATGCCCTCGACCGCTCGCGCGCGCTGGGGCGGAGCGTTCTCGGGATGTACGTGGCGCAACAGGTTATGGACGAAAAAACGGCAGAGGTCCTTTCCGGGCTCGCGCCGATCCGTGAACTCTCGGGCGTGTCGGCGGACATGACGGTCTCCGAGCTGCGAGACCTGCGCTCCATGAGGTTGCTGCAGGAACTGTTTCCGGTGGATCCGCGCAAGCGTCATCTACTGCGGCGGGCGCTCAGCGAAAACCCACCATCTCAGCTCAAGTCGGGGGAAATCAACCAGCGGGCGCGCACGTGGTCCGCACTGACCTCCGAGAGCTACCCAGCACCATGGAACCCACGCGTGGGTCAGGTCTTCTCGACCCGGGCCCGGGAGGGAATCGTCCTCTCCGGACGCAGGCTGCCAGATCTGCTCACTGCCGCGGACACCGATGACGACGCATTCGACGAACTGGTGTCCTATCGGGCGGCGCACTGGCTGGCCTCCTTCGGCATCATCGAGGCCGACCGAGGCTCACTCGACGGCCAGGAGGCGATCGGCGACGCAGGGGAACGGATTCGCCGATCTCGCAGGACCGTCATGAACTGCCTGCAGGCCCTGCGGCACGAAAAGAGCCGGATGATGGCAGTCGGCGTACTGAGGTCGCTGGCCGCAGCCATGGATGACGGAGACCGACGGCCCTGGCGCGTCAGCAGCTCCGGCAAGGAGATGGTGGGGCGGGAGATGACACCACTCTGGTTCGACAGCGAATTCCCCAAGGACACCGGTACCCGGCCCCGCAAGACAGTGCCTTCTGCACCACCACTGCTCACCACGGCGGCGGTGTCCGCCTCCCCCCCTTCGCCTACATTGCCCGCGCTCTCACCCATGACACCAACGCCCTCACTCGTGACATCAGCCCCTGTACAACCCACCGCGGCGCCGCCCGCCCCTGCAGTCTCGGCCCAGTCCGAAACTCCCGCCACCGATGAGACTGACGAAGCCGATAACCCCGTGCCCTCCCCCGAGGAACCACTAACCCTTGAGAAACTGGTGACCAGGGTCGAGGAGCGGATCCGTAGCCTGCACGCGGCTTCCGCCGAAGTCGGCGAACTCCTCGGCCACCTCGCGGACCAGAGCCGGGCGGCGTCTGTCGCCCAACCTATCGGCCGACACCAGGCCGATAGGACCGTGCGCCTCCTGAACCAGACGCTTTCCAGGCTGCGCAGACTGCCCGAGCTCATGGAGGAGATGACGGAACCCGTCTGAGGCAGTTCGTCCGGCGAGGCCCGATGTGGAGTGGAACGGCGAGCGTCAAGGACGCCGCCGAGGCGTTCGGCTGCTCGAGATCGAAGAGCTACGACCTCGTTCGCCGCGGAGAATTCCCATGCCGCGTGCTACCACTTGGCCGCACCGCCCGCGTCGTCACCGCCTCGCTCCTCCATGTACTCGAGAGCGGCGAGCCGGAGTACAACGGAGCCTCCAGTGCAAGCCCCAATCTGTCATGACCAACTGCACGACGACGCCCCGCCGCAGCAAGCCGGCGAGGCGTCGTCGTATCAGGTCCCCGTCTACGCAGGGCCCCCTCCGGAGTAAGCCGACGAGGGGCCTCACGTGTCACGAGCGATCACAGGCGTGTCACCAACCTCGGAGACGCTGTCGCGCCACAAGACCCTGACCTGGACTTACGCGCTCGCCCTAGACCAACTGGACGCCCGTGAACGGTCCCTACGACCTGTGCCATGTGGTGCCGTTGCAGCCCGAATCGGAGGGCAACCCTGACAGGCTTCGCTGCGGCCTCATGCCGCGTCCCATAGGCCGGCATCCAGGACACGCGCCGCCTTGGTGATGCTCCCCGGCATCAGGTGCCGGTAGGTGCGGTACGTCTCCTCGATCGACTTGTGCCCCATCCACTCGGCCACATCGGTGATCGGAATGCCACTACCCAGCGCGTTGGAGGCGAAGTAGTGCCGGAAGCCGTACATCCCCATCCCGTCCACTACGGGCGACTTCTCAAGGAGCGCCCGGACGCGTCGGCGTTCCATCGGCTCCGTGTAGTACCCGCTCGGTCCCCGCAGCAGATACCCCTCCTTCGTCGTGCCGTGCTTCTCCTCGTAGCGTTCGATCGCCTCCCGTACCGAGCGGGGCAGAGGCACCTCCCGGAACTCCCCCACCTTGCGATGCTTCAGCTTCGCCGGCCGGTGCGTGTTGGAGTGGATCTGCTCGTGCACCCGGTACACGTCATCCGCTACCAGATTGTTGACGTTCACGGCCCGCGCTTCGCCGTTACGCAGCCCGCACCCCACCATCATCACGATCTCCAGAGCAAGGTCCTCACCCGCCACAGCCAGAGCCCGCCTCACATAAGCCAGGTCCGGAATGACCACCCTCTGACGAACGTACTCTGGCTCCTGCACCCCCTCACCGGGTCATCAGCCATCGCCCCCCCTTTTCATAGGCGTCCCGCAGAATCGCCTTGAGCGCGCGCAAAATATTGACCTGATTACCCCGGCCGACACCGTCGGCCTCCAAGTCATCCAGAAAGCGCTCCACCACCATCGGCGTGACGGATATCAACTTCCGTGACCTCAGACGCGGAACGATATGCACGTTGATGGAGCTGCTGACGTGCTCGCCCGTCGAATACACGGTCATACGACGCTGCCGACGCAACCACTGCCTCGCGAACTCCGCGACCGTCTGCTGACCCAACTCCCGGCGCGCCTCCGCGACAGACGGCTCCGTGCGTTTCTTCTCCGCGTAGACCTCTATGAGGCGGTCGATCGCCTCGTCCTGCGTTGCGAAGCCACCCTCCTCAAGCTGCTTCCCCACGCCGTTACGGAAACGGATCGTGTACGGGTGCAGGCACCGTGTCGGCCTGGCACAGTCGCAGTCCTTGAAGAACGAGCCCATGCCGCGAGCGAGCTGTCGAGCCATGAAGCAGACCTTCCGAGCGAGAGCCGGGCGTCTGCGCCAAGGCCCGACTGCCACGGCCACCGGGCCAGCAAGCGGAGGGCTTCCCGCGACCGATGCTGACCATTTGCTGACCTGGACGGCCCGAACATGCCTCTGACCTACACAAATGCCCAGTTACTGGATCTTGGACTTGAACATGGTTCGCAGCATCGCGGCACTCCCAAAAGTAGGCTCCCTGCCTGCGTTTTTGCAGGTCAAGGGCTGTTTCCACACCCTACAACGAGTCACACGTCCGGGCGGTTCTCCCCAGGTTCTTCAGGACTCGTGCTGACCACTCGCCGACTTTCCTGACGCGCCGCCAGTCGACCGGAGAAGGGTTTCGCCCGCTCTCCCGTCCCCCGCGGCGACGACGGCTCAAGCCTACGCAGCACCCGCTCAAGGGCATCCGTGACGACCGTCACTCGGGCGGCCTGGAGGGCGGTCGGAGGCGGGCGCGCCCCGCGGGTGGAGGTTCCTGAAGTTCGTCAAGGATCCCGAGGGCCGAACGGGCGCGGCAGCATAGCGGCGAACCTCGTACCTGCTCGGTGGATCTCCCCGCTCGTACGGCACCCGGCCTGCGGACGGGCGCCGCGAGGGAGGGGGCGTCGCCGGCGGGGCCCGTCTTCCTCGGACGGTGCGGGGCCTGCCCGGGTTCAGGGCCGATGCCGCACGAGGTAGGCGTAGGCGAACCCCTCGCCCGCGCGTGGCGCCCGGGTCCAGGACCGGGTGGTGAAGGTGGGGAGCCTGCCCCGGGTCAGCGCGAAGCGGGGGAGCGAGAGCCCGAGTTCGGTGTGCAGGGCCTCCAGCACGCGCAGTTCGCAGTCGGTTTCGGAGGCCTCCGGACGGAACAGCCGTGCGGGGTCCAGAGCCTCGGGTATCCGGCCGGAGCGCTCGATCTCCGTGCCCCGCACGGTGAACGCGTACAGCTCCTTGCCCCGTTCGGCCACCGACAGGTGGAACGCGGCCGGGTGGTCGCCCGGGGACGAGCGCCTCGGCTCGCGCCACACCACCACCGCGCGGCCGGACAAGGAGGCGGCCGGAGCGGGGGACAGGAACAGTTCGCTCAGGTGGCGGTGGGAGTGGCCGTCGAAGGCGAACGCCCATCCTTCCGCGGTGCGGCCGGCGGCGACCACGGCCCGGTCCTCCCAGAGTTCCACGCCCTCCCGCTCATGGGGCTTGGGCGCCCGCCGGGACGCCTTGCGCGGATCCGTGGGCGCACTCAGTCCGGCGCCTTCCTCACCGATCAGCGCGGGCAGGCGGGCGGGGTCGATGCCCTCGGCCCAGACACAGCGGTATCCGTCGAGCGGCCGCTGGTTCGCCGCAGGCTCCGTCAGCCAGGCGAGGCCCGGCGGGTCGAGATCGGGCACCGGCTCGGGAGCGGGTCCCGTCTGACCGGACCGCGGTGTCGCGAGGATCTCCCGCCCACGCTCCGGGGTGACCAGCGGACCCAGGACCGGATCGGCGAGCAGGCCGATCGGGGCGATCAGCGAGGGCCCGGGCGCCTCCCACAGCGGGAGCGCGTCCCGCAGCACCCGCCACGCGGCATCGGTCGCCCCCCAGCGGGCCGGCTCCCGGGCCTCGGCGACGGCCCGGCCCCATGGACCGGGAGGCGCGTAGCGGTGGGTGCCGTCCCGCATCGTTCCCAGTACGGCCTCGGCGGTCTCCCGGGCCGCCCCGCGGGCGGCCATCATCCCCAGCCAGTGGTCGTCCCCGCCCAGCCGCCATTCGCCGCTCGCCGGCCTCATGGCCTCCACGGGCAGGATCTCCGGCAGGTAGCGCGGGTCGGCCACCAGGTTGCCGTAGTCCCAGGAGCCGCCCGGGGCCAGCAGATGCCGGAGCTGGTTCAGCAGGACGGCGCTTCGAGGCCGTCCGAAGGACCGCGCCTCCTCGAGCAGGGGCAGGGCCTCCTCGTACCGTCCGCGCAGGGCCAGCAGGCGGGCCTCCTCCACATGGGCGTCCTGGAGACGCGTGGTCGCGTTCACGAAGTCGGGCCGCTCCGCCCGGTCCGCGTGGAAGCCGCGGTACATGGCCTCCATGTAGGCGCGGAACGACGGGTAACGGTCAGGAAATTCACCGCTCCAGCCCTTGTAGACGTAGAGCGCCCACTCACCGTCCTGGTCGCTGTCGCCCGGGTCGAGCAGGGCGTACGACATGTCGGAGTCGGTCTCCAGCCGCAGCGCCCGTTGCCACATCCCGGCCAGCAGGACGTGCTCCTCGCGCGGATCGTCGCCCAGGTTCCGCTCGTACAGCGGGGTCATGTCGAACGGATCCCGGAACCAGTCGATGTCCGCAGCGCCGCCGAGCCGATAGACCCCGGCCGTCTGGTCCACGTGCCACCCGTCGCTCGCGGCCAGGAACTCCCGGTACGAGGGAGGCAGCCGCCGCCCCAGCCGCTCCTCGGCCGCGGCGATCGCCGCCTCGTCCGCTCCCGGTCTGCCCAGGGGGGCGACGTTCCGCCCGCCGTCGTCGTCCTCGTCCGCGCGCGGAACCCACTCCTCCTGCCAACGCCCCAGGAACTCGTGCCAGTTGAAGGACTCGCTACTCATGGCCGCATGGTGTCATCCGGCACCGACAACGGTGTCGGCCCTGTTCTCGTGCAGCTGCGGCCACGGGGCGGTTGTAGTCGTCTGCCCTGATCAGCGGCCTGGGAAGCCGTCTCGGCACATGCCGGAGCTGCTGCGGCAGCGGGCCGCTCCGGCGGGGGCGACGCCCACGCTCCCGCAGGTGGGGCATCACGCCGCGACAAACCCGGACGGGCCTCGCTCCCCGCTGTATGCCCGTCCGCCGTTGAACGCCGGACCGAGTGGGGCGGCGAGCGCCCCTGGCCGAATTCGGAGATCCCCGTCACCGCCGGTGCGGGCGGCTCCAACGGCTGTCGCACCGCCATGCACCGCACCCTGCTGGAGATCGGACGCCTGCTCGAAGCACAGGGCATCACCATCGCACCGGCCACCGGCCCACCAGCGGCCGGGATGCTGGAATTCTCCAGGGCCGCCATCGACTCTTCGCACGTGCGCGCGTTGAAGGGTGGACCAGCCACCGGGCGTTCCCCGGTGGACCGGGGCAAGGCCGGCAGCAAGCACCCCGTGATTGTCGGGGCGCACGGCATCCCTCTGGCGGTGCCCCTGACCGGTGGAAGCCGCCACGACGTCACCCAGTTGATCCCGCTGGTCCAGGCCGTTCCGCCGATCCGCGGCAGGAGCGGCCGGCCCCTGCGCCGCCCCCGCCGGGTCCGCGCCGACCGCGGCTATGACCACGGCGTCCACCGCGACAAGGTCCGCCGGCTCGGGATCACCCCGGTCATCGCCCGACGCGGCGCCGAACACGGCTCCCGTCTCGGAGTCCACCGCTGGGTCGTGGAGGGCGCCATCGCGCTGCCACACTGGTTCCGGCGCCTGCGCATCCGCTGGGAGATCCGCGACGACGTCCACCAAGCCTTCATCACCCTCGGCTGCGCCATCATCTGCCGGCGACGGCTGAAGACCCGGTCAGTCCTTGGCGCCGGGCGTCGTCGTCGCTGCCGAAGTCGGGTACGTCGGTGGACAGCAGGTGTTCGGCGCCGCCTTCGAGGGCCTTGGCCGTCTCGGTGGAGCGGGGGAGCATGGTCTTCTCGTAGGTGCGGATCGCGTCGGCGACGGTGGCGGCGTTCGCGAGAGCGAGGGCGATTTCGCCGGCGTCGAGCATGGCGAGGTTGACGCCGACGCCGAGCGGGGGCATGAGGTGGGCGGCATCTCCGAGCAGGGTCACCGTCGGGTTGTGTTCCCAGGTGTGCGGGACCGGGAGGGCGAAGATCGGGCGGTTGACGTAGGGGCCGTCGTTCTCGGTGATCATCCGGCGCATGCGGGGCGACCAGCGGGCGTACTCGCCCAGGAGCAGGGCGCGGATGCCGTCGGTGTCCTCGGCTGTCAGGCCGCTCATGCTGATCCAGTCGACCGGGACGCGTTGGATGATGTAGACGCGGATGCGGTTTCCGCTGTTGCGCTGGGCGAACAGGCCGCGCTCGCCGTCGGCTGCGTGGGCGCTGCCCTGGCCGACCAGCTCGGCCATGTCCGGGTGCCGGTTCTCCACGTCCGAGAACCATGCTTCCAGGAAGCTCACCCCGGTGTATTCGGGGACGGCGGGGGACACGGCCGGGCGTACCCGGGAGAAGGCGCCGTCGGCGCCGATGACCAGATCGGTCTGGATGGTCGTGCCGTCGGTGAAGTGCAATTGCCGCGGCCCGTCGTCGGGTCCACTGATCGTGTCGAGTGCACGGCCCCAGTGCACAGTTCCCGGTTGCAGGGAGTCGAGCAACAGGTTACGCAGCTGGCCACGGTCGATTTCCGGCTTGAAGAGTTCGTCGGCCGCCGGGACTTCATGGGACTTGATCGTGCCGGTCGGGTCCATCCGCCGCATTTCCTGCCCTTCGGGACGGGCGAGCTCGAAGAACTCGTCGAGCAGACCGGCTTCGCGCAGGGCGAGCTGACCGTTGTCGGCATGCAGGTCGAGGGTGCCGCCCTGGTCGCGGGCGTCGGGGCCCCGGTCGCGGTCGTAGACGGTGACCGCTATGCCGCGCTGCTGGAGGATGCGGGCGCAGGTCAGTCCGCCGGGGCCGGCACCGATGATGCTGATGCGCGCCCGGGCGGGTTCTGGGGAGTTCATGGTTGTCCCTTTCGGTCGGCGAAGAGGGGCGAGCAGGCCGGGAGTTGTCGGCCTCGGCGCCGACACCGGATGTGCCCCGCAGAGGACCTCTCGGATGAACAGGTCGGCGCGGTGCAGACGATGACCAGGCCGACGAGGATGTGCCGCCAGGTGCTCGCGCACATCCATAGAATCAGAGCGAGTCGAAAAGTACAACGACTCTACTTAGCGACTGATTCAACTATCGAGTACGATGCAGTCATGACCGTGCCCTCTGTCAGCCGCCGCGACCGCAAGAAGGCGGCCACCCGGCAGGCGATCGCCGACGCCGCACTGCGACTCTTCCTGGAGCGCGGCTACGACCAGGTGAGCATCCGTGACATCGCCGACGCCGCCGACGTGTCGACCGCTACGGTGTTCAAGCACTTCAGCGGCAAGGAAGCGCTGGTATTCGACCAGGACGAAGACCGGGAGTCACAGCTGATCGCCGCGGTGCGGCAGCGCCGCTCCGATCAGAGCATCCTCGACGCCCTCCGAGAGCACGTCCTGGACACCTGGCCGTCCATCGAGGCGCATCCTCAGGCGACCGAGTTCACCAACCTGGTGAACTCCACGCCGGCGCTGCGCGCCTACGCCGAACGCATGTGGACCCGGTACACCGACAGCCTCAGCGCAGCCATCGCCGACGAGTTCGGCGTGGAGCACGACAACCTCGCATGTGTGGCTCTTGCCCGATTCGTACTCGAGATCCCGGTGCTCGCTCGCGGCCGGCAGGACCGCCGGGCCGCCATCGAGGCACTCTTCGACATCCTCACCCACGGCTGGGAGCCGCCAAGCAAGCCGCCCGCGCCGTAGCACCTGGACCGTTTCCCGGGCCCGTCCTCGACCAGCCTCGGCTTGCCCCCCCTACACGTATCGGTCGCACTCGCCCCCTGCCGGGCAACCAGACCTGACACTCCGTCATTTCAGAACGGCAGGCACCTCATTCTGATCCCAGTCCTTACCGATCGTTTCAGAATGACTCCGGCCGATAGCAGCAATCCTGTGGGCACTTGTGCAGCTGAGTCGGCACCTCGGCCCATGGCCTTGTGCGTGCGGCTTGGTCCGGACCGGTCGGAACGCAGGAGTGGATGGATGGGCGTGGATGCGGAGCGGGAGTGCTGGGAGCCGCGGTCGGGAGCCGGTGTGGGTCCGTTGCAGTTCGGGATGTCCCCAGCCGAGGTCGCCCAGGCGCTTCTGGTCCCTGGACCGCAGGAACGGGCTGGCGGTCCGTATGCGCAGGAGGACTTCCCGGATGGGGTGAAAGCGTTCTACGACGCGGGCAAGCTCGCCTGTGTCGCGCTGGATGCGGTCACCGGTCCGCAGGTCTTCCTGTCTGGCTTCCCGCTGGCGGGAAGCGATCCAGAGCAGGGCCGGCAGTTCCTGCTGGACCACGCTGCGGAGCATGGGAACTGTCTGCTCTACACGCCTGATGACTCGCTTTCCCTGACCGATGTCGGGGTTCTTCTGCGCTCGCAGCAGGTCGGGGCAGCGCGCCTGACCCGACCGCTGTTCGTGAAGGAGGAGTGGTTGGAGTCGGAGTACTTCCGAGACCGCCTTCCGCTGGAGGGCGCCTCACGCTGAGCGCTCGGTCCGGCGCACTGACGCCGGACTCCGCGTGCAAGTCGTGACGAGACGCCGCGGGTCTCGTACGCGACGATCTCGGTCGGCAAGGTGCCCGGGTGCGTGCTGATCTTGTTCCGGACGACCTGTGGGATCGGGTGGCCCCGTTGCTGCCACCCCCTCCCGAACGACGCCACCGGCATCCCGGGCGGTTGCGTGTTCCTGACCGAACAGCACTCGCCGGCGTCCTGTTCGTGCTGCGGACCGGTGTCGCCCGGCGGGACGTCCCGGCGGGGACTGTGGGCTGTTCCGGCGTGACGTCCGGGCGCCGGCTGCGGGACTGCACCGGGGCCGGCGTCCGGCCACGCCTGCACGCCGCCCTGCTGACCGAGCTTCGCCGCGCCGACCTGCCGGACCTGGACGACTGCTCCGTGGACGGATCGCACGTCCGGGCTCTCGAAGGGGGACCACGTCGGCCCCTCACCCGTCGACCGCGCCCGCCCCGGCTCCACGCACCACCTGATCGTCGACCGCCACGGAACTCCACTCGCCGTGACGCCCACTGGCGGCAACCGACACGACGTCACCCAGCTCCGGCTCCTGCTCGACGCGATCCCGCCCATTCGGGGAGCTCGGGAACACCCTCGCCGCAAACCCCGGTGCCTGTACGCCGACCGGGGCTACGACTTCGACAGGTACCGCCGCCTGCTGTGGAAACGTGGCATCAACCCCATGATCGCCCGACAGGGCATCGCCCACGGCTCCGGACCGGGCAAGGTCCGCTGGGTGGTCGAGCGCGCGTTCGCCTGGCTGCACCAGTTCAAACGGCTCCGCACCCGCTACGAACGCCGCGCCGACCCCCACCAGGGGTTGCTCGACCTGGCCTGCGGCCCCGTATGCCTCCGCCGCCTTCGGACCTCATGCGGATCGAGCCGCACTCCGAGGGAGTGCGGGAGAGGATCTGGTGGGGGTCCGGCTCGAACGCCACCGCGGCTTCGGCCGGGACCGCGACTCGAAGGACCGGATCGGCCGCCTCGACGCCCGCACCCGCAGTGTCTTCGGCCGGTCCTACGCCGCCGAGCCGGACGTGCTCGTCGAGCTGCTCGCCGCCGACGAGGCCGTCGCCGCCGCCGACACCCTGCTGCTCACCGTGTCCAACCAGCTCGGTGTCGACCACAACACCCATGTGCTCAAGAGCATCCCGACCCACGTCGCCCCGGGGCTCGGCCGGCGCTGACAGCCGCCGGGGACCCACGCCGGTACGGTGGCGACGCCCCCACCGGAGCCGTCCGGCGGCATCCGCGACGGGCAGGGCGCCGTCCCGGACCCGGCGTCCGGACGCCGGCGGCCCGGGCCGCCGCAGCGTCGGGCGGCAGGCCCGGTCCTGTCGTCCTTCCGGCGCGGGCCGGGCGCCCGGCGGTTCGCGGAACTGCCTGTCCTCGGCGGGAACACCGGGCCGCGGAGCCGGCCGCTCGACGTCCTCGACGCGGGGACCCGAACCCCTGGCGGCCGGGCCGCCCGTCCGCCCGTCGACGACGCGGCCGTCCCGGAGGCGATATGCCATCACGACAACATGGGCGTAATGTCCGCTTATGGGTGATTTTCGGTGCGGCTGGTGTGGTGCAGCCCTGCCGGAGTCGGCCGGACGCGGCAGCCGTCACCGCCGTCCAGCACACCAACGGACGACCTGCTGGACGCGGCACCGCCGGCGGACCGCCGGCGGTGCACGGCGGAACACGGCCGTCACCCAGCGGCGCGACGGGCCCCTTGCCGCGGAGCGGACCGGCGGACGCCGCCGCGCCGCGGTGGCCGGGAACCGGAAGCCGGCGCGCCCGGCGGCCCCGGCCCGCCGGCGGACCGGGGCGAGCCGGCCGCGGTTCGGGGCGCGCCCCGGCGCCGACGGCGAAGCGGCCGGAGCCCGCCTCCGACGGGCGCGGGATTCCCGGCGGCCGCCGCCCGGCGCGGCCGGACGGGACGCAGCCGGGCCGGCCCCCCGGCGGCCACGGATCCGGGCGGGCCGCTGATGGACGCCGCGATGACCTCCGTGGTCCGGGAGAGCGGCGCGTACGGCGGGCTGCTGTACGTGCTGCCGCCGGACGGGGACGCCCTGTGGCTGGTGATGGTGGCGGGGGCTCTGCACGAGGTCACGACCCCGTGGAGGCGGATCGCGCTGACCGATCCGATGCCGGTGGCGGACGCCGTGCGCGAACGGCGCCTGGTGTGGGTCGCCGGCCAGGAGGAGATGGCGCGCCGGTACCCGCGGCCGGCGCTCGTACTGCCGTACGACTTCGCCCTGGCAGCCGCCCCGGTCGCCTCCGCCGCCGCGGTCCGGGGCGGGCTGGTGCTGCTCTGGCCCGGGAACCACCCGCCGCGGTTGGGTCCGGACGAGCGCGACGCCGTCCGGGCCGGCTGCCGCCGCCTGGGCGACCTCCTGCAGCAGGCCGCGGACCGCGGTGACCCGGTGCTGCCCGCCGGCCCGCTGCGGATCCCGCCGCCGCCGGCCGGGCGCGTCCCCTCCCCCGCCGAGGCGTCGGCCGTCTCGGCCTTTCTCGACCGGCTGCCGGGAGGATCCTGCGCGCTGGACATGTACGGCCGCATCACCTTCATCACCCCGGCCGCCGCCGACCTCGTCGGCGGCGATCCGGCCGACCTGGTGGGCGCCCTGCCCTGGGAGGCGCTGCCGTGGATGGACGCCCCCCAGGTCGAGGACCGGTACCGGGCCGCGCTGGTCAGCCGCCGGCCGCAGGCGTTCACCGTCCTGCGCCCGCCGGACGTGTGGCTGGCCTTCGAGCTGTACCCGGACCCTTCCGGCATCAGCGTCCGCATCACCCGTAGCGGCCCGTCCGGGGACGCTCCCCCGCCGCAGCCCGTGCCGGCCTCGGGTCCCAGCCGCGCCGCCGTGCTGTACCACCTGATGCACCTGGCCGCCACCCTCACCGAGGCCGTCGGCGTGCGGGACGTGGTCGAGCAGACCGCCGACCAGCTGCTGCCCGCCCTGGGGGCGCAGGCCATGGTGCTGATGACCGCCGAGGACGGCCGCCTGAGGATCCTCGGCCACCGTGGCTACCGCTCCGAGATCGCGGACCGCTTCGACTCCGTCCCCCTGAACTCGGACGTCCCCGGCATCAAGGTGCTGACCACCGGCGTCCCGGAGTTCTTCGCGACCTTCGAGGAACTCCGGAGCACCTACCCGCCCACCGTGCACGGGGACGGGATGGCGGCATGGGCCTTCCTGCCGTTGATCGCGTCCGGCCGCCCCATCGGCTCCCTCCTCCTCGCCTACCGACGCCCCCACGTCTTCCCGCCCGGCGAGCGCGCCGTGCTCACCTCACTGGCCGGTCTGGTCGGCCAGGCCTTGGACCGCGCCCGCCTCTACGACGCCACGAACCACCTCGCCCACCGCCTGCAGTCCGCCCTGCTGCCGCACACCCTGCCCCGCGTCCCCGGCCTGAGAGTCGCCGCCCGCTATCTGCCGGCGGCCCGCGGCCTGGGCATCGGCGGCGACTTCTACGACCTCGTCCGCCTCGACGAGCACACGGCCGGCGCCACCATCGGCGACGTGCAGGGACACAACGTGGACGCCGCGGCCCTCATGGGGCAGGTCCGCACCGCCGTCCACGCCCACGCCACCGTGGGCGCCTCCCCCGACGACGTCCTGGCCGGCACCAACCGCCTGCTCACCGATCTCGACCCCGGCCTGTTCACCAGCTGCCTCTACGTCCACCTCGACCTCGCCGCCCACCGCGCGTGCCTGGCCACCGCCGGCCACCCGCCGCCCCTCGTGCGCCACGCCGACGGACGCACCGAGCTCCTCCCCGTTCCGCCCGGCCTCCTGCTCGGCATCGAGCCGGACACCCGCTACCCGGCCCTGGACGTCCCCCTGCCGCCCGGCTGCGTCCTCGTCCTCTACACCGACGGGCTCGTCGAAGCCCCCGGAGTCGACCTCGACGACGCGACCGCCGCCCTCGCCGGACTCCTGGAACGCACCGACCCCACCGACCTCGACGCCATGGCCGACGCCCTCGTCCGCCACGCCCCCACCCCCGGCGACGACATCGCCCTGCTCCTCATCAGCCCCGGCGCGTGAGGGGCCGCCCGCGCCCCGGAGCCCGCACGGCCCCCGCCCGGGCGTTTGGACCCGTGCATCCGCGCAACCCGGCCTCGACGGCAGGACACCGAGGGCTGCGCGGACGTTCCGACCGTGTCGCGGCGGCCCAGGAGGAGGCATCGATGGATCACCCCCGCGTCCCTGTGCCGGAAGCGCTGCAGGAGTTCCGGCGTCGTGGCGACGCGGTGCACGGGCCGCCGGGACACGAACAGGGACCGGGGGCCGGCTACCGGGTCGTCCCCGGCGCCGCCGACCCCGCCGTCGGGACCCGGCGCGTGACAGCCCGGTGAAGGCGCGGCCCGTGCCCGGACCGGGGCCGCGGCCCGGCCGCCGCCGCGCGGGGCACCCGGGCCGGTGTGCGGCGCCGGCCGCCGCCCGGACCCGCCCCCGGGCGCGGGCCGGGCCCGCGGGGACCGCCCGGCCCTCCCGTCCCGTGTGTGCCGGGGCGGGAGGGGAAAGCTGGTGAGGGGATGCGCCCACCGGAACTGATCACGTTCGGACACAGCACGGCCGGGCACGCCGCGATCCGCGAGCTGCTGGCTCAAGCCGCCGTCGCCGCCGTGGTGGACGTACGGACCGCCCCCGGCAGCCGCCGCGACCCCGACCTGTCCCGGGAGCGCCTGGCGCAGTGGCTGCCCGCCGGCGGGATCGCCTACCGGTGGGAGCGGGACCTGGGGGGCTTCCGCAGGCCGCCGCCGCAGTCGCCCGACACCGTGTGGCGCAATGCCTCCTTCCGCGGCTATGCGGCCCACACCCGTACGCCGCAGTTCCTCGCCGCGATGGACCGCCTGCTGCAGCAGGCGGCGGGGACCCGCACGGCCGTGATGTGCAGTGAAGCGGTGTGGTGGCGGTGTCATCGTCGCCTCATCGCCGATTTCGCGGTGGTCGCCCGTGCGGTGCCCGTCCGCCACCTGATGCACGACGGACGCCTGACCGCTCACACCCCGACTCCGGGGGTCCGGCTGCGGGACGACGGCCTCCTCGTCTACGACGACCAGCCCCGCGCGGAACCCTGACCGCGTACGGAGCCCCGACCGCGCGGGAGTGAGGCGCGTCCAGCGCCTGCCGGACCGGTCCGCTTCGGGGGCGTCCCGGGCGGCATCCCCGGGACCGCCGGCCCCGCCGCACCGGCGCCTTCCGCGGGGCGTCCCGCCGCCTCGGCCACCGACGCGTCCAGATGGGCGTCGACCCGCACCGGCCAGGGCGTGTCCCTGGCGTGCGGGGTGCGCGCGCCCCAGATGTCCGCGATCCGGTCACTCGCGGGCGGCCTCTTTCTGCCGACGGGAATCCATGGGCGGCACAGGTACCCGCCCGTCCACGACTGCTACCCGCCGAGGGGGAAAGACCACCTGCCGGAAGGGGACGGCGGCCGTCGTCTTCCCCGGGTCGCCGCGGTCGCCGGCCGCCGGCCGCCGGAGCACCTCACCGCGGAAGTCCCTCCGGGCCGCACACAGCGTCCTCCCCGGCCGTGCGCGGCATCGCCGACCGTTGCGGCGTCCCGGCCGCGCCGGCCGGCACCGCGGGGAACCGCTCGGTTCGTCGTCCTGCGCCCGTTCCGCGCCCCCTCGGCCGGGCGTGGGGCCCGCGCGGCGCACGGCCCGGCCGGCCCCCAGGGGTCCGGGCCGAGCGAGACGGGGCGGAACCGGCCCGCCTCATGCCCCGACGTGTCTCAGGCCAGCGGGTCGTGGCCCCAGTTCATGAGCGAATGCCGCCACCGGGTGTCCCGTACGTCGCCCTGGGGCCGCTGGGCGAGATGCCGCCGGACGTAGCCGACGACCTTGCGCATGTGCTGGTAGTCGTCGTCCGAGAGGTCGCCCTTCTTCGCGCGCAGGATGTCCACGATCCGCCGGCCGGAGGCGTGTCCGGTGGACTCGTCCCCGTCCTTGTGCTGCCCGGCGCTCCGCGACTGTTCCGAAGCCAGCCACTGCTCCAGGTCGGCCGGCTTCATGTTCACCAGCTCACGGAACGCGTCCCAGGTCTCCTTGCGCTCGTCGTCGTCCACGCGGCATCACTTCTTCCTCAGCGCGGACGGCTTGTGCACCGCGGACTTGCCGGACTTCTCGCTGCGGACCCGGTACTGCGGGTCCTCGGGCGAGGCGTCCACCGTCCGTCCCGCGGCCTTTGTCCGCTCGGTGATCTCCTTCTCCACCTCGCCCTCGGCCTGACCGCCGTGACTGCTCCAGGCGACCTTGTCGCCCTTCTTCGTCTTCCTGCCCTCGCCCCGGCTCTTCGCCATCTCGTTCTCCCTCACCGCTCGTCGCGGACGGCTCGCTTCCCGTCTTCCAGGGTGGAGGCTTTCCGGCCGCGCCGCAGCTCCGGACCGGCGCGGCCGGGGCCGGGGGCGCCGCCCGGCGGCTCGGCGGTCCGTGGCCGGGGCAGGGCGCCCGGGGAGCGGCCGGGACGTCGCGGGGCCGGCGGCCCCGTGAGGCGACGGCCGTTTCACCGGCCCGCCGAAGGAAACTCTCCCCGCACCCATCGAGCCGGCGGGCTTCCCGTACGGAATCAGCGCGCCGGAACCGGAAGGAGACCGATCATGCCTGCAGGGTCCAGCTTCAAGCGGGAGCGCCAGTACGAGCACATCAAGGACAGCGCCGAGAAGCGCGGCGCGTCCGAGGGGCGGGCCGAGGAGCTGGCCGCCAGGACGGTGAACAAGCAGCGCGCCCGGTCCGGCGAGGCGAAATCGTCGAGCAGCGGCTCGACGAGGGGCAAGTCGCCGTCGCAGCGCGGCGGGGAGAGGTCCGGAAAGTCCCGGAGCGGGGATTCGGGCCCCACCCGGGAGCAGCTCTACCAGGAGGCGAGGAAGAAGGGCGTCGAGGGCCGGTCCACGATGAACAAGGACCAGCTCGCCAGGGCTCTCGGCCGCTGACCGCCGCCGGCCCGGGGTGCCGGCGCCGGTCGTGCCCGGGAGGTCCCCCGGCCGTCCCAGGGGGGCCGATGCCATCTTGCGTGAGACCGCGTCCGTCTCGGCGCCCTCTCCGAGGAGGATGCGCCCGGCCGGCGCGGCCGTCCGCGGGTGGCGGTCCAGCAGATCGGTCGCCCGGGCCAAGGAGCCGGGTTCCCACCAGGAGTCGTCGCTGAACGCGACACAGGGCGTGCCGGCCCGCTCGACCCCGACGTTCCGGGCGCAGGCGCCGGCGTTGCGCGGCAGCCGGATGAGCCGCACGTCCGGGAACTCCTCGGCGACCGCCGGGCGGTGCCGTCGTCGGAAGCGTTGTCGACCACGACGACTCCTGGGCGGCCCGGCAGGTCGGCCAGGAGTCGCAGGGTGCCCACCAGCTCGGTGCGGCGGTTCCGGGTGGCGATGACCAGGCTTCACCCTGGCCGGCCGCCGGCCGGCCCCCGCCACCGTCGGGGTCGCCCTGGTCATGTCGCTCCCTGCGTCACCCGGTGTGGTGGATGGTGCGGCGGGCGTCGGCCGTCGTCACCACCAAGCCGATGATGCACCGCCCGGTCGCGTCCCGCAGGTCCGGGAGCGGCGGCGGGCGGCCGGGGCGGGTCCGCATCCGGCGGGACGGCCCTGCCGCGCACGGAACGGTCCTGGCGTGTTCATGACCTGCATGGAAGGGCCCGAGCAGGGCAAACGGTTCCCTCTGGGATTTGGAGGATGCCATGACCATGACGGAGCAGTCGGTGCAGTCGGCGAGAGAGGACACCGCCTGCTGCGCGCGCCACGACGGCCACCGGTCGAAGCCGGGTGACGAGGCGCCGGAGACCCCGCGCGAGCGGGTCAACCGCCGCTGGAACGAGATCCTGCAGGAGACCCGGGTCACCCAGACCGGCGTGCAGATCCTCTTCGGATTCCTGCTCAGCGTGGCCTTCACCCCGCTGTTCCGGGAGCTGGAGACGCTGGACCGCGCCATCTACGTCACCACCGTGGTGCTCGGCGCGGCGGCCACGGGATCGCTGATAGCGCCCGTCTCCCTCCACCGCTTCCTGTCCGGCCAGCGCATGAAGGACGAGCTGGTGGAGACCGCCTGCCGCCTGATGATGTGCGGCATGGTCCTCCTCGCGCTGACCATCGGCTGCACCCTCCTGCTGATCCTGCGCTTCGTGGTTCCCGGCGTCCTCGCCGAAGTGCTCGTCGGCGCGGTCATGCTGTGGTTCGGCCTGTGCTGGTACGCGCTGCCGCTGCTCCTGCGGCGCCGCGCCGCCCGGCGCCCCCGCACCGACGACGCATAGCGCGTCCGGGGCCACGGGGGCGAGAAGCCATGACCGGGCGCCGCGGCGGGGCATCCTTCCGCCCGGGCCCCGGGACCGCCCCGTCCCCGGCGGACGGCCGGGGCGCCGCCGGTCCCGCGCAGGACGGGGAGGGCGTCCTGGCCCGTGCCGTCACGCCTGCCCGGTCGCCTCGTCCAGCAGCCGGGGCCCGTTGTTGCGGACGTTGTTGACGGCGGTGGAGACCGGGCGGGCGGTGAGGTGGCCGTCGGCGGGCCGGGTGAGCAGGGCGCGGAGCCGGTCGGGGTCCTGGTGGCCGGGGTCGAGCCAGTCGTCGTAGCGGTCCGGGGCGAGGGCGAGCGGCATGCGGGGGTGGACGCGGCCGGCGGCGTCGGTGGCCTCGGTGGTGATGATGGTGCAGGTCGTCAGCCAGGCGGCCGGGTCGTCGTCGTGCTCGACCTCGGGATCGCGCCAGGACTCGTACAGTCCGGCGAGCGCCATCACCCGCCCGTCGGCCGGGTGGATGTAGTACGGCTGCTTGCGGGGCTTGCCCGTCCTCTCGTCCTCGGTCTGCTGCCACTCGTAGAAGCCGTCGGCCGGCAGCAGGCAGCGGCGCTTGGCGAAGGCGCGGCGGTAGGCGGGCTTCTCGTGCACCGTCTCCACCCGGGCGTTGATCATCCGGGCGCCGATACCGGCGTCCTTCGCCCAGGAGGGCACCAGTCCCCAGCGCAGCGGGCGCAGCACCCGCCGGGCCGGGCCGGCCTCGCCGCCGTCGCCGTCGCGCGGGGGCCGCTCGAACACGGCCCACACGTCATGGGTGGGGGCGACGTTCCAGTTCGGCGCCAGCGCCTCCTCGGGGCTCCAGTCGGTGACGCCGAAGAGGCGGGCCAGGTCCTCGGGACCGCGGGTGGAGACGTAACGACCGCACATACGGCCACTGTGCCACGGCGCCCGCCGCCGCGCCCGGCCCGCCCGGGCGCGGCGGCGGAAGCGGCCCGCGGCGGCGCCGGCCGGTCCCCGCCTACGCCGCCTCCCCCACGGGCGCGGGCCCGGGCCGGCGTCCGAACTGCGTCCGGTACAGCTGGGCGTACCGGCCGCCCGCCGCCAGCAGGTCCTGGTGCGTGCCGCGTTCGACGATCCGGCCCGCCTCGACCACCAGGATCAGGTCCGCCGTGCGGACGGTGGACAGGCGGTGGGCGATCACGATGGCCGTCCGGCCCTCCAGGGCCTCGGCCAGCGCCTCCTGGACGGCGGCCTCGGAGGTGTTGTCCAGGTGGGCGGTGGCCTCGTCGAGGACGACGACCCGCTGGCGGGCCAGCAGCAGCCGGGCGATGGTCATGCGCTGGCGCTCGCCGCCGGAGAGCCGGTAGCCGCGCTCCCCGACCACCGTGTCGAGGCCGTCCGGCAGGGACCGCACGAGGTCGTCGAGGCGGGCGCGGCGCAGGGCGTCCCACAGCTCCTCCTCGGTCGCGGCGGGGCGGGCCAGGAGCAGGTTGGCGCGGACCGTGTCGTGGAAGAGGTGGCCGTCCTGGGTGACCATGCCGAGGGTGTCGCGCAGGGACCGGGCCGTCAGGTCGCGGACGTCGACGCCGCCGATGCGCACCGCGCCCCCGTCGACGTCGTACAGGCCCGGCAGCAGCTGCGCGATGGTCGACTTGCCGGCGCCGGACGACCCGACGAGCGCCACCGTCCGCCCCGGTTCCGCGCGGAAGGAGATGCCGCGCAGGACCTCGGTCCCGCCCCGGGTGTCCAGGGAGGCCACCTCCTCCAGGGAGGCCAGGGAGACCTTGTCGGCGGCGGGGTAGCCGAAGCGGACGTCGTCGAACTCCACCGACACCGGGCCGTCGGGGACCGGGCGCGCGTCCGGCTTCTCCTCGATGAGGGGTTTCAGGTCCAGTACCTCGAAGACGCGCTCGAAGCTCACCAGCGCGCTCATCACCTCCACCCGCGCCCCGGCGAGCGCCGTGAGCGGCGCGTACAGGCGGGTCAGGAGCAGCGCGAGGGAGACCACCGCGCCCGGTTCGAGGGTGCCGCGCAGGGCGAAGAAGCCGCCGAGGCCGTAGACGAGGGCCAGCGCCAGGGCGGAGACCAGGGTGAGCGCGGTGATGAACGCCGCCTGGGCGGTGGCCGTGCGGACGCCGATGTCCGCCACCCGGCGGGCCCGCGCCGCGAACTCGGCCGACTCCTCCTCCGGCCGTCCGAACAGCTTGACCAGCGTGGCCCCGGGCGCCGAGAACCGCTCGGTCATCCGGGTGCCCATCGCCGCGTTCAGGGCGGCCGCCTCGCGCTGCATCCGGGCCATGCGGCTGCCCACGCGCCGGGCGGGCACGACGAACACCGGGAGCAGCACCAACGCGAGCAGGGTGATCTGCCAGGACAGGGTGAGCATGACGGCGAGGGTGAGCAGCAGCGTGACCAGGTTGCCGACCACCCCGGACAGCGTGGTGCTGAAGGCCCGCTGGGCGCCGATGACGTCGTTGTTGAGGCGGGAGACGAGCGCTCCCGTACGCGTGCGGGTGAAGAACGCGACCGGCATGCGCTGCACGTGGTCGAACACGGCCGTCCGCAGGTCGAGGATGAGGCCCTCCCCGAGCGTCGCGGAGAGTCTGCGGCCGAGGACGCCGAGCGCCGCCTCCACCACCGCGAGGGCCGCGATGAGCAGGGCCAGGCGTACGACGGTGCCCTCGTCGCCGCCGGACACGATCACGTCCACGACGCGCCCGGCCAGGACCGGGGTGGCGACGGCGAGCAGTGCGGTGAGCACGCCGAGTGCCACGAACAGGGCGATGCGGCGGCGGTGCGGTCGGGCGAAGACGCCGATGCGGCGCAGGGCCGCGCGGGTCAGGGGGCGCTCCTCCCGCTGGGCGTTCACGACGCTGTGCAGCTGGTTCCAGGCTGTGGTCTCCATGCTCATGGCAGCGAACCTAGAAGCTCAAGTATTGTTGAGGTCAACACCGGGATCCCGGCGGACCCGACGACCGCCCGTAAGCCGCCCGCCCCGCCGCCGCAACCCGCGGTTGGCGCGGTACGGCCACTCTCCTCGGGTGTGACAGCGGCACACCTCCCCGACCTCCCCCGGGAGCGGTCCTCCCGGCTCTCCCGGGTGCCCCGGCTCCCCCGGTTCTCCCGGTCTCCCCGGCGCGTCCCGGTCCGTCAGATCCTGTGCCTGCTCCCGCTCCCGCTCGTCGCCGTGGTGGCGGTGCGGCACCGGTCCGTGCTCGCCGAGGGCCTCGTCCACCTCGGATCCGCGCGGTGGCCCTGGCTGCTGGCCGCGGTCGGCGCGACCTGTCTGACCTGGGTCGCCGCCGCCGTGACCCGGCAGGGCGCGGTCGTCGAGCGGCTGCCCCGGCTGCGGCTGCTCGCCACGCAGTTCGCGGCGGGCGCGGCCAACCACCTGCTGCCGACGGGCCTGGGCGCGAGCGCGGTCAACCTGCGGTTCATGACGGTGTGCGGGCTGCCGCTCGCCCGCTCCTCGGCCGCCCTCGCGCTGTATCTGCTGGCGGAGTCCATCGGCCGGCTGGCGCTGCTGGGCGCGCTGCTGATCGCCTTCCCCGACGCGCTGCGGCTGGGGGGTGCGCTGCCCGAGGAGGCGCTCGGCTCGCTGCCGGCGGCCGCCGCCGCGGCGCTGGTGGCGGCGGCCGGCGCGCTCGCGCTGGTGCCGCGGCTGCGGACGGCCGTGCTGTCGTTCCTGCGGACGGCCCTCGGGGAGGCCCGCTCGGTGCACGCCCGCCCGGCGCGGGCGCTCGCGCTGTGGGGCGGCTCGCTGGCCTTCCCGGCGTTGCAGGCCGCCGGGCTGGTGCTGGTGGGGCGGGCGCTGGGACTGCCGGTGCCCGCCGCGCACATGGCGCTGGCCTATCTGGCGGCGACGGTCGCCGTCGCGCTGGTACCCACGCCGGGCGGCATCGGCTCGGTCGAGACGGCCCTGATCGTGGCCCTGGTGGCGGCCGGCGGCCCGGCGGCCGTGGCCACGGCGGTGGTCCTCGCCTACCGCATCATCACGGTCTGGCTCCCCCTGCTGCCGGGGGCGCTGACGCTGGGCGCGCTGGTGCGGCTGAAGGTGATCTGAACCCGCCCCGGACCGCCGGCCCCCGAGGGTCCCGCGGCCCGCACGGGGCCGGCGACGGCGCGCGGCGCGGTCACCGGCGGCGGCGTCACCGGCGGCACGCCCGCGTACGCCGCCCCGCTCCCGCTGCGTCCGCACGCCGGTGCCGGGGTCACGCCCGGACCGTGGAACCTGGGGCGATGGAGCGGACCGGTCGGCTGGATCGCGGTGGTGCGGGCGGTGCTCGTCACGGTGCCGTCCTGCCTGCCGCGGTCGCCGCCGGTGACGGTCGGCGCGGCGGACCACGCGTCCGTCGCCCCGCTGGTCCCGGCCGCCGGGCGGCGGTCCGCCGCCCGCCGCCCGTACGGCATCCCGGCCACCGCCGCGGACGGCTCCGGCCGGGACCGGGCCGAACCGGCCGGGAGCGTCGTGCGACCGCCGCGCACGGTGCGGGCCGCTGTTCCCGATACGGCAGGATGGGCCATCGCGCCAGCCGCGCGGCGACGGGCGGCCGGCCTGCTGGAACATCCCGGAAACGAGCAGGTGACGACGTGATGAGACCTCACATCCGGCCGTCGGCGAGTGGGTTCGCCGCAGCGCTTGTCCCCGGGGGTGACCGGTGACCCGCGGACTCACCGTGCACGATCTGGTCATCGCCGGAATCTGGCTGGCCGCCGGCCTGCTGGCGGCCTTCCTGCTGCGCATCCTGCTGCGCTGGCTGGGCAAGCACGCCGGCCGCACCCGCTGGAGCGGGGACGACGTCATCGTGGGCGCCCTGCGCACGGTGGTGCCCTGGGCCGCGGTCGCGGGCGGCGCGGCGGGCGCCGCGGCGGCGCTGCCGCTGACGCGCACGGTCCAGCACCACACCAACCAGGCGCTGACCGTGCTGGTCATGTCCGTCGCGACGGTGACGGCGGCCCGGGTGGTCGCGGGGCTGGTGCGGACGGTGACGCAGTCCCGGTCCGGGGTCGCCGGATCGGCCACGATCTTCGTCAACATCACCCGGATCCTGGTCCTGGCGATCGGCTTCCTGGTGGTGCTGCAGACGCTGGGCATCTCCATCGCCCCGCTGCTCACCGCCCTGGGCGTCGGCGGCCTGGCCGTCGCCCTGGCCCTGCAGGACACGCTCGCCAACCTCTTCGCCGGCATCCACATCCTCGCCTCCAGGACGGTGCAGCCCGGCGACTACATCCGGCTCAGCAGCGGCGAGGAGGGCTACGTCGAGGACATCAACTGGCGGCAGACCACGGTCCGCGAGCTGTCCAACAACCTCGTCGTGATCCCCAACGGCCAGCTGGCGAAGACGAACATGACCAATTTCATGCGTCCCGAGCAGCAGCTGACCATCCTGGTGCAGGTGGGCGTCGCCTACGACAGCGACCTGGAGCACGTCGAGCGGGTGACGACGGAGGTCGTCGCCGAGGTGATGACGGAGATCACCGGCGCGGTCCCGGACCACGAGCCGGCGGTGCGCTTCCACACCTTCGGCGACTCCCGGATCGGTTTCACGGTCATCCTGGGCGTCGGCGAGTTCAGCGACCAGTACCGGATCAAGCACGAGTTCATCAAGCGGCTGCACAAGCGCTACCGGGAGGAGGGCATCCGCATCCCGGCGCCCACCCGGACGGTGGCGCTGCAGCAGGGCACGGTGGTGATACCGCAGCAGCGCGAATCGGACGACACGGCCGCCGCCCGGCTCGACTGAGGGGCGCCGCGGCGGCCGGTCCCGGCCCGGGGGACGGGCCCGGCCGCCGCAGGGCGTCAGGAGCGCCCTCCCGCCGGGACGGCCGGATCAGGCCACCGGGCGGCGGAACTCCCCCACGGACCACGGCCAGCTCCCCGGACCCCTGTCGAACCGGGGGCGATCACGAGATATCTTGATGTCGAGCAATGTTGCAGACGTGGAGCGGAGCACCCGGTGACTGACTCGACCATCATCTATACGCACACTGACGAGGCCCCGGCCCTGGCGACGTATTCCTTCCTGCCGGTGGTCCAGGCGTACGCCTCGCAGGCGGGGGTCGCTGTGGAGACCCGCGACATCTCGCTGGCCGGGCGCATCATCGCCGTCTTCCCGGAGTACCTGACCGAGGAGCAGCGCATCCCGGACGCGCTCGCGGAGCTGGGCGAGCTGGCCAAGACGCCCGCGGCCAACATCATCAAGCTGCCGAACATCTCGGCGTCCATCCCGCAGCTGAAGGCCGCGATCGCCGAGCTGCAGGGCCAGGGCTACGCGCTGCCGGACTACCCGGACGACCCCAAGACCGACGAGGAGCGGGAGATCCGCGCCCGCTACGACAAGGTCAAGGGCTCCGCCGTCAACCCGGTGCTGCGCGAGGGCAACTCCGACCGCCGCGCCCCCGCCTCGGTGAAGAACTACGCCAAGACCCACCCGCACCGCATGGGCGCCTGGACCGCCGAGTCGAAGACCAACGTGGCGACCATGGGCCAGAACGACTTCCGCTCCACCGAGAAGTCCGTGGTCATCGCCGAGGACGGCACGCTGCGTATCGAGCTGGTCGGCGACGACGGCACCACCACCGTGCTGCGCGAGTCGGTCCCCGTCCAGCGGGGCGAGGTCGTCGACGCCTCCGTGATGCGCGTCGCCGCGCTGCGCGAGTTCCTCGCGGAGCAGGTCGCCCGCGCCAAGCAGGAGGGCGTCCTGTTCTCCGTGCACCTGAAGGCCACGATGATGAAGGTCTCCGACCCGATCATCTTCGGCCACGTGGTGCGCGCCTTCTTCCCGAAGACGTTCGCGAAGTACGGCGAGACGCTCGCCGCGGCCGGCCTGACCCCGAACGACGGTCTGGGCGGCATCTTCAAGGGCCTGGAGTCCCTGCCGGAGGGCGCCGAGATCAAGGCCTCCTTCGACGCCGAGCTCGCCGAGGGCCCCGACCTGGCCATGGTCGACTCCGACAAGGGCATCACCAACCTGCACGTGCCCTCCGACGTCATCGTCGACGCCTCCATGCCGGCCATGATCCGCACCTCCGGCCACATGTGGGGCCCGGACGGCCAGGAGCACGACACCCTCGCCGTGCTGCCGGACTCCTCCTACGCCGGCGTCTACCAGGCCGTGATCGACGACTGCCGCGCCAACGGCGCCTACGACCCGGCGACCATGGGCTCCGTCCCGAACGTCGGCCTGATGGCGCAGAAGGCCGAGGAGTACGGCAGCCACGACAAGACCTTCGAGATCCCGACCACCGGCACGGTCCGCCTGGTCGACGGCAACGGCACCGTCGTCATCGAGCAGACCGTCTCCGCCGGCGACATCTTCCGCGCCTGCCAGACCAAGGACGCCCCGATCCGCGACTGGGTGAAGCTGGCCGTCACCCGCGCCCGCGCCACCGGCGACCCGGCGGTGTTCTGGCTGGACGCCACCCGCGCCCACGACGCCAACCTGATCGCCAAGGTCGAGCAGTACCTGCCGGAGCACGACACCGAGGGCCTGGACATCCGCATCCTGCCCCCCGTCGAGGCGACCAAGCTGTCGGTGGAGCGCATCCGCCGCGGCGAGAACACCATCTCCGTCACCGGCAACGTGCTGCGCGACTACCTGACCGACCTGTTCCCGATCCTGGAGCTGGGCACCAGCGCCAAGATGCTGTCGGTCGTCCCGCTGATGGCGGGCGGCGGCCTGTTCGAGACCGGGGCCGGCGGCTCCGCGCCCAAGCACGTGCAGCAGCTGGTCAAGGAGAACTACCTGCGCTGGGACTCGCTCGGTGAGTTCTTCGCCCTGGTGCCGGCCTTCGAGCAGTACGCGAAGGTCACGGGCAACGCCCGCGCCCAGGTCCTGGCCGACACCCTCGACCGCGCCACGGCGACCTTCCTCAACGAGGACAAGTCCCCGACCCGGCGCGTCGGCGGCATCGACAACCGCGGCAGCCACTTCTACCTGTCGCTGTACTGGGCGCAGGAGCTGGCGAAGCAGACCGACGACGCGGACCTGGCGAAGGCCTTCGCCCCGCTCGCCGAGACGCTCGCCGCCAACGAGCAGAAGATCGTCGACGAGCTGATCGCCGTCCAGGGCAAGCCGGCCGACATCGGCGGCTACTACCAGCCCGACCCGGCCAAGGCCGCGGCGGTCATGCGCCCGTCCGCCACCTGGAACGAGGCGCTCGCGTCGCTGAGCTGATCCGGTGCCCGCGCCCCTGACGCGCGGGAGAACCCGAACCGATCCGACACGCCGCCCCGGCGGGACCCGTCCCGCCGGGGCGGTCGTGCGTCCGGACGACGGCACGCTGGGCGGCCGGAGAATCTTTTTCACGCAATTGCGTGAGCCATATATCTCCCCTCAACTATGCTCAAGAGGAAGGAACTTGACGGTGAACACACTTGCGGTGGGCAACGCATCACCACACGGAATGCGAGGGGGAGGCGATGGCTGCGGCCGGTGGTCCCACACTGCGGCGGCGTCAGCTCGGAGCCGAGCTGCGGCGCCTGCGTGAACACGCGGGCAAGAGGATCGAGGACGCCGCGGCGTACCTGGAGTGCTCGATGTCCAAGATCAGCAGGGTGGAGACCGGGCAGGCGCCGATCAAGGCACGGGACGTCCGCGACCTGCTCCAGTGGTACGGCGTCACGGACCGGGCACTGACCGAGACCGTCCTGCAGATCCACAAGGACGCCCAGCAGCAGGGCTGGTGGGCGCACTACGCGGAAGTGCTGCCCTCGGGCATGGCCACCTATGCGGGACTGGAGGCGGACGCCCGCGCCCTGCGCTCGTACGAACCGACCTTCGTGCACGGTCTGCTGCAGACCGAGGACTACGCCCGCGCGGTGATCGCCGCCGTACGGCCCAACAAGCCGTACGAGGTGGAGCAGTTGGTGCGTTTCCGCAAGGAACGGCAGGCGCTGCTGACCCGTGAACCCGAGCCGCTGGAACTGTGGGTGGTGGTGGAGGAGAGCGCCCTGCGCCGCCCCGTCGGCGGCACGGAGGTCATGGCGGCCCAGTTGGAGCACCTGGCCGGTGCTGCGTCCCTGCCGAACGTGACGATCCAGATCATGCCGACCGCCAAGGGCGCCCACGCGGCTCTGGCCGGGACCTTCTCACTGCTGGAGTTCGAACCCGGCATCCCGACGGTCGTCTACGTCAACTCCATCGCCGGAAACGTGTACCTGGAGAAGGAACGCGACGTGCGCACCTTCGTCCAGACCTTCGATCTCGTGCGGGCCGCGGCTCCCGATCCGCAGGAGACACCCGCCACGCTGGAGCGGATAGCAAGGGAGATCCAGGCGTCATGAACACGCACGACGAGCGGCACCCGCCGCGGATAGACCCGGACGACGCCGACTGGCGCAGGAGCAGCCGCAGTTCGGGCAACGGAGCCTGCGTCGAGGTAGCCGTCGCCGACGGCGTCGTCGCCGTCCGGGACTCCAAGAACACCGGTGGGCCGATCCTCGCGTTCACACCGCGCCGGTGGCGGGCGTTCCTCGAAGGAGCGGGCGAGGCTCCGCTCCCCCGTCCCTGAACAGTTGTCAGGGAACCGCTGGCGGGCCGGGGCGGTGTGCCATCCGGATCAGTTGCCGCACGTACGAATGGAGTACGACGCGCGACCGGCCCCTCGGCGCGTCGGGCTGCCCGTGCACAACGTACCCTCCCTCCTGCCCGTCGCGTCCGGCGCCTTCTACACGGAGGACACCTTCTGGACGGCGGCCGGCGTCGCCGTGGCCCTCGTCGTCGGGTGCGGTGGGGTCTGGGCCGCGTTCCGGGCCGCGCACCCCAGACGGCGTCTCACCTACACCGTGAGCCACAGGCCGCTGGTGCACCGGCACATCGGCGGAAACCTGGAGGTTCGCCGGAACGGGACGCTGCTGACCGACCCGCATCTCGTCGAGGTGGTACTCACCAACCCCGGCCGACGGGACATCGCCAGCACCGCGTTCGACGGCGGGGAGCCCTTACGGGTGGACCTGGCCGTGCCCTACCTGGAGGTGCTCCGCACCGAGTCCAGCCCCAGCTCGGCCCAGCTTCCGCCGGCCCGGGTGCACGGTTCGGTGCTGAGCGTCGGACCGGGACGGATCGGGTGCGGCACGACGATCAGCTACCTCCTGCTCGTGGACACGGCACCGACGTACACCTGCCGGCACTCGCTGCTCGACGTGGAGGTCCGGCACCTGCCCGCCCCGCAGGCCCGCAGGACCACGCGTCAGACCTCCCTCGTCCGGCCGTAGCAGCGCCCGTCCCCCGGTATGAGATCTTGATCCTGTCGCCCGCCACCGCCAACAGTCCTGGAGCAGCCCGATGACCGGCCCGACGACCGACGCCCCGCCCTCCTTCGAGCTGCTGCCCGGCGCCGGCGACTCCCCCGTGATCCTGCACGTGCCGCACTCCGCGCGGGAGATCCCGCCCGCCGTGCGCGCCGGCATCGTGCTGGACGACGACGCGCTGGAGCGGGAGCTGGACCACATCACCGACGCGCACACCGCGCGGATCGCCGAGGAGGCGGCCCGGCTGGCTTCCGTCGCCCCCTGGCGGTTCGTCAACCGGCTGTCCCGGCTGGTCGTCGACCCGGAGCGGTTCCCGGACGAGCGGGAGGAGATGCTCGCCGTCGGGATGGGCGCCGTGTACACGCGCACCACCCACCGCGCGCCCCTGCGGCCCGCGGACACCGACCCCGGGCCCCTCGTGGAGCGGTACTTCCGTCCCTACGCACGCGCCATGACGGAGGCGGTCGCCGACCGGCTCGCCGCCACCGGACGAGCCGTGATCATCGACGTCCACTCCTACCCCACCGCCGCGCTGCCGTACGAGTTGCACGGCGAGGGGCCGCGCCCGCCGGTCTGCCTGGGCACCGACGCCTTCCACACCCCTCCCGAGCTGCTGGCGAAGGCGCGCGAGGCGTTCGAGGAGTGCGGGGAGACCGGGCTCGACAGCCCGTTCAGCGGCACCTACGTGCCGCTGGAGTTCTACCGGAAGCGGCCCGAGGTGGGCGCGCTGATGGTGGAGATCCGCCGGGACACGTACATGACCGAGCCGGGCGGCCCCGCCGGGCCCGGGCTGCCCCGCCTCGCCGCCGCCCTGGCGGCCCTCGTCGACGCCGTCTCCCGCTGACCGCCGGTGCCCGGACCCGGGCGGTCCGGTCCGGGCACCGGCCGGAGCGCTTCCGGCGCGCGGCCCGAGCCGGTGCGGCCCGGGTCCCGTGTCACGCCGGGAAACCGGTCATCGGTGGCCGTGGTCCGGCCGCACCGGTGCGCCGCACGTCACGCGCCGCGCCCCGTGTCACGGGCCGCGGCCCGGGCCGCCCGGCCCGGCGCCCGGTTCAGGCCCGCAGCCACTCCGTGACCACCACGTCCCCGCCGGCGTGCAGCTTCAGGGCGAACGGTCCGGTGGGCGGCGTGTCGGCGGTGAACCGGCCCATGTCGTCGGCGGTGAGCGGCCGGGCCGCCTGCGGCCCGCTCAGCACCTCGATGCGGGCCGGCTGCGGCGGCAGCACCTGACCGATCAGGCCCTGCTCCGTCACCTCGACGTCGACGGTCACCTCGCCCGCGCTGAAGGTCAGCATCCGCGGCGGATCCTCCGCGCCCCTGACCGGGATGCCGTCGACCAGCGAGTCGAAGGTCAGCTCGGCGAGGCGCGCGTCCAGGTCGTGCAGCGCGTAGGCGTCGACGGCGATCTGCCGCAGCTCGGGCGGCACCGGGTCCAGGATGGCGGCCGCCTGCCGCAGCTCCTCCTCCAGCACCTCCTCCAGGAGGCCGCCGCCGAACCCGCCGCCGGTGCCCGCGCCGTCGGACGCGTCACCGCCGGGGCGGCCGTCCTCGAAACGGCCGTCCTCGAAACGCTTGCCGTGCATGCCGTTCATGCCGCCCCCCGTGCTTCCAGCCGAGCCCGCAGCCGGCGCAGACACCGCTGGCGCATCGGTCCGATGCTGCCCACGGCGATGCCCAGTGCGGCGGACACCTCCTGATAACTGGGCGGCGGCGAGGCCATCAGCACCCGCAGCAGCTGCCGGCACCGCTCTCCCAGTTCCTCGAACTCCTGCCACAGATGCCGCACCCGCTCGCTCTGCGCGGCCGCCTCCTCCGAGTCGAGGACCGACTGCTCCGGCGTACGGTCCTCGCTGACCCGGTCCAGCAGGTACGGATCGTCCGTGAGCGTCAGCCGCCGCGCCGTCCTGAGCACCTTCAGGCACTCGTTGCGCGCGGTGCTCGCCACCCACGAGGCCGTCTTGTCCGGCTCCCGGATGCGGCCCAGGTGCTGGGCGAAGCGGAACCACACGGTCTGGTAGACCTCGTGCCCGTCCGCGTCGGAGAGCCGGTGCGCGCGCACCACGGACCACACCAGCGGGCCCAGCCCTTCCACCAGCGCCTTCCAGGCCGCCGCGTCGCCGTCGGCGGCGGATCGGACGAGCGCCCCGACATCTGTACGGTCCACGGCCCCACCCCTCGTGTACGACACGTCATCGTACGCCGTGGCGGGGGCGGTTCCGCACCTCACGCGGCGGGAGCCGGCTGCACGACCGGCACCGGGCGCCAGGTGGGCGGCACGAGTGCCGGCACCGTCGTCCCGCGCATCTCCGCGCGGGCGGTGTTCCCCGCGAGCAGTTGCCGCCGGGCGGCGCGCGGGTCGGTCTCCTTGTGCGCCGTCATGTGATCGGCGATCAGGCCGGCGACCACCGGGGTGGCGAACGAGGTGCCGCTCCACTGGGCGAGCCCCTCGAACATCACCTGGTCCGGCTTGGCGCCGGCGCTCTCGTCGCTCAGCACGCCGGTGTGGCCGGGGTACTGGCAGGTGCAGCCGTAGCCGAAGCCGTAGCGGCAGGCGTCGTAGGTGGAGTGCTGGTACACGTACGGCACGGGCTTGTCGAAGCCGGTGAGGGCGCTGGTGAGGCGCTCGCCGGGGGCGTAGACCTTCACCCAGGGGCCGTGGTTGCTGAAGCAGGCGCCGGACTCGCCGTCGCTGCGCAGCGCGCCGACGGACAGCACGGCGTCCTCGTAGCCGGGCAGGTCGGCGTAGGCGGCGGGCCAGAACGGGGTGGCGCCGGCGTTGTTGCCGGCGGCCGCGACGAGCAGGGTGCGCCGGGCGCGCAGCTCCCGCATGAAGGCGTCCACGCCGAGCAGTCCGTCGGTGCGGCCGTTGGAGGTGCCGGCGGAGAGGCTGAGGATGTCGGGCCAGCCGTTGCGGTCGACGGCCTCGAAGAGCTTCTCGCCGAACTCGGACTCCAGGACGGCGCCGGCGTCGTTGAGGCTGCCCAGGACCGTGAGGTCCGTGTTGGGCGCGACGGCCGCGAGGAGCCCGGCGATGAACGTGCCGTGCCCGCAGTACTGCCGCAGGACGCCGTCGCCGTCGCACTCCTCGACCTGGGCGTCGCCCCGGGCGTGGGCGAGCGGCGGGTAGGAGCGGTAGTCGTGCACGAGGCCGGTGTCGACGACGAGGACCCCGACGGCGGTGTCCGGGTCGTACGCCGTCCCGGCCGCCGCCGGGTTCGGCTGCGCGGTGCGCGGGGCGGGCACGGGCTCGTCGCCTGGGCAGGCGTTGACCGCGATGTGCACCACGTGGTTGCGGCTGACCAGCCGGCGCCCGGCGCGGTCCTCCCGCTCCCGCACCGCCCGCAGCGCCTGGGCGACGGCCCGGTCGCCCTGCCCGCCGCCCTCGCCCGGGTCGCCGACGCGGATGCGGGTGATGCCGCTGCGGTTGGTCTCCGGGCCCGCCCGGCGCACATGGTCCGCGGTCAGGTCGGGGGCCCGGGTGAAGTGTGCCCGCACGGTGTCCTCGACGATCCGGGCGTCCTCGCCGTCGCGGACCAGGACGACGCCCCGCTCGTAGAGGAACTCGGCGGAGTCGTCCGGCCCCGCCGCCAGGGGCACGTCGGGCATGGAGCGCTGGATCTGGTCGAACTGCTCGCGGAATCGCTGTGGTGCCATGCGGGTCCTCCCACTGAGGCGGCGGTCGTCGATCGAAGCGGGGGATCGCTGATCGATGTCGTCGATCGATGTCGTCAATCAGAGCCGGTGGATCGCTGATTGATACAGACACGGACCTGTGGGGCGTGGTTCCCGGGGACTACCATCCGTAAGGTGACAGCGGGAAGCGATTCGGTTCTCGAACTGCTGCCGATGGTGTTCGCCGCCCCCAACGAGGCGCGGGTGAGGGCGGAAAGGGTGCTCGACACCGATCCCCCGCCGCTGCACGCCTCCGTCGCCCACCAGGTGATCGGCATCTGGCAGCGGGACTTCGGCGACACCCGGCTCGCCCTGACCCATCTGCGGCGCGCCCGCGCCCTCGCGGCCCGCGCCGAGTCGGCCGACCGGGAGGCGGACGTCCTCGCCACGCTCGGGGTGGCGCTGGTGCACACCGGGCGCACCCGGCAGGGCCTCGCGGCCTTCGAGCGGGGTGTCGCGCGCGGCACGGGCCACACGCGCGCGCGGGTGCTGTACCGGCGGGCCTACGTCTGGTGGGTGCTCGGCCACCATCGCCAGGCGCTGGAGGACGTGCGGCGGGCGATCCCCGTGCTGCGGCAGGCGGGCGACGTGATCTGGACGGCGCGGGCGCTGACGCTGCGGGCGACGGTGCACCTGGCGCTGGGCGCGGTGGAGCGGGCGGACGCCGACTTCACCGCGGCGGAGGCGCTGTGGGACACCACCGGCCAGGAACACGACAAGGCCGACGCCGTGGAGAGCCGGGGGCTGGCCGCGTTCCGGTCCGGCGACATCCCGGCGGCGCTGCGGCTGCTCGACGAGGCCGAGGAGCGCTACGCCAAGCTCGGCACGCCGACGTTCATGCTGAGCATCCGGCGCTGCGAGGTGCTGATGGCCGCGGGGCTCGCCCCGGAGGCGCTGGCCGAGGCGGACGCGGCGATCGCCGCGCTGGACCGCATCGGCGGGCAGTCCACCCGCAAGGCGGAGCTGCTGCTGGCCGCCGCGCGGGCCGCCCGGCTGGCGGACGACGCGCAGACCGCCGTCGCGCGCGCGGCCGTCGCCGTACGGCTGTTCGCGGGGCAGCGGCGCACCTGGTGGGAGACGCACGCCCGGCTGGTGCTGACCGAGGCGCGGCACGCCGCGGGGCGCGGCTCGGGGCGGCTGGTCGCGGACGCCGCCGCGGTGGCCGGGAAGCTGGCCTCCTTCGGGGCGCCGGCCGCGCCGGAGGCGTCGCTGCTCGCGGGCCGGATCGCGCTGGACCTGGGCTGGACGGCGGACGCCGAGCGGCACCTGGCCGTCGCCGCCCGCAGCCGGCACAGCGGGCCGCCGCTGGCGCGGATGACGGGCTGGGCGGCGCAAGCGCTGCGGGCGCAGGCCGCGGGGTCGGTCCGGGGCGTGCTGGAGGCCTGCCGGCGCGGTCTGGACGTGCTCGACGACCACCGCACGACGCTGGGCGCCTCGGAGCTGCGGGCCCGCGCCACCGCGCAGGGCGCGGAGCTGGCCGCGCTGGCGCAGCGCGCCAGCCTCGTCTCCGGGGGGCCGCGGCGGCTGCTGGTGTGGAGCGAGCGCTGGCGGGCCACGGTGCTGACCGCGCCGCCCGCCCGGCCCCCGGCCGACCCGGCGCTGCTGAGCGGCATGACGGCGTTCCGGGAGATCGCCGCGCGCGCGGAGGAGGCCCGCAGGGAGGGCCGGCCCGTCCCGGTGCTGGAACGCGAACAGCGGCGGCTGGAGCGGGAGATCCGCTCCCGGACGCTGCACATGCGGGGTGAGGCGCCCGGCGGCGGGGACCGGTTCGACCCGGCGCGGCTGCTGGAGCGGCTGGGCGACGAGGTGCGGCTGGTGGAGCTCGTCGTGCTGGACGGGCGGGTGCAGGTGCTGCTGTGCGGGCAGGGACGGGTGCGGCGGTTCACGGCCGGGCTGCTGGCGGAGGCGGAGCGGGAGGCCGAGTACGTGCAGGCCGGGCTGCGGCGGCTGGCCCATCCCGGTGCGCAGGCCCGGCTCCCGGTGGTGGAGGCGGCGGGCCGGCGTCTGGAGGAGCTGCTGCTCGGCCCGGCCGCCGCGCACCTGGGGTCCGGTCCGGTCGTGGTGGTCCCGCCGGGGCGGCTGCACCGGGTGCCGTGGGCGCTGCTGCCGTCGCTGCGGGAGCGGGTGGTGAGCGTGTCGCCGTCGGCGAGCAGCTGGCTGCGCGCCCGGGAGACCGCGCCGCCGCCCGACGTCCGGCCGGTGCTGGTGCGCGGCCCGGGCCTGGCGACCGGCGGCGCGGAGGTGCCCGAACTGGCCGGCCGGTACGGCACGCCGACCGTGCTGGAGGGCGCGGAGGCGCGGGTGCCGCGCGTGCTGGAGGAGCTGGACGGGGCCCCGCTGGCGCACATCGCCGCGCACGGCGTCTTCCGCGCGGACAGCCCGCTGTTCTCCTCGCTGCGGATGGCCGACGGCCCCCTCATCGTGCACGACTTCGAGCGTCTCGCCCGCAGCCCGTACCGGATCATCCTGTCCTGCTGCGACACCGCCCGCTTCGCCTCGGTCGGCGCCGACGAACTGCTCGGCCTGGTCACCGCGCTGCTGCCGCTCGGCACGGCCGGGGTGGTGGCGTGCAGCGCGCCCGTCAACGACGCCGCGGTGGTGCCGCTGATGCTCGCGCTGCACAAGGGGATCGGCGCCGGGCTGTCCCTGGCGGAGGCGTTGCGCGACGCGCGGGCCGCGCTGCCGGGGGACGCGGTGCACCAGGCCACGGGGTGGGCGTTCTCGGCGTTCGGCGCGGCGTGAGCCCGGTGCGCCGGGACGGCCCGCTCCCCGTTCCTCCCTGCCTACGCCGGTTGCGCGGCCGGCGGTTCCACCAGCCACGGCAGGGCGCCGCGGTCGCCTGCGCCGAGGCGGGTGTAGGCGCTGTACAGGTGGTTGCCGACGGTACGGACGGAGAGGGTGAGCTTCTCCGCGATCTGCCGGTTGCTCAGGCCGGCGGCGGCGAGGGTGACGATCTGCCGCTGCCGGGCGGTGAGTTCGCCCAGGGCCGGACCGGCCAGCGCCGGGGTGCGGGCACCCTGGCAGCGCCGGGCGAGCGCGACGGCGCGGGTGCGGGAGGTGCGGGCGGCGCGCGGGTCGCGGTGGACGCGGGCGGCCTGGGCGTGCGCCTCGGCGGCGAACAGCAGCAGGCCGCGTGACTCCAGCTCTTCGGCCACCCGGTCCAGGGCCGGCCCGTCACCGCGGGCGAGGGCGGCGGCGTGGGCGGCGAAGACGCCGGTGAGCCGGCCGGCGGCCCGCTCGGGGGCGCCGAGGCGGACGGCGTCGTAGGGGTCGGTGACCCGCTCCAGGGCTCCGCCGATGTCGCCGCGCGCGGCGGCCTGCCACACCCCGGTCTCCCCCGCGGCCGCCGGATCGCCCGACTGGGCGGCGGCGAGGGCGAGCTCGGCCCGGCAGGAGGCGTCGTCGGCGCGGCTTCGCAGGCCTTCCCGGGCCCACGCCGCGGCCTCCCGCAGCTCACCGCGCAGGCGCGCGAACCGGGCGCGCACGGCCGCGTATCCGGCCGGCACCGGCGCCCCTTCCGCCACCAGCCACTCCCCCACGGGCGTCGGCAGCTCCCGTACGTCGGCCAGGTCGATCCGTCGTGCCAGGGCCGCCGCCTCCGCCTCCAGGGCGGGGCCGCACCGGTCCGGCGTGCGGGCCAGCCGCCGCGCGCGCAGCCGGCCGGCCGCGGCCCGCAGCGCCGGGCCGTACAAGGGGTGGGCGAGGCGGACGGCGGTGGGCGCGTCCCCCGGCCGAGCGGAGCCGGGCTCTCGGGGCAGGTCGTCGACGCGGACCAGGCCGTCGGCCTCGAGCCGTTCGAGGGCGGCGAGGTCGAGGGTGTCCGGGCGCAGCGGGAGCGGGTCGGCGAAGGCGAGGCGGTCGAGGATCTCGCGCTCCTCGGGGCGGGCGCGGTCGAGGACGGGGGCGGCGCGTTCGCGGACGGCCGGGGTCAGCGGCAGCGGGCCCCGCCACGCCTGCCCGTCCGCGTCCGGCACCGGGGCGAGCAGGCCGCGCTCGCGCACCGCGCCGGCCAGTTCGCGCAGCAGCCGCAGGTCCCCCCGGCACAGGCGGTGCAACCGGTGGGCGGTGAGCGGTTCCAGGCCGGTGAGCAGCTGGGCCGTCTCCTCCGGGGGCAGCGGCTCCAGGGCGAGGCGCGGCAGCAGGTCCCCGGTCCACAGCCGGGAGATCGCGTCCGGCGCGGGGGCGCCGTCGGTGACGACGACCAGCAGGCGGGTGCGCCCGTGCACGGCGAGCTGGTGGACCAGGGCGGCCGAGGCGTCGTCGAGCAGGTGGGCGTCGTCGACCAGCAGCAGCCGCGCACCCGACAGCAGGCGGACGGCGCGGTGCGGGGTGACCCGTTCGGGCAGCAGGTGCGCGAACGCGGCGAAGGGGACCTGCCCCAGCCCGGCGGTGCCGGCCGCGCGGACGCAGTCGGCGCCGCGGACGGCCTCGGTGACCAGGCGGGTCTTGCCGCAGCCCGCCGGGCCCGTCACCACCAGGCCGGGGCGTCCGGCGGCCGCGGACCGGCGGACCAGTTCCCGTTCGTCCTCCCGCCCGGTGAAGGGCCAGGGCAGCTCCAGTGTCTTCGCGTCCCGTTCGAAAATCGTCACGACAACAGGAGCGCGCATACTCACCCCTGATACAGGGCGACTTGAGTAGCCCCCGACTCAGGTCCCCGGCGGGGCCGGACGGCAGTCTTGGACCCATGACCGCACGCTACTGCTCGCTCGCGCAGGCGTCGGCCCCCGCTCATGCGCCGGGGCTGGCCGCCGAGCGGCTCGGCGCGCTCGTGAGCGGGCAGCGGATGTGGGTCAACGGCACCGTGCTGCACTACTACTTCTTCGACGCCGGCACCGACGGATCCGTCATCGCCGTACCGGGCACCGGGCAGAACCGCTGGGTGCCGTGGGCCGGCGCCGAGGAACAGCGGGACGTGGTGCGCGAGTGCTTCGCGGAGTGGCAGGACCTCGGGATCGGTCTGTCGTTCGTCGAGGTGGAGGACCGCTCGGAGGCCGAACTGCGCATCGGGTTCCAGTCCGGCGACGGCTCCTGGTCGACCGTGGGCAAGGACGCGCTCCGGGTCGGTTCGCACGACCGCACCATGAACTTCGGGTGGGACCTGACCGCGCCCGGGGAGCGGGGTACGGCCCTGCACGAGATCGGGCACGCGCTGGGGATGCTCCACGAGCACCAGAGCCCGCTCGCCGGCATCCACTGGGACGACGAGGCCGTGTACGCCGAACTGGCCGGCCCTCCGAACCACTGGAACCGGGACCGGACGTTCTTCAACATCCTGCGCAAGCTCGCCCCGGACGAGGTCAACGGCTCCGTCTGGGACCCACAGTCGATCATGGAGTATCCCTTCCCGTCGGGGCTGATCCTGGAGCCGGAGCAGTACCGCGCGGGCCTTCACCCGCCCGGCGCCCTGTCCGCCGCCGACAAGGAGTTCGTCCTGCGCTGGTATCCGCCGGCCGGCTCGCCGCGCCCGCCCGCGCTGATGCCGTTCCGCTCGGCGCCGCTGCGCCTCGGACCGGGCGAGCAGGCCGACTTCACGATCGAGCCGCCGGAGACCCGCGAGTACACCGTGGGCACCTTCGGCGACGGCGACACCGTCCTCGTGGTCTTCGAGGAGCGGGACGGGGAGCCCCGCTACCTCGCCGGGCAGGACGACGGGGGAACACCGGACAACGCCACGATCAGGGCCCGGTTCGTCAAGGGCCGCCGCTACTTCGTCCGTGTGCGCCTGTACTCCTCATGGGGGTCGGGCGAGACGGCGGTCATGTGCTGGTGACAGCACGGGGCCGCACCGCACGGACGCATGGACCACAGTCCGGCGCCGGGGGAACGGCCGAGAACGTCACCTTCGGGGGAGGGTGACGTTCTCGGCCACGCCACGTCCGCCTCGCCCGGCCACCGGTAGCGGGCGGCGGTGGTGGTGGCCGACCGGGACACGTTCCGCGGCCCGCCGCAGCGGCCGGCCGTCCTCGACGACGCACCGGGCCGGACGCAGCCCGCGGCCGGGGTCGGCGGGGCATCGCGGCGGGAGACGAGGGCCTCCTGCGGCCGGGCGCAGCTGTCGCAGTCCGCACCGGACCCGGAAGGCCCTCATCCGTTCAGGCATCCGGCACGCGTGTCACCGACGTCCCCGGACAGCACGCCTAGCGGCCGGTGTACGCGGTCCAGTCGAGGATCTGGACGGCCGCGCCCGCGGCTTCCAGGCCCCGGCAGCGGACCCGGTGGCGGCGTGCGATGGCGTCGAGGTCGAGGTGCGCGGCGAAGGCGGGATGGCCGGTCAGGCGGCGGGCGTGGGCCCACAGGGCGGGGTGGCCGGCGATGCGGTGCACCGCGGTGGCGTCGAGGTGGGCGCGGTGCACGGTGTCGAGCCGCACCAGGGCGACCCACAACTCGACGTCGGCGGCGGTGAGTCCGTCGCCGAGGACGTAACGGTGGCCGGTCAGCCGCTCGTCCAGCGCCCGCAGCGTGCCGAGCAGTTCCTCCAGCGCCGCCGCCCGCTCCGCGGCGTCGGCGTCGGCCCGCCCGGCGCGCTGCGCCGCCGCGTCGATCCCCTCGGCGCACAGCCGCTCCACGGCCTCGGTCTCCGCCTCGGCGTCGCAGGGGTACAGCGCGGGGCCGCCGGTGGAGAAGCGCCGGGCGAGGTCCCGCATGATGTCGGGGGCGTGGGTGCTGACGATCCGGCCGGACCAGTCGTCGCTGAGGACAGGCGCGGCGGCCGGGCCGGCGTACCGGTGCGCGCTCGCCTCGTACAGCGGGCGCAGCGCCGCGTGGCCGCCGTCGGGACAGTCGGGGACGGGGTCCAGGACGGTGACCGGACAGATCCCGTCGAGGCCGAGCAGGCCGTGGACCACGGCGATGCGCAGCCCGTCCGGGCAGGCGGGCGTGAGGTGGAGCCGGTAGCGGCGCGGCACGGCGTAGTGCCCGCTGCGCGGATCGCGGCCGATCCGTCCCCGGAACGCGGGGGCGGCGTGGTGCGGGGGAACGGGGGCGAGCGGTGTGACGGACATGGTTCTCCCGGGTGAGGGCGCGTGGACGCACGCGCGGCGGAGGCGACGTCGGGCCGGGGCGGGCACGCCGACGGAAGGGCACCCCTCGGGTGCGGACGTCGGCTCGGGAACGGGCCGGGCTCAGCCCGCGGGGCTGATCGCGCTGCAGACGCGCAGCAGGTCGATGTGGCGTCGGGAGGTCAGCAGCGGCGAGCGCCGAGCCGTACGGCTCGCTCGGCGGGTGACCGGCTCAAGGCGCCCCATGCTTTCCCTACCCGTTCACTAGGATTCCCTTTGGAGTGTCGATCCGGTCCCGCGTGACGTCAAGTGGGTGTCCACGGGCGGAAGCGCGGCCCGGGGAGGACGGATGCGGCAAGGGGGCCGTCACCCTCGTCCCCCAACCTCCTGGCCACCCCTCTGTGGATCCCTGATGCCGTCCCGGCTCATCCCTCGCCCACGCCGGCTTCCGGCGGAGCGAGGCCGGGCCGCGACGCCGGAGCCGTGCGTGTGCCGCCGCCCGGTCCGGGCGGCGTGCTCGTCGGCTCCCGTCCGGTCGTGGAAAGCGCGCGGCGTCCGGTCCGCGAGGACCACGGCCCCGGCGTGCCCTTCGGGGACGTCCGCAGCAAGGGCCCGACGATCGGCCCGGGGTTCCACGACCGGTCCGCGTCGCCGTCTCCGGTCACCCGGAGACAGGACCGGGCGGGACCGCCGGGCCACCCTGTCCGGACACCTGACCCGCGCCCATGCGATCCTCGTCCTCCCCACCGCCGGCGCCGCGAACGCCCCGTGCCTCGAACCGTCCGTCCACCTCACGGACGCCGGGACCGCCCTGGCGGACAAGGGCCCGCGCGGCGTGATCTCCGTGCCGAGGGGGCAGGGCGGCGAGCCCCTGCCGCGCGCCTGAGACCTCCGTACGGACGCCTGCGTGATCGGCTCTCGCGAGGGGCCGGTCGCGCAGGCACCGCGTGCCGCCTCTGGTCCCGCCGGTCCGTTTCCTGTCGGTCCTCCTGCTGCTCCTGCCGTCCGTCAGCCGATGTCGGCCCCGTAGACGTGGTCGACCGTCATCGTGATGAGCACCCTGCGGTCGGAGACCATCACCGACCGGTACTCGTCCCAGTCGGGATGTTCCCCGGCCGCGACGCGGTAGTAGTGCACCAGCGCCTCGACCTCGGGTCCCGTGGGGTCGGTCCCCGGCCCGGTGAGCGTCGCGATGCCCTCGGCGGTGGCCCACGACGCGCCGTCGGCGCTGGTCACCTCCAGCGTGGCCCGCGGATCCCGGCGCAGGTTCGCCGTCTTGGCCGTGCCGGCGCCCGTCGACACGTAGATGACACGGGCGGCCTCGTCGTAGAAGGGCATGACGGGAGAGAGCTGCGGACGGCCGTCCGCCTTGATCGTCGCGAGGACGCCGAGCCGGCTCCTGGCCAGCAGCGCATGGGGATTGAAGGAGGTAGCGGTCATGGCAGGATCATCAACCTTCACACCGGTATGAAGGTCAAGGAGGACCACGGGGTGCTCATCGGAGAACTGAGCCGCAGGACCGGAGTCCACGCGCACCTGCTGCGCTACTACGAGTCCCAGGGTCTGCTCAAGCCCGCTCGCGGCCCCAGCGGTTACCGCGAGTACACCCACGACGCCGTCCTCACCGTCGTCCAGATCAGGAAACTCCTGGAAGCGGGGCTGTCCACCCAGGAGATCGCCCTCACTCTCCCCTGCGCCACCGGTACGGCCCCCGATCTGGAACCCTGCCCGGAACTCCTGGCGGTTCTCCGGGCCCGCCTGCGCGACCTGGACACCCGCATCGACGCGCTCCTGAAGTCCCGCCAGGCCCTGCGCGACCACGTCGCCGCCGCCGAGGGCCGGGCGGGCCGCGCCGGCGAAGGCCTGGGAAGCGAAGCAGTCCCCGGGTGCCGGTGACGGTGCACCACCGGACCGCTCGTCCGCCGCCGCCCGTGGCCGCCCGGTGGACCGGGCGGCCGTCGAGGCGGGCCGCGGGCACCCCGGCGCGGTCCGCGCCCACGTCTTCCGCCGGGCCGGGCCGCACGGCCCGGCGGCACCGGTCGGGCCGCCGGTTCCCACCCGAGCCCCGACATGATCAAGGGCCGGTTCCGGATGTCTCCGGAACCGGCCCTTGACCTGTGGCTCCCACAAGTCGGGACGACAGGATTTGAACCTGCGACCCCTTGACCCCCAGTCAAGTGCGCTACCAAGCTGCGCCACGTCCCGATGCGTGTCGCACGGCGAGCCGCGTGATCACGCAGGTCAACCCTACCGCATGTGCGGGACCGGCCCGGCGGTCGCCGGCCAGGGGCCCGGGGAGGCGCCGGCCTCGTGGCCGGACCGGTTCGCGGGCCGCACGGCGGCCAAGCGGGCCGTGCGCGAGGCGCCGGACGACGGCTCGGGGGTCTTCCAGGCCTGCCGTGAGCCGATGTACGCGGCGGGGCGGGTGCGCGGGAGGTCGCCGCGCACCGCCGAGCCGGCCTCGGCGGCCGGGACGCCCCGCGGCTCGGCGAGGCGGCCGGCGCCTCGGAACCTCCTGACCGGCGGCCGGCCGGCCCGGTGTTCCGGGGCGGGCCGAGCGCTCAATGGGCGCCGACCAGGGATCGTCCGGCGCTGTCGCGCTCCTTCGGCGCGGAGCGCAGGGAGGCGATGCCGATGAAGAGCATGGACGCCACACCGGCCAGCGCGAAGGCGGTGAAGCCCCAGTCCCCTTGTCCGCGGCGAGCAGCCGGCCGCCCAGCCACGGGCCGAAGACGGCGCCGAAGCGGCCCATGCCGGAGGTCCAGCCGACGGCGGTGGCGCGGCTGTCGGGGGTGGAGCGGATGGAGACGTTCGCGTAGATCATGGTCTGGGCGCTGTTGAGGAACACGCCGGTGAGGAAGACGACCGTGAAGGTCAGCGCCAGCGGCATGGGGACGCTGAGCAGGAAGACCCCGCCGGCGGTCAGCGCGAACCAGATCGCGGAGATGCGCGGGGCGCCGAAGCGGTCGGCGGCGCGGCCGGCGACCAGCATGCCCACGATGCCGCCGAGGTTGAACAGGACGACGAAGGTCAGCGCGGAGCCCAGCTCGTAGCCCTCGCCGCGCATCAGGGTGGGCAGCCAGGTGGCGACGCCGTAGACGAGGAGCAGTCCGCCGAAGGAGGCCGGCCAGTACAGCAGGGTCCGGGTCCACTCGCCGCCGCGGAAGAGGCTGAGCAGGCTGGTCCAGCGGTCGGCGGCGGCCGGCTCGTCGGCCCTGACGGCGGGCAGTTCGACGGCGTAGCGGCTCGCGAGGGCGCGGGCCCCCTCGGCGCGGCCCTTGGCGAGGAGGAAGCTCAGCGACTCCGGCAGGAACTTCAGCAGCACCGGCACGAACAGCAGCGGCACCACGCAGATCCAGAAGGCGGCCCGCCAGCCGAGCGGCTCGACGACCCACAGGGCCACGTAGGCGGAGAGGATGCCGCCGGCGTGGTGGGCGGTCATCAGCAGGCCGATGGTCAGGGCGCCCCGGCCGCGCGGGGCGTAGTCGGAGACCATGCTGATCGCGGTGGGCAGCAGGCCGCCGAGGCCGAGGCCGGCGAGGGTCCGGCCGAGGCCGAAGACGGCGACGCCGCCGGAGACCGCGCACAGGCCGCAGGCCAGCGAGAAGAGCGTGACGCAGGCGACCATCAGCTTCCTGCGGCCGATCCGGTCGGCGACCGTCCCCGCGGTCAGCGCGCCGACCAGCATGCCGAAGGTGGCGTAGCTGCCCAGGTCGCGGGCCTGGGCCGAGGTGATCCCGAGGGCCTTCTGCTCCAGCATGTGCGGCAGCACCGAGCCGTGGACGAACATGTCGAGGCCGTCGAAGAGCACGGCCAGCCAGCACAGCACGAGGACCAGCGCGGCCAGTCCGCTGCCGCGGGCGGACAGGGCGGGGGAGGAGGACATCGTTGTTTTCCTCTCGTCCGGGAGGCGTTGCCCGAAGGGGCGGTGTGGCGGGTCGTGCGCGGCTCCTGCGGCTGACCCGGTGGTGCGCTGGACGGTAGGGACCCGCCCAGTAAGTGTCAACGCTTTTGTTGACAATCTCAGCGGCAATCAAGTTCGCCGGGTCGGCCGGCCGTATGACGAAGGGGGTGGGGCGCGCGCAGGACATGCGCGCGGCCCACCCCCGGTGCGGTTGCCGGTCAGGCGGTCGGCGGCGTGCCGTGGGTGGGGAAGGACTCGATGGTCTTCAGCCCCCAGGCCTGGCCCTTGGCCCGTTCGGCCTCGGTCCAGGTGGTCAGCGGCCAGTCCGGCGCCAGCACCAGGCGGGTGAGCGGGTTGCACAGTTCGACGCGGTTGCCGCCCGGCTCGTAGACGTAGAGGAAGAACGTCTGCTGGATGGCGTGCTTGTGCGGGCCGGTCTCGATGAACACGCCGGTGTCCAGGGCGAGGTCGGCGGCGCGCAGGATGTCCTCGCGGGTGTCGGTGGCGAACGCGACGTGGTGCAGCCGCCCGCGCGAGCCGGTCCAGTCCTCGGTGTAGACGACGTCGTAGGACTTGTCGGTGAACGACAGCCACTTCGCGGAGATCCTGCCGTCGTCCATGCGGATCTGCTCGGTGGGCCGGGCGCCGAGGACGTGCTGCTGGAAGTCGGCGTTGGCGGCGACGTCGGCGGCGAGGAAGTTGACGTGGTCGAGACGCCGTACGCCGACCCCGCGGCCGGGTTTGGCCTGGGGCTGGTTCTTCAGGCCGGGCTTGAGGTCGTCCGGCGCCCGGTACCACTCGGTCTCCCAGTACAGGGCGTGCTCGTGGCCGTCCGGGTCGGCCGTGACGTACAGCTTGCCGATGCCCGGCTCGTCCTCCGTCCAGCGGCCCGCGTGGCCGGCCGCCTCCAGCTCCTTCACGCGCCGCTGGAGGGCCTCCTCGCTGGAGGCGCGCAGGGCGGTGCGGCGGACGCCGGAGGTCTCGTGCGCGGTGAGGACCAGGCTGTGGTGCTCGTAGTCGTCCCAGGTGCGCAGGTAGACGGAGTCGCCCCGCTCGCCGTCGACCGTCAGGCCGAGGTAGTCGGTGCAGAACTCCAGGCTGCGGTCCAGGTCGGGGGTGAGCAGTTCGACGTGCCCGAGGTGGGCGATGTCCCCGAGGGGCGGAGTCATCCTCGGGTCCTCCTTAACGGCCTTGTGCGGGGGTGGGGTCGGCGGACCGGGGGAAGACGGTGCCGTCGAAGATCTTGCGTGCGGTGCGGACCACGGCGGTGCGGCGGACCGCCGGGGCAAAGCCGCCGGTGTCGACGTCGGTGTCGATGTCCAGGAACCCGGTGGGGTGCTCGATGCGGACCCGGTCGCCCCGCTCCGGAAGCTCCGCGACGCCCTCCCCCACCCCGCCCGGCAGGCGCAGTCCCGCCGCCACGCTCGCGGCGCCCAGGACGCCGATGGAGGTGTGGCAGCGCACCGGGATGAAGGTGCGGGTGGTGACCGCGCCGCCGTGCCGGGGCGGCGCGAGCAGGGTGAGCTCGGGGACGGTGGCGCTCTCGACGTCGCCGAGGCCCATCAGGCGTCCGGCCGCCAGCCGGATCTCCCTCAGGCGGCCGGCGAGGGCGGTGTCCTCCTCCGGGTCGCGGGGGGACTCGTAGCCGGTGACCTTCAGCGTGCGGGCGGGGACGAGCACGGTCGGCATCCCGTTGTCCACGCAGGTCACCTCGGTGCCGGCGACGGTGTCGCGGACGCTGCCGGTGGGCAGCAGCGGGCTGCCGCCCTGCGGGAACTCGATGACGACCGGCGCGGCGGTGCCCGGCACCCCCGAGATCTCGGCGTCGCCGGTGTACGCCACACGCCCGCCGGGGGTGGGGAAGCGGGCGACGGCCGGCTCCCCGGTGTTGAGCATCCGGATCCGCACCGCGGTCTCGTCGCCGCCGGCGGGGACGAGACCGCGCTCCACGGCGAACGGGCCGACCCCGGCCAGGATGTTCCCGCAGTTCTGACGGCCCGTCACCTCGGGCCGGTCGACGGCCACCTGCAGGAACAGGTAGTCGACGTCCGCCCCGGAGTCGGCCGAGGCGGAGACCACGGCCGCCTTGCTGGTCAGGGGGTGCGCCCCGCCCAGGCCGTCGATCTGGCGCGGGTCGGGGCTGCCCATGATCCGCAGCAGCAGCCCGTCGCGGGCGGCGGGGTCGGCGGGCAGGTCCTCGGCCAGGAAGTAGGCGCCTTGGAGGTGCCGCCGCGCAGGAGCATGCAGCGCACTCCCTCGGGCCCGCTCACGAGCCCTCCCCCTCGCCCGCGCCGTCGCCGTACGCCCGGTACACCACGCCGAGCCGGGCGAGCTTCTCGCGCAGCCCGTAGCGGTCCAGGCCGAGCCGGCCGTCGAGGAAGGCGGCGCGGGAGGCGGCCTCCTTGCGCTCGCGGGCCTCGGACGCCTCGACGGCCTCCCGGGCGCGCTCGCGGGGGACGACGACCACGCCGTCGTCGTCGGCCAGGATCACGTCGCCGGGGTGGATCACCTGGCCGTCGATCGCGACCCGCACGTTGACCGAGCCGCCGGTCGCCTTCACCGTGCCCTGCGCGGACACCGCCGCGGACCAGGCCGGGAAGCCCATCTCGCGCAGCTCGGCGGTGTCCCGGACACCGGCGTCGACGACCAGTCCGCGCACGTCCCGCCGCTTGAGGGCGGTGGCGAACAGCTCGCCGAACATGCCGTCGGTGGAGGGCGAGGTGGTGGTGACGACCAGGACGTCGCCCTCGCCGCACTGCTCGACGGCGGCGTGGATCACCAGGTTGTCGCCGGGCCGGCTGAGCACCGTGACCGCGGTGCCGGCGACCCGGACGCCCTGCTGGATCGGGCGGATGCCGGGGCCGAGCAGGCCGGTGCGGCCCATCGCCTCGTGCACGGTGGCCACGCCGTGTCCGGCGAGCGCGTCGACGTCCTTCAGGTCCGCCTTCGGGGGTTGGTGACGATCACGCCGCTCACGCCAGCTCCTTGGTGACCTGCGGGTAGGGACGCATGTAGGCCTCGGCCATGGTCCTGTGCGGCAGGCCCAGATTGGGGCCGGCGTTCCGCTTGAGCTGGACGCCGCGGCGCACGGCCAGGTCGGTGTAGTAGTCCCACAGGTGCTGCTGGGCGCCGAGGCACTCCATGGCCCTGCGCTTGGTGTCCCACACCTCGGTGATGTCGAGGAGGACCTCGGGCCGGAAGCCGCTCATCTCGGGCTGGTGGGGCTCGAAGCAGAACACCGGCGGGGCGCCGATGATCTCGCCGGGGCCGGGGTAGCCGATGGCCTGGGCGGGGACGCGGGCCTGGAGCGCCATGCGGTTGGCGGCCGGGTGGTCGCCGTTGTACGGGTCCTCGGCGGGGTGGGTGAGCACGACGTCCGGCTGGGTGTCCCGGTAGACCGCGACGAGCCGGTCGGTCAGTTCGGGGGTGGGGGTCAGCGGGTAGTCCCCGGCGTCGAAGAAGCGGACCTCGGCGCCGAGCGTGGCGGCGGTCCGCTCCGCCTCCTCCCGGCGGAGCGCCTTGATCTCCTCCAGCTTCTTCCCCTCGCGCCAGGCCCTGGCGGACTCGCCGCGCTCGCCGAAGGTCAGGCACGCGATGGTGACCTTCTCGCCGCGGGACGCGGCCAGGGCGATGGCGCCGCCCGCGCGCCACACGAAGTCCCCCGCGTGCGCGGTGACGACGAGTGTGGACCGTGGGGTGGCGGGCGCGTTGCCGTGCGTCATTGCTCGAATCCCTCCTTCGGGGGCGGTGCGCCTCCGGGGCACCGCGCACCGCGCCGGGAACGCGAGGCGTGCCCGGCCCCGCGGGGCCCGTACGCTCGTGCTCCCGGCGGGACGCGTCCCGTCGGCTCGCTCGCCGTGGTGGACAGGTGTGCGCCCGCCCCGCGCGGCTCAGTCGCGCAGCGCCTCGATCACGCTGGCGAGGTGGGCGCGGACGGCCGCCTCGGCCGCCTGCGGGTCCCTGGCCTCGATCGCCTCGATCATGGCCAGGTGTTCGTTCAGGGACTGCTGGGGGCGTCCCGGCCGGAGCGCCAGCTGGAAGCGGTGGCGCACCAGTTGGGCGTTGAGCCGCTCCAGCAGTTCCAGGGCCGTCCGCTGGCCGGAGAACTCCCGGATCCGGGTGTGCAGGTCGTGGTTGAGCTCGGAGTAGGTCAGCGGCTCGCCGTCGGCCACGGCCTTGGTCATCGCCGTGCCCAGCTCGGTGAGTTCGGCCAGCTGCTCGTCGCTGGCCGCGACGGCCGCCTTCGCCGCGCACAGCCCTTCGAGGACCATGCGGCACTCCGTGATGGCGACCGCTTCCTCCACGGTCACCACCCGCACCCGCGAACCGCGGTTGCGGATCCGCTCGACCAGGCCCTGGGCCTCCAGATCGATCAGCGCCGCCCGGATGCTGGCCCGGGTCACACCGAACTGCTCGGCGAGCTCGTTCTCCACCAGCCGTTGTGCCGGCGCCATCTCGCCGCGCAGGATCGCCTGCCGCAGCTGCGCGAGCGCGTGCTGCCTGGCCTGCTCCCCGGTGCTCGGACGGGCTTGTGTCGGCATCGTTGCCCTCCCTGAATGAGTGCCTGTCGAACCTAAATCTAGCCAGACAAGATGGTCAACAATTTCGTTAGCTGTATTGGCTGTATGAATGGCCGCAGGGAACCGGCCGTCCCGGCCGTCCGCGCCGGGACGGCCGGCCTCCCGGGAGCGGCGCGCTTCCGGAACGCCGTGCCCACGGGTGGCGCGCTCCCGGGACGCCGCGTCGCCAGGGCGGCCGTCGCAGCCTTGACACCCTCGGACACCGGCGCCCAGGGTGAGCCGGACAGGTACGGGAACGGTCCGGAAGAAGGGCACCCATGGTGGACACGCTCGGCGTCGCCGTCGTCGGTTTCGGCTGGATGGGCCGGGTGCACACCCAGGCGTACGCGCGCGTGACGCACCACTATCCGCGGCTGCCCCTGCGCCCGGAACTCGTCACGGTCGCCGAGGAGGTGCCGGGCCGGGCCGAGGAGGCCGCCGCGCGGTTCGGGTTCGCCACGACGACCCGGGACTGGCGCGAGGTGGCCGCCGACCCGCGGGTGCGGGTGGTCAGCATCACCACCCCGAACTTCCTGCACCGCGAGATCGGCGTGGCGATGGCCGAGGCCGGCAAGCACATCTGGATCGAGAAGCCGGTCGGCCTGACCGCCGGGGACGCCCGCGCGGTGGCCGACGCGGTCGCCGAGGCCGGCGTCCAGGGCGCGGTCGGCTTCAACTACCGCAACGCGCCCGCCGTGGAGGCCGCCCGCGACCTGATCGCCGCCGGTGAGATCGGCACCGTCACCCACGTCCGCATCCGTCTGTTCAGCGACTACGCCGCCCACCCCGAGTCCGCCCTGACCTGGCGGTACGAGCGGGAGCGCGGCGGCAGCGGGGTGCTCGGCGACCTGGCCTCGCACGGCGCCGACCTGGCCCGGTTCCTGCTCGGCGACATCGCGTCCCTGACCGCCGACACGGCGGTCTTCCTGCCCAAGCGGGCCCGCCCGGCCGGCGCCACGGCCGGGCACGGCCGCGCCACCGGCGGCGAGCCGGGCCCGGTCGAGAACGAGGACTACGTCTCCTGCCTGCTGCGCTTCGCCTCCGGCGCGCGCGGCGTCCTGGAGGCCTGCCGGGTCTCGGTCGGCGAGCAGAACAACTACGGCTTCGAGGTGCACGGCACCACGGGCGCGGTGTTCTGGGACTTCCGCCGCATGAACGAGCTGGCGGTCAGCCGCGGCACGACCTACCAGGACCAGCCGGTCAGCACGGTGTACGTCGGTCCCGGCCACGGCGAGTTCGCCGCCTTCCAGCCGGGCGCCGCCAACGCCATGGGCTACGACGACCTGAAGGTCATCGAGGCCTACCGCTTCCTGCGCTCCGTCGCCGAGGGCGCCCCGTACGGCGCGACGCTGCCGGACGCCGTGCACAGCGCCGCCGTCCTGGAGGCGATGGCGCGCTCCGCGGACAGCGGCGCCTGGGTCGCGGTGGACGCGGACGTGTGACACCGGCCGGCCGGGACCGGTCCGCACCCGGGGCGACGCGACGAACAAGGTCGAGGCGTTCAACGGCTTCTCCCCGTCGCTGGGGTTCGGCAACCGCGGCGTCATCGCCGACAACGACCCGGTCGAGCGGAGAAGGCGATGAAGTTCAACGCGCTGCTCACGAACGCCGTGGTGTTCCACAACGCCCTGGACATCGCGGAGACCGTCCGGCAGCTGCTGGAGGAGGGCTGGGAGATCGACCCGGAGGACCTGGCCCATACCTCGCCGTACCCGACGGAACACATCAACCGATTCGGCGAGTACTCCACGCACGAGCTCGGCCTCCAGCCCGAGGAGTACGACCCGAAGCTGGACGTCGACTTCACCCCGCTGCGTGGGCAGGACCTGGTCACAGCTGGTTTCGGCACTGCCGCCTGAACCGGAGCCGCCCCCGCGCTGGCGGGGGCGGCCCTGCGCAACGGTGGATCACCGGTCGTTCACAATGCGGGCGCGGCCCCGGGCGGCATTGGCCAGCTGGCGCAGAGCCGTGTACTTCAGGTGCGGCCTCCGAGCCGGAGCCTCAACTGTTACCCAGGGCGCGGCCCAAAAGAGGGAGCAGGCGGTCCCAGTGACGCTTCAGCCCGGAGGCGCTGAAAGCGTCGGTGTCGGACATGGTGAAGCCGTGGACGGTGCCGGGGTAGATCTCGGAGGTGTAGCTGACACCTGCGGCATCAAGGGCCTGATCGAGCTCGCCGAGGGCCTCAGGCGTCAAGTCGCTCTCGGCGTGGCCGAAGTGAACCTCAGCGGTGAGCTTCGAGAGGCCGTCGGGCCCGTCGACTCCCACCGGGCCATGGAATGCGGCGAGGGCGGCCACCTGGCCGGGGTGAGCGGCGGCGGTGCGCGTCGCCAGGAGGCCGCCGATGCAGTAGCCGGTCACCGCGACCGGACCGGCGTCGACCTCGGGCTGAGCGGTGAGGAACCTGAGGTAGGCGTCGGCGTCGCTCAGGACACGTTCTGTGGTGTGCGCCTCGATCATCGGCATCAGCTGGGCGAAGACAGCGGGCCGGACCTCGTCTCCAATGTGCTCAGGAAGCTCGATCACCGGAGCCGGGCCGTGCCGGTAGAAGAGGTTGGGGACGAGCACGTAGTACCCATGCCCGGCCAGTTCGCGGGCCATCTCCCGCAGCACGGGCCGGATGCCGAAGCCGTCCGCGTACATCAGCACCCCCGGGTACCGTCCGCCACCTTCGGGGAAGGCGGCGAACGCGTCGGCCTGGCCGTCCGCGGTGGGAATCTGCAGTTTCTTGACGGGCATGAAATCTCCTGTCGTGGTTGATGTGCCGAGCCTGTGATCAACACGACGGAGGCGGAGCCCGCGCAGCAGCGCAAGAACCTCGATCGAACAGCGGGCCCGCACTGGCCCGTGCGGCGCTCAGGAGAGCACCGGGTCACCAATCCGTGTGCGGCGCGATGCCATCCCGGTAGTCATCCCCACAACATAGTCCACCACCCCGACCATTCGGTACGACAACATGACTGAGAGCGGAACGTAACGGCCGTCACGCTTCGCACTCGCGGAAATGAGTAGTTCCGAGAGATCGCGCCCCCCCACCGGGCCGTGCCCGGTTTGCCCCGGTCTCGGGACTGGTGAGCTCGCATGTTGAGGCGTCGCGTATTCGACAGGCGGCGCGCCGGTTTCATCACGGTGAGTGTTGATCGGCCGGACCATGGTGTCTGCATGGTGATGGGCCGTGCGTGCGGGCCGCCAGGGGTGGGATTAGGATCACCTGCTCATGGACACGGGCGTAGGAAGCGAAATGATCGCCGTCCCGCCGGGACAGGTGACGCTGTCGGACCGGCGGACAGAACGCAGTTGGTCGGTCGAGCTTGCGCCCTACCAATTGGCGGCGTTCCAGGTGACTCAGGCGTTGTACGCACAGATCACCGGGAAGCGGCCGGGAACCTCTCAGGGGGACCAGTTACCCGTGGAGGGTGTTTCCTGGTGGGACGCGGTCCGGTTCTGTAACGCTCTGTCGCAGCGTGACGGGTTCACACCCGCCTACCGCTTTCCTGCCGAGGGTGAAGGCATCGCGTCGGATCCGTCCGCCGATGGGTACCGGCTGCCGACCGAGGCCGAGTGGGAACACGCCTGTCGGGCCGGGACGACCGGACCGTGTTACGGGCCGCTCGACGAGGTCGCCTGGTATCGCGGCAACTCGCAGGAGCGAGTGCATGACGTGGGCGGCAAGCGGCCGAACCCGTGGGGTCTGTACGACATGCTCGGCAACGTCTGGGAGTGGTGCTGGGACGTCTACGACGCCGAGGTCTATGGCACCTATCGTGTGCTGCGCGGCGGTGGCTGGTTCGACGAGCACTGGAGCTGCCGGGCCTCCGTGCGCCGCCGTAGCCACCCGACCTTCCAAGTCGACGACGTCGGCTTTCGCATCGCACGGTCTGTCAGGGACTGATCCTCACCGTGTGTGATCCCCAGGAGCGTATCGGCTCCAGGTTCCGCCGGCTTCCGTGACGAGGCGGGTGGCGGTCTTGTCGTGGTAGCCGAGGGCCTTTGCGATGACGGGGGCCGGGGCTTGGAGGACGAGTTGGCGGATCGCGGAGACCCTGCCACGCTGGGGAGGGACGCCGATCTTGCGCAGATGGACTTGGAGGCTGACCGGGTTCATCGGCTGCCCGGGCTGGCGTCCGGGGAAGAGCCAGCGGGAGCTTCTGCTGCTGGCGTAGGGCAGATGCTCGCGGGACTGAAGGTATGCCCGCATCAGGTCCGCGACGGGCTCCGGGAGGGGGGGACGGCGGGTCTCCCGGCCTGACGATGACGGTGGTGCCATCGTCAGCGACGTCGTCGACGGTGAGCTGGATGATGCGAGTGACGGGCTGGGCGCAGAGGAGAACGAGCGCGGCCGCAGCCCGGCTCCGCAGGGGCAACGAGTCGTCGTTGAGGACCTGTCGGAGCATGGCGAGTCGGCGGTGCTGATGCTCGTGGTCGCCCTGTGCTTCGCGGCGACGTTCGGGGCCTCCGCAGCCCGAGGACGACATGATGAACCTGGCCACCCCCTTCAGGGACATGTCCCCCAAGGCGTGTCTGACAAATGATCTCTGCGAAGCTTCGGTGTCCGAGGCTGAAGGAGGGGCATGGGGATTGAGCTGGAACTGCACTCGGGGCGGCCCGCGCGGAAAGGGCCGTCCCGGGACACCTTGCTGCGGGGTTCATACGAGCACGGTGAAGCATCGGCGAGAGTGCTGAACAGCCTTGACCGGCATGGCTCGGGCAAGCTCGGCTGGGTGGATCCGTACGGAGACACGCTGTTCAACGAGCAGGAAGCTCAAGTCGCTCGCCAGGAAATCGCAACCCTGACGCAGAGGTGTACTGACGACCAGCAGAAGGCGGCTCTGCTCGACCTGGACGAGCTGCTCGAAGCGTGTGCGGCGACACCGGGCAGCTACTTGTGGTTCATGGGTGACTAGCCATACCCCTATTGATCCCGTGGCTGGTCGAGGGGAGTTGACGGACGACGTAGCGGTGTGGGCCGCGATGGCGCAGATGTCGAGCGCCGACTGCATGCAGGGCGTCTCGCAACCAGAGCGTCGGGTTGCGGTCGGCCGGGGGGCTGGAGGCTCCGAGGGAGATGACCTCGGCCTCGACATATTCGTGACCTCGCTCCTGTTCTCCGGCCTTTTGGGCGGAGCGGTCGGAAGCGCGCGGGTTCACAGATCGCGGAACGCCGTACAGCATGAACCCGCACGCTCGACGTCCATAAGGGCTGTCGTGGGTACGGGTTCACCGGTTGCGTGGCGGGTTATACGGCTCAGCCGTGTGCTGAATCGCCGCGCACGGCGGTGACCAGCCAGGAACTGCTGCGCAGCCACACCCCACCGTCCGCCTCGTGGCGGCGCAGGGTGGCCGTCAGTGCCTGGCGCGCCGCATCCTGCTCGGACGGGGTCACCTGATCGAGCAGGTGACGCCCGGGACCGGAGTCCAGCAGGAACGCCGCGGCGTCCGCCGCGTCGGCGCCCCATTTCCCCGCCACCTCGACCCTGTGCACTTCCACCTCGTCGAACCCGCCGGCGGCGAGCAGGTCGCGGATGCGGCCGGGATCTGCCAGGGAGAACATGCCGGGACCGTCGGCCTTCCCGAACTCGCCGAGCGGCAGGATGTCCTTGAGCGAGACCAGCGCGGCGAGCCACTCGTTGGCCTCGGCCTCCGCCGCGCAGATGAAGGCCAGCCGGCCGCCGGGGCGCAGTGCGCGATGGAGGTTGGCGAACGCGGCGACCGGGTCGGTGAAGAAGGTCATGCCGTACCGGCTGATGACCGCATCGAACGCACAGGCGTCCAACGGGTGAACCTGGGCGTCGCCCTGCACGAAGGCCACGTTCGCGACCCCTTCGCGTGCGGTGCTCTCCCGGGCCTTGCCCAGCATCGGCCCCGACAGGTCCAGGCCGAGCGCCCGGCCGCGTGCGGCACGCCGGGCCGCGAGGCGGGTGGTGCGGCCGGCTCCGCAGCCGACATCCAGCACGGCATCAGTCTCGGAGATGGCCGCGGCGTCGAGGAGGGGCTGGTTGAAGCCGTCATTGACGGCGTCCCAGCGCTCCTGGCTGCGGGCCCACTGCGCGCCCTCGTATCCGTTCCACGCCTCGGCCTGCGCGGTGTTGGCGAAGTGCCCCATGGCTGAACTCCTCCCGCCGGGGCGCGACAGGGCGCCCCGACCTAGAATGGGCAAGTGCCCAAAGGGTATGGGCGAACGCCCATACTCGCAATCGGCTTCGGGGAAGGGGTTGTTGTGTCACCTCGTGGAGTGGCGATTCCGGACTTGCGCGAGCGGCTGTTCGCGGCCGCGGAACGGGTGGTGGCCCGCGACGGCGCCGCGGCCTTGACCAGCCGCGCCGTCACCGCGGAGGCGAACTGCGCCAAGGGCGTCCTGCACACCCACTTCTCCGGCCTGGACGAGTTCATCGCCGAACTGATCCTGGACCGCTTCGCGCGCAGTGCCCGCCAGGCCGAGACCCTGAGCACCAAAGTGGGGCAGGCCACGGTCGCGGAGAACCTCCACGAGGTCGTCGAGGCCCTGCTGGACTCCCTGCCTCCGGCGGTGGTGGGCCTGGCGATGACCCGCCCCGCGGCCGCGTCGCACACCCGCGAGGGCTTCCGGTCCGGCGCGCCCGCATTCGATGCGATCCAGCACGCCGTCACCGCCTACCTCCAGGCGGAGCAGCACGACGGCCGGATCCCGGCGGACAGCGACGCCGCCACCATCGCACTCGCGCTCGTCGGCACCACCCACCATCTACTGATGACCCGCAGCACCGCACCGGCCACGGACACTGCGGTGACCATGCAGCGCCTGCTGGCCGTACTCCTCCATTCCTGAGCGCTGGTCGTCGTCCTGGCACTGTTCAGTTCCGGGTACTGGGCGGGCTTCCGGGGGCGTAGTGACTCTCAGGGGCGGGCCGTGTTGCCGGGGTCGGGAAGTTCGGCGTGGAAGGACAGGTCCGGGCCGCCGCGGTCGCCGTTCACGTTGGTCCCGGGGTGGAGGTGGGCGAATGCCTGGTCGCCTTCGTGGAAGGCGGTCAGGTGGGCGTAGGTGTCGAGGTAGGACTGAAGGCCGGTCACCGGCTTGCCGTTCTTGGTGACGCTGACGGTCGGTTCGGCGGCCTTGCCTGCGGTGAGGTCGCCCTTGAGGTCACGGTGCAGCCGCCGACCTCGGTGCTGGGGGCCGCCGCCGGCAGCGGGATGGCGGCAGCGTTGCCGGGGCCGGCGATCTCCCGGCGCGGCCTTCCCGGCCGGCGCCCCGCACGGCTTCGTCATGGACCGCTTCGCCGCGGGCCGTCGCGCGGCGGTGCGGGGCGCCGGGCGCGCCCCGGCCGGTCCGGTGCCGCTGGGCGGGCCGGTCCGTTCAGCGGTACAGGGCCGGCTTCTCCACCAGTTCGACCGTCACCCGGCCGCCCTCCCGCAGCGCCGTCACGCCCGCCTCGCAGACCGCGGCGGCCGCGTAACCGTCCCAGGCGCTGGGGCCGGTGGTCCCGCCGTGGCGTGCGGCGTCGACCCAGGCCTGCACCTCGCGGTCGTACGCCGTCCCGAAGCGCTCGGTCCAGTCCTGGGCGATGGTGCCGCCCCAGCGGCCGGCCGTGTTCGTGACCAGGGCGTGGCCGTCGCCGATGCGGGCGGTGCCGCGCTCGCAGACCGCCTCGGCCTGCACCTGGTAGCCGAAGCCGCAGTTGACGAAGATCTCCACGTCGCTGAGCGCGCCGCCGTCGGTCTCGAAGACCACGAACTGCGGGTCCTGGAGGGCGTCCGGCGCGTTCGCGGACGGGGCCGGGCGCAGCACCGTGACCGCCGTGATCTCCTGGCCGAGCAGCCAGCGGGTGGCGTCCGCCTCGTGCGCCACGGAGTCGCTGATGAGCATGGCGCTGGTGAAGAAGGGCGGGCTGGCCACGTTGCGGTGCCGGTTGTGCAGCATCAGCGGACGGCCCAGCTGTCCGGTCCGCAGCAGGGCCTCGAGCCTGGCGTACTCGGGGTCGTAGCGGCGCATGAAGCCGACCTGGACGCGGCGGTGGCCGAGTGCCTGTTCGGCTTCGAGGACGCGCAGCGCGGAGGCCGCGTCGGGGGTGAGCGGCTTCTCGCACAGCACGGGCAGGTCGCGTTCGAAGGCGGCGAGCAGCGCGGCCTCGTGGGCCGGGCCCGGGGAGGCGACGAGCACGGCGTCGACGTCGGCCGCCGCCATCGCGGCGACCGGGTCGGTGTACGCCGTGCAGCCGTCGACGCGGGCCGCGACGGCCTTGGCGCGCTCCGCGTCGACGTCCACGACCGCGGTCACCCGCGCGCCGCTGATCACCCGGTCGATACGGCGTACGTGGTCGGCGCCCATGCGGCCGGCGCCGATGACCGCGACACCGAGGGGCGCGTGCGGGGCACGCTCGGCCATGGTCGTCCTTTCCGGGTCGTCAGGCGCCGCAGGAGCGCAGGAAGTCGCGGGTACGGACCGCGATGGGCAGCGGCCTGTCCGGCTCGCAGGGGTACATGTCCTGCTCGACGATCGCGAACAGCTCCACGCCCAGGCTCTGCGCGGCCCGCAGGACCGGCTCCAGCTCCGGCACGCCGGACGGCGGTTCGCACATCACGCCGCGCTGCACGGCCGGCCCGAACGGCACCTGGCCCGCCCGGACCTCGGCGAGGATCTCCGGGTCGACCTGCTTGAGGTGCAGATAGCCGATGCGTTCGCCGTAGGTCTCGATCAGCTTGACGCTGTCGCCGCCGCAGTAGGCGTAGTGCCCGGTGTCCAGGCAGAGGTTGACCAGGTCGGAGTCGGTGGAGTCGAGGAAGCGCTCGACGTGCTCCTCGGTGTCGATGTGGGTGTCGGCGTGCGGGTGGACCACGATGTCCAGGCCGTACCTCTCCTTCACCTCGTGGCCGAGCCGTTCCATGCCCTTGGTCAGGTGCGCCCACTGCTCGCCGGTGAGCTCCGGCGGCTCCAGGATCTCGGCGGTTTTGTCGTCGCGCCAGAAGGAGGGGATGACGACGAGGTGCCCGGCGCCCATGGCCCGGGTGAGGGCGGCGACCCGGCCGACGTGTTCCCAGGTGGAGTCCCACACGGCCGGGCCGCGGTGCAGGCCGGTGAAGACGGTGCCCGCGGAGACCTTCAGGTTCCGCCTGGTCACCTCGTCGGTGAGCCGGGCCGGATCGGTCGGGAGGTAGCCGTACGGGCCGAGTTCGATCCACGCGTAGCCGGCTTCGGCGACCTCGTCGAGGAAGCGTTCCCAGGGGACCTGCCGGGGGTCGTCGGGGAACCACACGCCCCAGGAGTCGGGGGCGGAGCCGATCCGGATGCGGTCGAGCGCGGGGGCCATGTCAGGGGTTCCCTTCCGGAGATGCCGTCACGGGGGCCTGGCGGTCCCTCCCCTCGGGGAGCTCCGCCACGTCGACGCCGCGCGCCTGCGCCAGCTCGTGCTCGAGGGCGGTGAGTTCGGCGCCGCCGGCCATGTGGTCGGTCAGCTCCTCGAGGCCGATCTCGCCGCGGTCGGCGGACAGCTCCAGGGTGCCCAGGCGCAGCACGCTGAAGTGGTCGCCGACCAGGTAGGCGTGGTGGGGGTTGTGGGTGATGAAGACGACGCCGAGGCCGCGGTCGCGGGCGGCGGCGATGTACTTCAGCACCACGCCGGACTGCTTCACGCCGAGGGCGGCGGTGGGCTCGTCCAGGATGAGGACGCGGGCGCCGAAGTGGACCGCGCGGGCGATCGCCACGCACTGGCGCTGGCCGCCGGACAGGGTGCCGACGGGCTGTTCCAGGTCGTCCAGGACGATGCCCATGGTGCGCAGTTCCTCGTCCGCGGTCTTCTTCATGCGGGCGATGTCCAGGCGGCGCAGGGGCCAGGGGCCGCGGGTCAGCTCCGAGCCGAGGAAGAAGTTGCGCCACACCGGCATGAGCGGGACGGTGGCCAGGTCCTGGTAGACGGCGGCGATGCCGCGGTCCAGGGCCTCGCGCGGGGTGGTGAAGCGCACGGGCTCGCCGTCGACGAGGAACTCGCCCTCGGTGTGCTGGTGCAGCCCGGAGATGATCTTGATGAGGGTGGACTTGCCGGCGCCGTTGTCGCCGAGCACACAGGTGACCCTGCCGGGGTGGACGGCGAGGTCGACGCCGTGCAGGGCGCGGGTGGCGCCGTAGGACTTGCCCGCCTTGCGGAGTTCGGCCAGGGGCCGGTCCCCGCCGGGGGCGGGGTCGGGGAGGGCGGCCCCGCGGGTGGTGCCGGTCATGGTGTTCACCTCCGGGTCGCCGTGCGCTGGACCCACAGATTGATCAGGACGGCGCCGAGCAGCATGACGCCGAGGAAGGCCTTGAACCAGTCGGGGTTCCAGCCGGCGTAGACGATGCCCTGCTGCACCATGCCGAACATGAACGCGCCGAAGACCGGTCCGACGGCGGAGCCGTGGCCGCCGGTGAGCAGGCAGCCGCCGATCACCGCGGCGGCGATGTAGATCAGTTCCTGGCCCACGCCCTCGCCGGACTGCACGGTGTTGAAGGAGAACAGGTTGTGCATGCCGACGAACCAGGCGCCGAACCCGACCAGCATGAACAGCGAGATCTTGGTGAAGGTCACCGGCACGCCGACGGCCCGCGCGGAGTCCTGGTCGCCGCCGACGGCGAAGACCCAGTTGCCGTACTTGGTGCGCAGCAGCACCCAGGTGGCCAGGGCGGCGAAGACCAGCCACCACACCACGGTGATCCTCACCTGGACGCCGCCGATCTCGAAGGACGAGGCGAAGACCGCCTTGGCCTGGGGGAAGCCGTCCATGTCGCTGATGTCGTCGGTGGCCACGTTGTCGGTGACCAGCTTGGTCACCGCCAGGTTCACGCCCTGCAGGATCAGGAAGGTGCCCAGGGTGACCAGGAAGCTGGGCAGACCGGTCCTCACCAGCAGCCAGCCGTTGAGCGCGCCGATCGCCAGCGACAGCGCCAGGGCGACGAGCACGCCCGTCCACACGTTCAGGGTGAGCTGGTAGCTGAGCATGCTCGCGGTCAGCGCCGAGGTGATCACGGCGACGCCGGACGACAGGTCGAACTCGCCGCCGATCATCAGCAGCGCCACCGGCAGCGCCATGATCCCGATGGTCGACGACTGGTACAGGATGTTCGCCATCGAGCTGCCGTCGCGCACCGGCTCCGCGGTGACGAGGAAGAACACGAGCACGGCGACGGCGCCGAGGAAGACGCCCATCTCCGGGCGGGCGAGCATCCGGAGCGCCGGGGGGCGCCGCCGGGTCCGCCCGTCGGTCTCCCGGGGGCCGGGGGCGGGCGGTGCGCCCGCCGTCTGCGCGGCCTGCCGGGTCGTGCCCGTCACCGGGTGCCCTTCGCGGCGAACTCGGCGACCTGCTCGACGTTGGACTCGTCGACGAAGGCCGGGCCGGTCAGCACCGGCTGCTCGCCGCCGCCGCTGTAGTTGCCGTTGTTCTCGTAGAGCCACAGGGAGTCGACGGCCAGGTAGCCCTGCAGGTAGGGCTGCTGGTCGACGGCGAACTCGACGGAGCCGTCCTGGATCGCCTTCGTCAGGTCCTTGTCGAGGTCGAAGGTGGCGATCCGCGCCTCGCTGCCGGCGTCGTCCGCCGACTGCGCCGCGGTCAGCGCGAAGGGAGCGCCGAGCGTGACGACGTGGTCGATGGAGCCGTCCTGCTGCAGCTTGGCGGTGACGGTCGACTGCACGGACGGCATGTCGGTGCCGTTGACGTAGAGGTTCTCGATCGCTCCCTCGAAGGTCTTCCTCACTCCGTCGCAGCGCTGGGTCAGGCCCACGTTGCCCTGTTCGTGGATCACGCAGACGGCCTTCTCCGCGCCGACCTCGTTCAGCTTCCTGCCGAACGCCTCGCCCGCCACGCTCTCGTCCTGCCCGAAGAACTCCAGCAGGCCGAGGTCCTTCCAGTCGTCCAGGCCGGAGTTGAGGCCGACGACGGGTATGCCGGCCCGCTCGGCCCTGCCGATGACGTCCTTGAGCGCGTCCGGCTTGGCGAGGGTCACCGCGATGCCGTCGACCTTCTGGTCGATCGCGTTCTGCACCAGGCCGGCCTGGTTGCCCGCGTTCGGGTCGGCGGAGTAGACGAGTTCGACGTTGTCCTTGGCGGCGGCGGCCTCGGCGCCCTTGCGGACGATGTCCCAGAAGGTGTCGCCGGGCGCCTGGTGGGTGACCAGGGCGACCGTCATGCGCGGGGTGCCGGCCTCGCCCGCGGAGGCGCCCGCCCTTCCCTCCTCGGCCTTCTTCCCGCCGGAGCTGCTGGAACAGCCCGCGAGGGTCAGGGCCGCGGCCGCGGCGAGGGCCGCGGCGGGGGCGAGTCTGCGCGAGTGGGAAGAGCGGTCCATCTTTCCTGCACCTCACTGTGGGACCGGGGAAGGGCGGGGATCCTCGGGACCCGGTGGCTCCGGGTCGGGTGCCGCCGGAACGGCTGTTGCGCTGGGACGGGATCCAAGCCCTTGCCGTGCCCGCTGTCAATACTTTGTCAAGACATCATTTCACAAGCAGGTCCGAATGTAAGTACAAACTATTGACAGCGTCGCCCTCCGCGTCCTACACCTGGGAGGCGGCGGGCCCCCGGGCCCGCGCCCCCCACGGTCGCAGGGGGCTCCGGGGTCCGCACCCCCAGCAGCGCGAGGAGCATCGCATGGCCGAGTCAGCCCGGTACTTCGACCTCGTGACCATGGGTCGCATCGGAGTCGACCTCTACCCCCTGCAAACGGGCGTACCCCTGTCCCGGGTGGAGACGTTCGGCAAGTTCCTCGGCGGCTCGGCCGCCAACGTGGCGGTCGCGGCCGCCCGCCTCGGCCGCTCCACCGCGGTGATCACGCGCACCGGCGACGATCCCTTCGGCGCCTACCTGCACGAGGCGCTGAAGGAGTTCGGGGTGGACGACCGCTGGGTCACGCCGGTCGCGGCGTACCCGACGCCGGTCACGTTCTGCGAGATCTTCCCGCCGGACGACTTCCCGCTGTACTTCTACCGCCGCCCCAAGGCCCCCGACCTGGAGATCCGCACCGACGAGCTGGACCTGGCCGCGATCCGCGCGGCCCGGATCTTCTGGATCACCGGCACGGGGCTGAGCGAGGAGCCCAGCCGCTCGGCCACCCTCGCCGCGCTCGCGGCCCGGGACGGGGCGGGCACCACCGTCTTCGACCTCGACTGGCGCCCCGTGTTCTGGACGGACCCCGGCCGGGCCCGCCCGCACTACCGCGAGGCCCTGCGCCACGCCACCGTCGCGGTCGGCAACCTCGACGAGTGCGAGATCGCCACCGGCGTCCGCGAGCCCCGCGCCTGCGCCGAGGCCCTGCTGGCGGCGGGCGTGGAGCTGGCCGTCGTCAAGCGGGGCCCGAAGGGCGTGCTCGCCGTGCACCGCGACGGGACGACGGCCGAGGTGCCGCCGGTGCCGGTCGAGGTCGTCAACGGCCTCGGCGCGGGCGACGCGTTCGGCGGCTCCCTCTGCCACGGCCTGCTGGCCGGCTGGGACCTGACGAGGACCATGCGGTACGCCAACGCGGCCGGTGCCCTGGTCGCCGCCCGCCTCGCCTGCTCCGCCGCGATGCCGACCGGGTCCGAGATCGAGGCCCTGCTCGCGCGCGGCTGACGTCCGGACCGGAGCCCGTGGCGGACGGGCCGGCGGCCCCGCCCCCCCGGCCCGGCGACCGCCGCCGGACCCGGCCGGCGCCTCCCTCCCGCCGGCGGCCCGCACCCCGGCCGGGCGCCTTCCTCCCGCGGCCGCCGCCCGCAGCCACCCCGAACGGAGCCCGTCTTGAACCTCAGCATCCCCGACCTCACCGCGGTCAGGGCCCGGCGTCCCGAGGCGATCGCCGAGGCCGCCGCCCGCCGGACGCGCCGCCCGCTGATCGGCGACAGCGGCCGGCTGATGATCGTGGCCGCCGACCACCCGGCGCGCGGCGCCCTCGGCGTCGGCGGCCACCGGCTCGCCATGGCCGACCGGGCGGACCTGCTGGAACGCATCTGCACCGCGCTGTCCCGGCCCGGCGTGGACGGGGTGCTCGCCACCGCGGACATCCTGGAGGACCTGCTGCTGCTCGGGGTGCTGGACGGCAAGGTCGTCCTGGGCTCCATGAACCGGGGCGGACTGGCGGGCGCCGCCTTCGAGATGGACGACCGCTTCACCGGCCACCGCGCCCAGGACCTCGCCCGGCTCCGCTTCGACGCCGGCAAGCTGCTGCTGCGCATCGACTACGACGACCCCGGATCGCTCGCCACGCTGGAGTCCGCCGCCCGCGTCATCGACGAGATGGCCGCGCGCCGGCTGCCCGTGTTCGTCGAGCCGTTCCTCTGCCGCCGGGTCGGGGGCGGGGTCCGCAACGACCTGTCCGCCGAGGCCGTCACCCGCTCCATCGCCATCGCCTCGGGTCTGGGCGGCACCTCCGCCTACACCTGGCTGAAACTGCCCGTCACCGACGACCCGGACGACATGGCCGAGGTCCTGCGGACCTCCACGCTGCCGGCCGTGCTGCTCGGCGGCGAGGTCGGCGCCGACCAGGAGGGCACGTACGAGCGCTGGCGCAAGGCGCTGCGCCTGCCCACCGTGCAGGGGCTGGTGGTGGGCCGTTCGCTGCTCTATCCGGCCGAGGGCAGCGTGGAGCAGGCGGTGGACACGGCGGTCGGCCTGCTGTGACCGCCGAAGCCCCCGTGGCCCCCGAAACCCCCGTGGCCCTCGCAGCCCGCCGCGGAGCCGGGGCTGCCCGCCGCCCGCCGCCGGAGCCGGTCGCGGCCCGCGAGCCCGTCGCCACGCCCATCAGCCCTGTTGCGAGTCGGAGAGGCACACCATGACGTTCCACCTTCCCGCGGGCCAGGCCCCCGGCGGACCCTACGTCGTCGACATCACGCCCGAGCGGGCCGGCTGGGGCTGCTCCAGCCTGCGCGTCCTGCAGCTCCCGCCCGGCGGCACCCACACCTTCGACACCGGTGACAGCGAGTGGATCGTCCTCCCGCTGCGCGGCGGCTGCACGGTGACGAGCGCCGACGACGCGGGCCGGGAGACCTTCGCGCTCCACGGCCGCGCGGACGTCTTCAGCGCCGTGAGCGACTTCGCGTACGTGCCGCGCGACGCCCGTACGACCGTGACGTCGGCCGGCGGCGGACGGTTCGCGCTCACCGGCGCGCGCTGCGCCCGCCGGCTGCCCGCCCGCTACGGGCCGGCCGCGTCCGTCCCCGTCGAGCTGCGCGGCGCCGGGAACTGCTCCCGCCAGGTCAACAACTTCGGCGCGGCCGGGGTGTTCGCGTGCGACAAGCTGATCGCCGTCGAGGTGCTCACCCCGGGCGGCAACTGGTCGTCGTTCCCGCCGCACAAGCACGACGAGCACCGGCCGGGCGAGGAGTCGGCGCTGGAGGAGATCTACTACTTCGAGTTCGCCGCCCACGACGGCACCCCGGGCCTCGGCTACCAGCGGGTCTCCCCGTCCGGCCCGGGCCGGGAGACGGACGTGCTGGCCGAGGTGCGCGACGGCGACGTCGTCCTGATCCCGGACGGCTGGCACGGGCCCTCCATGGCCGTGCCCGGCCACCACATGTACTACCTCAACGTCATGGCCGGCCCCGGGGCCGAACGCGCCTGGCTGATCTGCGACCACCCCGGCCACGCCTGGATCCGCGACACCTGGCCGGACCAGCCCGTCGACCCCCGCCTCCCCCTCTGCACCGCCCCGGAGACCTCCGTATGAGCGCCGCCACCCGCCGACTGACCACCGCCCAGGCCCTGGTGCGGTTCCTGGCCGCCCAGCACACCGAGCGGGACGGCGTACGCCACCGGCTGATCGCCGGCACCTGGGGCGTCTTCGGCCACGGCAACGTCGCCGGGATCGGCCAGGCGCTCGTCGAGTACGCGGACGTCATGCCGTACCACCAGGGCCGCAACGAGCAGTCCATGGTGCACGCGGCCGTCGGCTACGCCCGCCAGCTGAACCGGCTGTCCGCGCAGGCGGTGACGACGTCGATCGGCCCGGGCGCCACCAACCTGGTGACCGGGGCCGCCCTCGCGACGATCAACCGCCTGCCGGTGCTGCTGCTGCCCGGCGACTACTTCGCCTCGCACGCCGCCGACCCGCTGCTCCAGCAGCTGGAGCACCCGGTGGAGGCGGACGTGTCCGTCAACGACACGCTGCGCCCGGTCTCGCGCTACTTCGACCGGATCACCCGCCCCGAGGCGCTGATCCCCTCCGCGCTGAACGCCGCGCGGGTGCTGGCCGACCCGGCCGGGACCGGCGCGGTGACGCTGGCCCTCCCGCAGGACGTGCAGGCGGAAGCCTTCGACTGGCCGGAGGAGTTCTTCGCCGAGCGCGTCTGGCACGTGCGGCGTCCGGCGCCGGACCCGGCCGAGCTGGCGGAGGCGGTCCGCCTGATCCGCGCCGCCCGCCGCCCGCTGGTCGTCGCGGGCGGCGGCGTCCACCACAGCGAGGCCGAGGCGGCGCTGCGGGCGTTCGCGGACGCCACCGGGATCCCGGTCGCCTCCACCCAGGCCGGCAAGGGCTCGCTGCGCCACGACCACCCCGCCGACCTCGGCGGCATCGGCCACACCGGCACGGCGGTCGCCGACGGTCTCGCCCGCACCGCCGACCTGGTGATCGGCGTCGGCACCCGGTACACGGACTTCACCACGGCCTCCGGCACCCTCTTCCAGAACCCGGACGTCCGCTTCCTCAACCTCAACATCACCGCGTTCGACGCCCACAAGCTGGCCGCCCGGACCCTGGTCTGCGACGCGCGCACCGGTCTCGAACAGCTCGCCGACGCCCTCCCCGGCCACCGGGTGGACCCGTCGTACGAGGCGGAGTACCGCACCGGCAAGGAGCGCTGGGAGCGGGTCGTCGAGGCCGCCTGCCGGGCCGGCGACGACGGCGCCGTACCGACGCAGACGCAGGTGCTCGGCGCGCTGGACGCGGTGGTGGGCGACGACGACGTGGTGATCAACGCGGCCGGTTCGCTCCCCGGCGACCTGCACAAGCTGTGGCGGGCCCGCTCCCCGCGCCAGTACCACCTGGAGTACGGCTACTCCTGCATGGGCTACGAGATCCCGGCCGCGATCGGCGTCCAGCAGGCCGCGCCCGGCACGCCGGTGTGGGCGCTGGTCGGCGACGGCACCTATCTGATGATGCCGACGGAGATCGTGACCGCCGTGCAGGAGGGCCTGCCCGTCAAGGTGGTCCTGGTCCAGAACCACGGGTACGCCTCCATCGGCGGCCTGTCCGAGTCGGTCGGCGCCGAGCGGTTCGGCACCGCCTACCGCCACCGGGCCGCCGACGGCACCTTCACCGGCGCCCCGCTGCCCGTGGACCTCGCCGCGAACGCCGCGAGCCTCGGCATGGACGTGCTGCGCGCCAGGACGGTGGGCGAGCTGCGCGAGGCGCTGGCGACGGCCCGCGCCGCCGGCCGGCCGACCTGCGTGTACGTCGAGACCGACCCGTCCCCCACCGCTCCCCCCGCCGAGGCCTGGTGGGACGTGCCGGTGGCCGGGACCGCCTCCCGCGAGGCCGCCGTGCGGGCGCGCCGGGAGTACGACCGCCAGGCCGCCGGCCGCCGCCGCCACCTGTGAACTCCCCCTCGCCGAAAGGTCCTGCGTCCCGTGCCGGACGGCCCCGGCCGGCCCCGGTGCCCGCCGGTCACCGCCGAGGAGGCCGCCCGCCTCGGTGAGCGGGAGGGCGCCGCGCTGCTCACCATGCGGCGCACGGCGTACGACGACACCGGCCGGCCGGTGGAGCACGGGACGCACCTCCACCGCGCGTCCCGGTACGCCTTCGACTTCCAGTTGCCGGTCAGGCCCTGAGGCCCGCGGTACGGGACGCGACCGGGCGGCGGGGCGGCGGGGCGGCGGGGCGGCGGGGCGGCGGGGCGGCGGGGCGGCGGGGCGGC
>NZ_BAAATK010000038.1:0-63536 GCF_039533365.1 Streptomyces glaucus
CCCGCCCCCCCCGCGGGGGGACGGGGGGGGGTGCCCGGACCGGGGCGGGCGGTGCGGCGCGGTGACCGGGGTGGCCGCGGGCCGGCCGGGGACGGACGCGCCGCTCCCCGGCCACGGCCGGCCGTCCCGCGGCGGCGGGGGCCGGCCGCGCGCCGCCGAACCCGATCGCGCGGCCGGGGAGCGGCCCCGGGCGGCGGGATGCGGGCGCTCTACGCTGTCGCGGAGGGCCGAAGCGGACGGGCCGGGGCGACGCGGGGGGTGTCGGATGGAGTGGGAGCTGGGGGCGGCCGGCCTCGCGCTCGGGATGCTGACCGCCGTGGTGACCGCGCCCGTCGGGGTGTCCGGGGCGGTGTTCCTGCTCCCCGTGCAGCTCAGCGTCCTCGCCGTGCCCCATCCGGCCGTCACGCCCACGAACCTGCTCTACAACGTGGTGGCGGGGCCCGGCGCCCTGCTGCGTCACCGCCGCGACGGGGCCCTGAGGGGACCGCTCGTGCGCCGTCTGGTGCTGGGCACCCTGCCCGGCGTGGTCCTCGGAGCGGTCATCCGCGTGTTCGCCCTTCCGGGCCCGGAGGTCTTCCGTCTCCTGGTCGCCGCCCTGCTGCTGCCGCTCGGCACCTGGCTCGTCGTCCGGACCCTGCGCCCCGCGCCCGCGCGGGCCCGGCGCCCGGAGCCCGCGCCCCGGACGGTCACCGGCCTGGCGCTCGTGGTGGGGGTCGTGGGCGGCGTCTACGGCATCGGGGGCGGCTCCCTGCTCGGTCCCGTCCTCGTCGGCCGCGGCGTCCCCGTCTCCCGGGTCGCCCCCGCCGCGCTCGCCGCCACCTTCGTCACCTCGGTGGCCGGCGCCTCCGCCTACGTCCTGCTGTCCCTGGCCCACGGCGGCAGCGTCGCCCCCGACTGGTTCCTGGGCCTGGCCTGCGGCCTGGGCGGTCTCCTCGGCGGCTACGCCGGAGCCCGCCTCCGGCCGCGCGTGCCCGAGACCTTCCTCCGCCTGCTGCTCGGCACCCTGGCCGCCGCCCTGGGCGCCCTCTACGCGCTCGGCGCGCTGCGCTGACCCGCTCGGCCGGCCCTCGCCGTCGCCGGACGGGCGGTCGTCGGGCACCGGACGTCGCGGGCGCGTCCGAGCCGGTGGTGCGGGTGCGGCGGTGGCGGCGGTCGCCGCGGCCCCGTCCGGGCGGCTCGACGCTGCCGGGCGCGCGGGAGACGGCGGGGTGGTCGGCGTTCCCCGCTCCGGGCCCGGCCGCCCCGGCGGGGCCCGGGTCCGAAGGCCCGGTGCTCGCGGCCCTCGGCGACGACGAGGACGTGCGGACGGTCCGGGCCCCGGGCGGGGACGGCCGTCGCCTCCTCCGCCACCCGCCGGGACCGTCACCGGCTTCCCCGGCCCCGGCGCCCTCGACCGGCGCCCGTGTCCCGTCCCGGCCGTGCGGTCACGGCTCGCGTATCAGCCGGCGGGCCCCCGCGGTGAGGCCCGCCAGGGCAGTGGCGGTCGCGAGCCTGCGCAGGGCGGTGCGGCGGCGTCCGCCCCAGCCGCCGTGTGCCGCTCCGGTGCCGGGCGCGGGCACGTGCAGGCTGCCCTCGGTCGCCGGGGCCGGTTCCTTGCGGGACAGGTGCGTCTTGTCGACCTGCCGGCCCATCATGCGCTCGGTCAGTCCCGGGGTCATCCGCGACTGCCTCACCAGGGACCGTCCGGCGGGGCCGACCACCACTTCCCGGCGCGGGGTCCGCACCAGGTCCACGACGGCACGGGCCACCCGCTCGGGCGAGTACACCGGCGGCATGGCCACCACCTTGCGCCCGGTGTAGTTGGCCGCGTGCTCGAAGAACGGGGTGTCGATGGTGGCGGGCAGCACCGAGCAGACGTGGATGTCCTTGGCGCCCTCCAGCCGCAGTTCCTGGCGCAGGCTGGTGCCCAGGGCACGGACGGCGTGCTTGGACATGCCGTAGGCGTGGTTGTACGGCTGGCTGACCACGCCGACGATCGAGGAGATGTCGATCAGGGTGCCGTGGCCCTGCTCCCGCATGACCCGCAGGGCGGCGCGGGCCCCGTGGACGGACCCCATGACGTTGACGTCGACGACTTTGCGGAAGTCCCGCAGGGGCACCTCCAGGAAGGGGCCGAAGGCCGCCACGGCGGCGGAGTTGACCCACACGTCGATCCGGCCGAACCGCTCCACCGCCTGCTCGGCGAGACGCTCCACCGCCGCGGCGTCGGTGACGTCGGTCGGTACGGCGAGAGCCCGGGCGCCCCGGTGTTTCTCGCAGTCCCGCGCCGCCTCCGCGAGTGCCTCCGGCCGGCGTGCCGCCAGGACCACCGCGCAGCCCTTCCGGGCGAATGCCTCGGCCGTGGCCCGCCCGATACCGCTGGACGCCCCGGTCACCACCACCACACGGTCACGTACCCGCATACCGCGGCCTCCTCATCCGTTCCGGATCCGTTCCGGCCGAGCAGCCGATCCCGCTCGGCCGAGCGGCGAGTACCCGTTGCCGGCAGGTGCAGACAGGGCCGGCGCCCCGCGCCCGGGGCACGGTCCGCGGCCGGGGGGCCTGTGGTCCCGCACGGCGGGGAAGGGATTGCCCGCTCCGGGGGCGGACTCCGTCCGGATGCGGGAGGCGGTGGCCCCGGGTCCCGTCTATCGCGCGTGGGGGCGGTAGTCCGGCCGAAGTCCCGCGGAGCCGCTCGCCGGGAGGCCGCCGCCTCGCGTGCCCGCCCCGTCCCGCCCGCCGCGACCGGCGTCCGGCCGGGCGGCTCCGCCGCCCGGGTAGACCGGGGCGAGGAGGGCCCGCAGGGTCCCCCACAGGGCCGGCGGGGCCGCCAGGACGTCGCCGCTGCGGGGCCAGGTCCCGGGCGTCGGGCCGGTCAGATCGCCGACCGTCCCGCCGGCCTGCTGGACCAGCAGGACACCCGCGGCGCAGTCCCACGGCTGCAGCCCGGGCGCCCACAGCGCGTCCGCCCGGCCGGTGGCGACCTGGGCGAGGGCGGCCGCCGCGCTGCCCCCGCGGCGCAGGTCGCGCACGTGGGGCAGGAGGGCGTTCACCATGGAGCCCGCCCGGGGGCGCTGTCCGGGCCGGCCCAGGTTGAGTTCCACCAGGGCACGGGTCAGGTCGTGCCCGCGCAGGGCCGCGGCCGGTGTGCCGTTCGCCGCGGTGCGGGTGCCGGCCCGGGCCTCGGTCAGCAGGCCGAGCGCGGGCTCGATCACCACGCCGGCGAGCAGCCGGCCCTGGTCCGCGTCCGCCGCCGCCACGCTGACCGCCCAGTCCGGCCGCCCGTAGAGGTAGTTGGTGGTTCCGTCGATCGGGTCGACGATCCACCGCACCCCGCCGCGGCCCACGGTGGTTCCGCCTTCCTCGCCCAGGACGGCGTCGTGCGGCCGGTGCGCCGCGAGAACGGCGCGGACGGCGTGCTCGGTGTCCCGGTCCGCCTGGCTGACCAGATCGTCGGGGCCCGCCTTCTCCTCGACGAGCAGCCGGTGGGCGCGGCCGCGCCAGGACGCGGCGGTGCGGGCGCCCGCCCGAGCGGCGTCGCGAGCGACGCCCAGCAGGTCATCGAGGTCCACCGGGGTCCTTCCGGAGGGCGTCCCAGGTGTCCCGTCCGATCACCGCGCGGACCACGGGGACGAGCGGGGCCGCCGCCAGGGAGCACAGGCGCCTGGGCAGCAGGCCGATCGTGTCGAGGGAGCGGCTGCTGAAGGTGAGGTAGGCCGCCATCAGCGACAGCCACGGCAGCAGGGCCGCCAAGGGGCGCGGCTGCGCGGTGAGGGCCGGCAGCAGCAGGTGCAGGGCGGCGCCCGCGGCGACGACCGCGGGGCGGCGCTTCGGGGACGAAACCGCCGCCGCGGTCGTGACCGCGCCCAGCGCGGCCGTGGCGAGGGCGTGTCCCGGTGGGACGCGCACGGTGGTGAGCAGGGCTCCGGTCAGGGCCGCCGCTGTGCCCGCGATCAGGAGTGCCGCGTTCCACGGGGCGGCCGGCGAGGTGCGCCGGCGCAGCGGCGCCCAGCCGGCCGGGGTGCCCGGGACGGTGCCGGAGGGCAGCCAGCGCACCAGCGCCAGGAGGTGCTCGCGGGCCTGGCCCGACCGCGTGGTCCAGGTCAGCCGGCCGTGGTGCGAGGTCGCGAACGCCAGGCTCTCCAGGACCCACCGGCTGGTGACGAACGCGATCCCGAACGCCCACAGCGTCACGGCGGCCGCGACCGCCAGGGCCGGGCGCCGGCCCAGGTCGACGGCGAGTGCCAGTCCGGTCATGCCGCGCACGACGTAGCCGGCGCCCACGACGACCCACAGGGCGACCAGGGCGGGCCGCAGGGGAGGCGGGAACGCTCCGGTGCGGCCCGTGCCCCGCGCGCGCAGGGCCTCGTAGACGACGGCCACGCCGAAGACCGCCGCGGTCACCGCCGTGAGCACCCCGGTGAGGCGCAGGCCCGGCAGCGCCAGGGCCAGGGTCGCGGTGACCGCCAGGCGCGCCGTCGCGACGGCGCAGCTGGCGGTGACGTGCGCCCGTGCCCGGTCCATCGGTCCCGGCAGCCGGCCGCGGTCCCGCCGGGCGGGGTGCTGCTGGTCGGCGACGAACCCGCGGATGTCGTTCCACTGGTAGCGGGCGGGGTAGACGAGCAGTTCCAGGGCCGCCCAGACGATCAGGGCCCGCACCACCGTCCGCCCCGTCGCGTCCGCGCCCGCGCTCACGGCCAGGGCGAAGGTGAAGGGCATCAGCAGCCCCTTGACCATGTCCTTGGGCCGCGGCATCACCAGGTATCCGAGCAGGGAGCGGGGGCGGGCCGCGGGCGGCGGCACGGCGGACCCGTTGCCGTCGACGCGCGTGGGCACGGGGTCCCGCCGACCGGGCTGCCGCAGCCGTGCCGCGTGCCGGGGCACCGTGGAGCCGCGGGCCCGCGCTCTGCCGGTCACGTGCCCACCCGGGCCGTGTCGTCGGCGAGGTCCGCGGCGAACTCCTCCCAGCTGTGCCGTACCCAGGCGGCCCCGGCCTGTCGCAGCCGCTCGGCCCGCTCGGCCCGTTCGCCGGCCGGGACGAACTGCACGAGGCCGGCGGTGGCGATGCCCGCCGCCACCGCGGACGCCGCTCCGGTGGCGGAGTCCTCCAGGGCGAGCGCCTGGTGCGGGGCGGCGCCGAGCCTGGCCAGAGCGAACCGGTAGACGGCCGGGTCCGGCTTGCTGGTCGGTACCGGCAGGCTGTCCTCCGCGCTGAAACGGCGCTCCGCCGGCAGCAGGCCGTCCAGGCCGCTCGCGGTGAAGCACGCGGCGAGCCGCGTCAGAGCGCTGGAACTCACCACGGCCAGCCGGTAGCGGCGGCGCAGCGCCGACAGGGCCGCCACGACCTCGGGCCGGGGCCTGAGCACCTGTCCCAGGTAGGCCGTCACCTCGGTCTTCTCCCGTTCCACCCACGCCTCCAGCTGGTCGGCGTCCAGGCGGACGCCCTGGCCCTCGGCGAGCTCCTGGGCGGTGGTGCGGAAGTTCCGGCCCGTGGTGGTGCGCCGCAGGTGGTCGGCGGAGAAGTCTCCCGTCAGGCCGAAGCGGCGGGCGAAGTCCCGGGTGACCACCGCGGAGGCGACGAACGCGGGTTCCTCCGAGGGGAACAGGGTGCCGTCCGCGTCGAGCAGCAGTGTCGTGATGCGGGTGAGGTCCGGAATGCTCATGGGTCTCCTGTGGTCAAGAGGTGACGGGCCGCCCGGCGGGTCGTGCCGGGGTGGCCAGCGCGGACCGCAGACGCTCGCGGCTGTCGAACGCCTCGGCGAGGGACCGGCGGATGACGGCCACGCTCACGGCGTCGTCGGCCAGATCGCCGAACACGTCGGTGACGGCCAGCAGGGGTCCCGGGTCGTCGCCGCCCCGCAGGGCCGCCTCCCGGAGTTCCTCCGCCCGGGCGTCCTGCACGTCGATCGGGGCGCCGTCCAGGTCCACCGCGCGCAGGTAGCGCATCCAGGCGGCGACGGCGAAGGCCAGCAGCGTGCGGGGCCGGTCCTGGGCGTGCGCGGCGTGCAGCGAGGGCAGCAGGTAGTCGGGCACCTTGGTCGAGCCCCGGCGGCACAGTCTGGCCAGCCGGTCCCCGATGCTGGCATTGCGCAGGCGCTCCAGCACGGTGTCGCAGTAGGTGCCGAGATCCATGCCGGGGACGTCCGCGGGCAGCAGGGGGGCGATCTCCTCGCGCATCAGCCGCTGGACGAAACCGGCCACGGCCGGGTCCGCCATGGCCTGGTCGGTGCTGCGGTGACCGGCCAGGCACCCGACGTACCCCAGGGCGCAGTGGACACCGTTGAGGAGCCGGCTCTTGATGAGCTTGTACGGCGCGACGTCGTCCACGAACAGCGCGCCGACCCGGTCCAGGGGAGGCCGGTCGTTGCAGAAGTCGTCCTCGATCACCCACTGGGTGAACGGTTCGGTGATCACCGGCCAGCGGTCGCCCACCCGGAAGTCCTCCTCGACCTCGTCCCGGTCCCCCGGGGTGGTCGCCGGGGTGATGCGGTCGACCATGCTGCCGGGGAAGGAGACCCGCTCCTCGATCCACCGGGCCAGTGCGGGGTCGCGCCGGGCGGCCAGGGCCATGACCGCCTCGCGTGCGGCGGCGGCGCTGTCGGGCAGGTTGTCGCACGACAGGACGGTGAACGGGGCCTGGTGGGCGCGGCGGCGCCGGTCCAGGCCGTCGACGACGAGGCCGAACACCGAGTCTCGGGCCTGCCCGGGGTCGTCGGAGAGGGTGTAGCCGTCGGCGGTGATCGTCAGCGTCACCAGCCGTATGCGGGGATCGGCCAGGCGCGTTCTCACCGCCTCCCGGTGGTCGGTCAGCAGGAGGTACTCGACCATGCTCCCGATGACCTTGGCCGCGCTGTCGTCGTTGCCGCGCTGGACGACGGTGAAGAGGTTGTCCTGCGCGTCGAGGACCTGGCCCATCTCGGGCCGTCGTATGCCGACCCCGATCATCCCCCACCGGGTGAAGCCCAGTTCCGCGAGCTGGTCGAAGTAGACCGCCTGGTGGGCGCGGTGGAAACCACCGACCCCGAAGTGCACGACGGCCGGCTCGAGCCGGGCCCGGTCGTAGCCGGGCGTCTCCAACTGGCTGCTGCGCGAAGCGACGAGACTGCGGTCGTTCAGCGCCGGGACGGGCGGGGGTGACTCTGACATGGCGATCCTCTGTGGTGCTCGGCGCTCCGCCACCGATGTGACCGCGCCGGCCGGTGCCCGTCCGCGGGACGGGTCCCGGGTGGCCGCCCGTCCGGCGGGCGCCGGGGGCGTGGCAGGAGGTTGTCGACTCCGCGGCGGGCCGGTCGGGACGGACCAGGGTCACCGCCCGGGTGACGGAGGCTCTGTCGGAGTACCGCCACACCGACGACCGAAACAGCACTCATGTCCGATATGCACCATTCTGCTGGTGTCGCGCCGGCCGGCCCCGCCCCGGCGACGACGCGTCGGCGCGGGCGGCGGCCGGCGGAGAATTCCGCTTCGGCACCGAGGTGTGCGCGGCCGCCGAGGGGTACTCGGGAGATCCGTCGTCCTCCGGCCGCGCGGAACCCTTCCGGAACAAGGACCCGGCCCCGTGCCGGGCGCCGAACGCCGGCCCGGAGTCCACGACCTTCGGCGGGAGCGGAGACGATCATGCCAGGCACATGGCTGACAGGCGCCCATCCGGGAACGGCGACCCGCGCGGACGACGCGGGACGGCGGCAGTGGCGGGCGATCCTGCTCGGGCTCGCCGACCGCGACGGCTCCGCCCCCGCCGGGGCCGACTCCCTGGACGAGCTGGAGCGCCTGGCCGCGACCGACGGCATCGACGTGGCGGACCGGATGGTGCAGGTGCGCGACCGCCCGGACCCGGCCACCTACCTCGGCTCGGGCAAGGTCCGGGAACTCGCCGAACGGGTCGAGGCCGACCACGCCGATCTGGTGATCGCCGACGGTGAGCTGACCCCGGCGCAGGTGCGCGGCCTGGAGGACGGCCTCGGGGTGCGGGTGGTGGACCGCACCGGGCTGATCCTGGACATCTTCGCCGAACACGCCCGCAGCTTCGAGGGCAAGGCGCAGGTGGAGCTGGCCCAGCTCGCCTACGAGCTGCCGCGGCTGCGCGGCCACGGCCGCGAGATGTCCCGCATCGGCGGCGGCCGGGTGGCCGGCGGCGCGGGCATGGGTGTGCGCGGCCGCGGCGAGATGCGGCTGGAGATCCAGCGCCGCCATCTGCGCCGCCGTATGCGGACCCTGCGCGAGCAGGTGCGGCGCACCGCCCGCCGGCGGGAGGTGACGCGCCGGCGCCGGGCCCGTGACCGGGTCCCGTCCGTGGCGATCACCGGCTACACCAACGCCGGCAAGTCGGCGCTGCTGAACCGGCTGGCGGGCGCGGACGCCGAGGTCGCCGACGTCCTGTTCGCCACCCTCGACCCGCTCGTGCGCCAGGTCCGCACCCGCGACGGGCTGACGTACACCCTCACCGACACCGTCGGCTTCGTCCGCCGCCTCCCCCACCAGCTGGTCGACGCCTTCCGCTCGACGCTGGAGGAGGTCACCCAGGCGGACCTGGCCCTGCACGTGGTCGACGCCTCCTCGCCGGAGGCCACCGAGCACATCGCCACCGTCCGCAGGGTGCTGCGCGACATCGGCGCCGACGGCGTGCCGGAACTGCTGGTGCTGAACAAGGCGGACCTCGCGGAGCCCGAGGCCGTGGCCGTGCTGCGCCGGCTTCACCCGGACGCGGTCGTCGTGTCCGCCCGCACGGGCCAGGGGCTGGACGGCCTCCGGGAGGTCCTGCGCGAACGCGTACGGGCCCTGCTCCCGTCCGCCGCGCCCGCCGACCGGGGAAGGATCTCGTGATGCGGCAGCCCGAATCCGCCGTCCACGACTATCTGCACGGCTGCATCGACACGCTGCTGGACGACCTGGCGGCCTGGGTGCGCATCCCGTCCGTGTCCGCCGACCCCGCCCACGAGCGGGACGTGATGCGGTCGGCGCGCTGGCTCATCGCCCACCTGCGGGAGACGGGCTTCCCCGAGGTGGAGGAGTGGGACACCGACGGCCTGCAGACCGTGTTCGCCCGCTGGCCGGCCGAGGACCCCGACGCCCCGACGGTCCTGGTCTACAGCCATCACGACGTCCGCGCCGTCAAGGACCAGGAGTGGCAGGAGGTGGCCCCCTTCGAGCCGGCCCTGCGCCAGGGGCGGATGTACGGACGCGGCGCCTCGGACGCCAAGGGGCAGGTGCTGGCGCACGTCTGGGCCCTACGCGCCCACCTGGAGGCCACCGGCCGCAGCGCCCCCGCGGTCACGCTGAAGTACCTGATCGAGGGGGAGGAGGAGACCGGTTCGCCGCACCTGGCCGAGCTGGTGCGCCGCAACGCCGGCCGGCTGGCGGCCGACGTGGTCGTCGTGTCGGACACCATGCTGTGGTCGCTGGAGGAAGCCGCGGTCTGCACCGGTGTGCGCGGCTCGGTCAACGCCCACCTGGAGGTGCGCGGACCGCGCAGGGACATCCACAGCGGCGTCGTCGCCGGCGCCGCCCCCAACCCGCTGACCGAGGTCTGCCGCATCGTCGGCCGGCTCCACGACGACCAGGGCCGGATCACCCTGCCCGGCTTCTACGACCCGGTCGTGGAACCGTCCGAGCAGGAGCGCCGCGGCATGGCCGCGATCCCCTTCGACGCCGACGACTGGGTGGAGCGCACCCGCAGCCGCAGCGTGCAGGGCGAGACCGGCTACAGCGTGCTGGAACGCGTGTGGACCCGGCCCGCGGCGGAGGTCGTCACCCTGCTCGGCGGCGACCCGGACGATCCGGCCCGCGCCGTCGTCCCGGCGGTCGCCTCCGCCGACCTCGCCCTGCGCCTGGTGCCCGACCAGAGCGCCGAGAACGTCATGAAGCAACTGCGGCACTGGATCGCCGAGCAGATCAGGGACGGCTTCGAGCACGAGCTGACCACCTCCACCACCAACCAGGACCCCTACGTCACCCCGCCCGACGCCCCGGCGCTGTCGGCGCTGGAGGACGCCATGAGCCGGACCCTGCAACGCCCGGCGCTGCGCATCCGCAACGGCGGCGGGACCCCCGCCGCCCTCCTCGCCGAGACCCTCGACGCCCCCGTGCTGTTCTACGGCACCGGCCTGCCCGAGGACCACTGGCACGACTCCGACGAGAAGGCCGAGGTCCTGGCGCTGCTCCAAGGCGCCGAGACCCTCGCCTACCTGCTCGAGGGCCTTCCCGGCCGCCTGCGCGCCTGAGCGGCGCGCACGCTCCCGCCGGCGCGTGCCGGGCGGGCCGCCCTCCCGCCCCGGCGCCCGTGCGCCTCGGTCACGGCGGCGGACCCGGGGCCGCCCCGGGTGGAGCGTGCCGCCGGGCGGACGCGCGGAGGGGGCCGTGCCGGATCCCCGTGTCCCCCGGCAAGGGCGCCGCGGGGGTTCCGGCGCCGGCGGTGACGCGGACCGCGGGCCGTCCGGCTGCGGACGGGCCCGGAGCCGGTCCGGGGTCCTCCGCATCGTCGGCGGGAGCTCTTCGCCCCGGACGCGCCCCCGGAGCGCGGCGGACGAGCAGCGGCGGCAGGACCGTCCGGTCACCCGGCGGCGTCCGGGGTGGGATAGCTGGGCAGGACCTGGTCCACCCCGGTCAGTGCCAGCATGTTCCGCACCGGTGGGCTGGGGGCGATCAGGGCGAGGCGGGCGCCCGTTTTCCTGGCCGTGCGGTAGGCGGCGATCAGGCAGGTCAGGCCGGTGGAGTCGAGGAACGTGACGCCGGACAGGTCGGCGAGGACCGTCCGGCCGCCGGTGCGCAGGAGCGGCTGCAGGGCGTGGGCCAGCCGCGGGGCGGTCCGCAGGTCGAGGTCGCCCGCGACGGTCACCAGGTGGCGGCCGGCGGCCAGAGCGCGGACGTCCACGTCCAGGGCGGCGCGCCGGCCGCGGGAGGCGGGCCGGTCGGTGCTCATCGCCGCTCCTGTCCACGCGCCGCGGGCTTCGGCCTCACGGGTTCAGCTCCTCCTGATGGCCGCCGCGCCACTCGACGAGCAGGACGGTGGCGTCGTCGTCGAGTGTGCCGCCGTGGTGGTCCAGCACGGCGGCCATGAGCCGGCGCAGGGTTTCGTGCAGCGTGTGCCGGCCGGAGTGGTGGCGCAGGACGAACTCGATGAACCGCTCCCGGCCGAACTCCTCGCCCGCCGCGTCGCGGGCCTCCACGATGCCGTCGGTGTACAGCAGCAGGCGGTCGCCGGGCTCCATCTGCTCGACGCACTCGGCCACCGGCAGGCCGAGGTCGGCGCCCATGGGACCGGCCGGGGAGCAGGGCAGTTCGGTGGTCCACCGGTTGCCGCGCAGCAGGATCGGCAGGTGGTGGCCGCGGTTGATCCACGTCAGCCGGCCGGTGGTCAGGTCCAGGTCGGCCAGCAGCCCGGTGACGTAGCGGCTGGTGCCGAACTGCTCGTTCAAGGTCTCCTCCACCCGCCGGCTGATCTCGGTCAGCGAGGCGCCCTGGCGGCGGGCGTTGCGGCAGGCGGCCACGGCGACGTTGGCGGTGATCCCGGCGGTGGTGTCGTGGCCCATGGCGTCGAAGACGCTCAGATGCAGGACATCGCCGGCCACGGCGTAGTCGAAGGCGTCCCCGCCGATCTGGTAGGCGGGCTCCATCACCGCGCCCACGGTGGCGTCGTGCCCGGCGTAGGCGGGCGGCGGGGTGAGGTTCCACTGCATCTCCGCGGCCACGTTCATCGGCTCGGTGCGCACCAGGCGCGCGTAGGAGTCGCTGAAGGAACGCTTGCTCAGAAGGAGCAGGGCCGTCATCGACGCCAGGTCGCGCAGGGCCTGGCGGATCGGTTCGTCGTCGGTGTCGGTGTCGGCCCGCAGGACCCCCAGGCGCTCCACTCCGTCGGTGATCGGCACCCACCACCGTCGCCGCCCCGGGTCCGCGCCTGTCCTGACCGGTTCGGCGAGCAGATTCACGCGCTGATAGGCCTGGCCGGGCAGGCTGCCCGAGACGGTGAACTCCTGACCGCCGTCCCCGGCGCCCAGTCCCTTGCCGGTGAGCTGGCGCAGCACCGTCTCCCGGATGTCCACGACGAAGACGGCCGTGTCGTGCATCCCGGCCTCGGCGGCGTGATCGGCGATCATCTGGGGAAGCTGCTCGAGCGTGGCGATGTGGCTGGCCTGCACCAGCCGCATCAGCGCCGCCGCCGCCACCCTCTCAGCCACGCCCCGCCTCCTTCCCCGGGCGGTTCCCCGGCAGGCCGCCGGGCTCCGGCACGGTGGCACGCCTCGCGAGTGGACCGGCCACGGCGGGGCTCCCTTCCGGCCTCTGCCGCACGTACCCGCCCCCGCGCGGCACACGCGTCGCGGCGGTGGCCGGGCGGCGCGGGGAACGAGCCGCCGGCTTCGGCATCCCCACTGCCGTACGCCCGGCGGTCGTCGGCAGGACCAAGCGGAACGCAGCTCTTCTGCCCTTGCTCGCAACAGTCTGTCACGGCGGGAAGAGGTGTGCGGCCCGGCCGGAGCCCCTGCCGCCGGGCCGCGCGCGAAAGCCGTGGCCGCGCGGGGTGGTCGCCTGTGCGGCGTGGTGCTCCACGGGGAGCCGGCCGGTCGTCCCCGCGGGCTGGGGACGAGGCCCGGGGCGCCGCCCCCTTCCCCCGCACTCCGCGCGACGCAGCCCGCGGCGTGGTCGTTCCCGCACAGCCCGGCGCGCTTCCTCGCTGCGCACACCACGAGGCGCCCCCGGGAAAACGGTGACCGTCCCCGCCTGTGCGCGGCGCCGTGGTGCGTCCGGACGTCGGCCGGTCCGGGCAGGGGTCCGGCCGGCTGGGCGGCGCCCGCCCGCCACCGGCAAGGAGCCGGCGGAAGCGAAGTGGGCGGGACGACCGAGGCGTTCGCCGGCATCCGGGCCGAGGTGCGGCAGCCGCCTCCGAGCACTTCGGACGCCGCGGTCGTCACATGGAGCCCCTCCCCCGTCCCGGTCCCGCGGCAATCCGCTCGAACAGCGGCCGGGTGGACATGACAGGCTTGCGTGGTGATCGTTGAGCTGTCTCCTCACTTTCTGGCCTGGGACGATGTGAACCCCGCACGTCACCCCTTCGACAGCGCGTCGGCACCGGGGGTGGTCCGGTCGCTCGGTCCCGCCCGGAGAGTTCCCAGCCGTCCCGCCGTCCCCTCCGCCGGCCCGGCACCGAGCGACTGGAGCCGGGACGAGGGCGAAGCCTGGGCCGACGCCATGGCGCACGCCCTCGCCGAACACTACGGCCGCTGGACCCTGGGCTGGCGCTGGTCGCACGACGAGGGGGACTTCGACGGGGGGCCGGTCGGGAGCTGGTGCTGCCCGCAGGACTCGATCACCACCCCGGAGGAGACACTCGCCCGTGTCGTCGCGGCATTGCGCGAGTGGCGCGAGTGGCTGGAGAGTCTCGCCACGTGGTTCGAGGCGTACCCACTGGATCTGGCCGACGTCGAGGAACAGCGGATCCTGTGGGAGCGCGCCGCCCGGCAGCTGATCCTGCGGGTGTCCGACCGGACCGGCTGCGGCGGCGGCTGGTACGAACACTGCCGCCAAGTGCTCGTCTGGTTCCTCAGCCGCTGGGGCGTCGCACCCGACCTCGCGCAGGAGCTGGTCGAGCAGGCGATCGGCGGTCGGTTTCAGAGCTGGACCGGTCCCGACCCGGTGCTGGTCGACGACGTCGCGGAGCAGCTCGCGCTGTCGCTGCGACCGGACGACGGCCCACGCTCCACCGGGCCCGCGCCGGACCACCTGCGCCGCTGGCTCGCGGTGCGCGGGACCGTGCCGTGGCACAAGGCCCCGGACGGCGGCGGGGACGGACCGGTGACCCCGGCGCGCGACGGCGCGGCGGAAGACATCCGGACCTTCGACGGCGCCCTGGACCCCGCCCGCGCGCAGGGCCTGCTCGCCGCCCTGGAGCTGCTGCGGGCCGACGCGGCGCGCGGCGCCCTGCTCGACTTCGAACTGCTCCGGCGCTGGCAGCGACACGTCCTGGGCACACCGCAGCCGCCGCCGTTCCGCACCCTGCCGGCGTTCGCCAAGTCAGGCCGGGAACGCTACGGCATCGGTCCGGACACCCGGGCCCGCCTCGACGCCTGCCTGGCCGAGAGCGCGCGGGACGCCGAGCGGCCCCTCCCTCTCACCGCCCGGGCCGCGCGCGCCTTCCTCGACGTCTGCTTCTTCCACCCCTTCGACGACGGCAACGCCCGATGCGCCTTCCTCACCCTCGTCTTCGTCCTCGCCCGCGAAGGCGTCGCGCTCGACGGGGTCGGCCTGCTGCGCCGCGTCTCCTTCCGGGCCGACGAGCCCCAGGACGCACTGACCCTCGCCCGGTACATCGACGTCCACCTGACGGAGACCCGGCGCAGGGCGGAACTCGCCGCGGCGCTTCCTCCCGCGCATGACGACCAAAATGGTCGCTCATTCAACAAATGCAGGGGGTAGACGGAACACGAGGACAGGTCACCGACGAGACCCGCGGACCGGCAAGCCGAGCCACGAGGCATTTCGCCCGGCGCTCCGAGGCCTCTCCTGTCGCGCCCCGCCGGCCGCCGCCCGGCCGGCGGGGCGCCTCGAGAAGGCTCACCGGGGGCGTTTTCTCCTGTGAAACAAAACACACGGCAATACACGCTCAGCCTCTCCGGTCCGAGCCGACACCGGCGCGAAAAGGTGCATTCCACGCATCCGGCCGAGGGACTTCACCGCCGCGCAACCTTTGTGTCGGCCCTGTGGAGAGAAATCCCGCCGCCCCGTCCGACAAACCCTTCGAAGGAAGTGACTCGGCCCTTCCGGCTGCCTTATATTCTCGATCCCGGTGAGCGACATCCCGCCCGGTAACACGTGTCAGCCCGGTATCGCGGCGCTGTCCGTGTTTCCGGTCCCGCGGTATTCGTCGCCACCTGCCAGAGCGAAGGGAACAGCAGCTGTGCAGCACTTCTTCCGCAGGTCCGCTCTCACCGAATCCCCGGACACGGCCAAGCCCCGGCGTCACCGCCGGAACCGCTACGGCCTGCTCACCTCCGGGCTGGCCGGCATCGCCGCCGTCGCGGCTCTGACCACCGTGCTGAGCCCCGGCGCGAGCGCCGCCGAGAACCCGTACGAGCGGGGCCCGGCCCCCACGAAGGCGAGCATCGAGGCGGCCAGCGGCCCGTACGCCGTCTCCCGGACGACGGTGTCCTCCCTCTCCGTCACCGGCTTCGGCGGCGGCACGATCTACTACCCGACCAGCACGGCCGACGGCACGTTCGGCGCCATAGCGATCTCCCCCGGCTACACGGCCCGGCAGTCCTCCATCGCCTGGCTCGGTCCGCGTCTCGCCTCCCAGGGCTTCGTCGTCTTCACCATCGACACCCTCACCACCTCCGACCAGCCCGCCAGCCGGGGACGCCAGCTCCTCGCCGCGCTGGACTACCTGACCGAGCGCAGCAGCGTCCGCGGTCGCGTCGACGCCACCCGGCTGGGCGTGATGGGCCACTCCATGGGCGGCGGCGGCACGCTGGAAGCGGCGAAGAGCCGCCCCTCCCTGCAGGCGGCCATCCCCCTGACCGGCTGGAACCTGGACAAGACGTGGCCGGAGATCCAGACCCCCACCCTGGTCGTCGGAGCCGACCGCGACTCCATCGCGCCGGTGTCCAGCCACTCCGAGCCCTTCTACCGGAGCCTGCCCTCCTCGCTCGACAAGGCGTATCTGGAGCTGAACAACGCCACCCATTTCACGCCCAACACGTCGAACACCACGATCGCGAAGTACAGCATCGCCTGGCTGAAGCGGTTCATCGACAACGACACCCGCTACGAGCAGTTCCTCTGCCCGCTGCCGCAGCCGAGCCTGACCATCGAGGAATACCGGGGCAACTGCCCCCACACCTCGTGACGCGCGCGGCATAGGGACGTGCCTTCTGACCCGTTCTTCCACCGGGGCGGGCCCGAAGGCACTACCGCGTGCACGCGTATGGGGAAGGGTGTATGGGGAAGGGCCGGGAAATGAAAGGCCCCCTCGAATCCTCACCCTTTTCATCCGGGAGTGAACAATCGAAGACCGCGGACTTCGTTCCCGGTCTTCGGCATCCGGTCCGCGGGCCGGCCCCCGGTGCTCAATGCCCGTAAAACGGGCCTCCCCCTCGCTCACGGACTTCCCCCCACCGCTCGCGGTCCTCCGCGACACGCTCCGGCGTACGGTCCGCACATCGCCCCGGCCGAGGAAACAGCGGACGTCCGATCCGGACTTGCGCACTCGTGGCGCCCCGCACTGCGACGTCCCCGGGGCCGGATCCGGTCCCGGCGGGAGGGCGCGGGTGACAAATCGGTGTCCCGGACAGCGCAGTGCCACGATCATGGACCGGTCACTGCCCCCGACCGCTGAGGAAACTCCCGCCATGCCTGTCCCCGCCGATCCGACGGTCCTCCACCCGATGCCCGGGCAGCCGCGGGTAGTGCTGCTCAAACCGCTGGTGACGTCCCCGCTGATCGAGGTCGGGGAGTACTCCTACTACGACGATCCGGACGACGCGACCGCGTTCGAGACACGCAACGTGCTCTACCACTACGGACCCGAGAAACTGATCATCGGCAGGTTCTGCGCGCTGGGCACGGGGGTGCGGTTCATCATGAACGGCGCCAACCACCGCATGGACGGCCCCTCGACCTTCCCCTTCCCCACCATGGGCGGCTCGTGGTCCGAGCACTTCGACCTGCTCACCGACCTGCCGAACCGAGGGGACACCGTCGTCGGCAACGACGTCTGGATCGGGTACGGCGCGACCGTGATGCCCGGTGTGCGGATCGGGCACGGCGCGATCATCGGCTCCGGCGCCGTGGTCACCGCGGACGTACCCGACTACGGCATCGTCGGCGGCAACCCGGCGCGCCTCATCCGTACCCGGTACGGCGCACAGGACATCGCCCGGCTGCTGGCGGTGGCCTGGTGGCACTGGCCGGTGGAGCACATCACCGAGCACGTGCGGACGATCATGACGGGCACCGTCGCCGACCTGGAGGCCGCCGCCCCGGACGCGCCTCGCGGATGACGCCGCCGCGGAGACTCTCCGGCCGCCCGGGCGGGCTGCCGCGGCAGCCCGCCCGCACCGGCGGTCGGAAGGGGCCTGCCCGCGCCGGCGGGAAGCCGGCGGCCGCGGAACTCGGCGCGCAGGGGCGTGCGGTCCCGCACGTCGCCGCGGACCTCGGCTCGCTGGAGAGCGTCCGGTCGGCCGCCGCCGGGATCCGCGACCGGCTCGGCCGCGGTGGCCTGCCGCCGCTGCGCGGCTTCGCGGGCAACGCGGGCATGCAGTACACGAACGCGCTGCCCGAGGGACCCGAGGGGTTCGAGTCCGCCTTCACGGTCAGCGTGCTCGCCCACCACCTGTTCGTCCGCCTGCTCCAGGACCGCTTCACCCCGCCCGCCCGCACCGTGGTCACCACCGGTGACACCCATTTCGGCGACCTCGGGCACAACCTGGGCATGGTGCCCGGTCCGGTCCGGAAGTCCCCGGACGTCCTCGCCCGTACCGGCGCCTGCCCCCGGCCGGAGAGCACGGCCGCCGGGCGCACCGCGTACTCGACGAGCAAGCCGGCCACGATCCACCCGGTGCACGAGTACGCGCGCCGGCTGCCCGCCGGGATCGACGTCATCGCCTGCAAGCCGGGGTGCGTCCCCGGCACCGGCCCGGCCCGGAAGCCGGCCCCGGCGTTGCCCCGAGACCCTCGCGACCGGTGGGGAGGGCCCGCCCGCGCCCGTGCCGGGCCCTCGGGGATCGGTGCGCTCAATCCAGGGTGAGCTGGAAGTAGGCCGTCTCCCGGTAGTCGGCGCTCGGCGGGGTGACCTCCACGAGGACCGGGGTTCCTTCCCCGCCCGGCCTGACGTGGACGGGGACGGTGCGGGTGTCGTCCGCGCCGAGAGGCGGCATCAGGGCGGACACGGCCTCGTCCTGGTTCAGCCACTCCAGGGAGTAGCCGGAGGCGTGGTCGCGATAGAGCTCGCCCTCGCGGACGACGAGGGGGGCGGGGCCCGGGCTGCTGGTGCCGCCCGGCAGCAGTTCCTCCTCGGTGCTGTTGTCGTAGGTGACCGTGAAGCGGTAGGTGCCGTCGGGTTCCCGGTGCGGTGCGCTGACGGCGGCCTCCAGGCCGTCCTCGTAGCGGGCGGTCGCGCCGGGACCGAAGGGGTGGGGGTCCTGTTCCAGCTGGCCGTGGCCGTCCAGGCTCTTCTCGAACTCGGCCAGGGCCAGGGCACCGAGGCCGATCAGCACGAAGAACGCCAGCAGTGCGACGGCGCAGCCGGTGAACCACCGGTTGCTGTGCGCGGTCGAGGTGCCGGCGGCGGGAGTGTCCGTGTGCATGCGGCTCACGGTAGGAAGCCCTCCGAACGCCCTCATGAGCGGACGTACTCAAAGATCGACTGAGTAGTGGCGGTGCTCGGATCCGCGGCGGGGTCCGGGCGAGTCGTGCGCTCCGCCCTGTCGTCACCGCGGTCCACGCGGCGGAGGAGCCGACGGTTCCCGGCGGCGCCGTGTGGGCTCGGCCGGACCGGCCCCGGGCGGGCGTTCCGGCCGCGAGGGCCCGCCGGGCGGTCCCGTCGGCGTGCGAGGGCGCGCCCGTGAGCCGGTGTGCGACCGGCCCCGCCGGCCGGTGCCGACCGTGATCGGGGACGATCCACGGCGTCTCACATGGTGATATTCACTTTCCGTAAAATAAGACGCCTGGGATCATCGCAGTGCCCGTACAGTTCGCACGGTCCTCGGCGAGGGGGACGCGTGCGGCGGTCCGGGTCCTCGGCGACCGATCTCCACCTCGCGCGAAAGACCGAACATGCCCGCACCAGCCACCGGCTCACCCCAGACACCCGTCAATTCGCGGTCCCGCGTCCTCATCGCCAGCCTCATCGGCACGACGATCGAGTTCTACGACTTCTACATCTACGCGACCGCCGCCGTTCTGGTCTTCCCCTCCCTGTTCTTCCCGAGCGGTGATCCGACCACGGCGCTGCTGTCGTCGTTCGCGGTCTTCGGCGCCGCGATGGTCGCCCGCCCGATCGGGGCCGTCGTCTTCGGACACCTCGGCGACCGGCTCGGCCGCAAACGGACGCTGGTGGTCTCGCTGCTGACCATGGGCATCGCCACGTTCCTCATCGGCGTCCTGCCCACCTACGAGCAGGCCGGCTGGATCGCCACCGCCCTGCTCGTGCTGATGCGGCTCGCGCAGGGCTTCGCGCTCGGCGGCGAGTGGAGCGGCGCCGCGCTGGTCGCCACCGAGAACGCGCCCAGCGGCAAGCGCGCCCTGTACGGCACCTTCCCGCAGCTGGGCGCCCCGCTCGGCTTCATCATCGGCAACGGCCTGTTCCTGATCATCGGAGCGCTGCTGCCGTCCGCGGCGGGCGCCGACCCCACGCAGCCCTCCGACGCCTTCGTCAGCTGGGGCTGGCGCATCCCGTTCCTGTTCTCCGCCGTGATGGTCGTGATCGGCCTGTGGGTGCGGTCCCGGCTCGTCGAGTCGGCGGTCTTCGCCAAGACCCGCGAAGCCGGGAAGGTGCAGAAGCTGCCGCTGGCCACCGTGGTCCGCGACCACTGGAAGCAGCTGATCCTCGGCACCTTCATCATGCTGGCGACGTACGTGCTCTTCTACCTGATGACCACGTTCTCGCTGAGCTACGGACGCACCGCGAAGGACGCCGCCGTGCCCGGTCTGGGCTACAGCTACACCACGTTCGTCCTGATGATGATCTTCGGGGTGCTGTTCTTCGCCGCGTTCACCCTCGTCTCCGGCCCGGTCGCCGACCGGTACGGACGGCGCACCACCCTGATCTGGATCACCGCCGCGATCGTGGTCTTCGGACTGGTCTGGGTGCCCCTGATCGGCCTGGGCACGCTCGGCGTGGTGCTGTGGCTCGTGCTCGGCTTCGCGCTGATGGGCATGACCTTCGGCCCGATGGGCGCGCTCCTGCCCGAGCTCTTCCCGACCAGCGTGCGCTACACCGGATCCGGCATCTCGTACAACGTCAGCTCGATCCTCGGGGCGGCCGTCGCCCCGTTCATCGCGGTGGCCCTGTGGGAGACCGGCGACGGCTCGCCGTGGCTGGTCGGCGTCTACCTCTCCGCGATGGCGGTGCTGACGCTGACCGCGCTCCTGCTCGGCAAGGAGACCAAGGACGTCTCCCTGGACGACGGCGAGACCGCCTCCGCCGGCGACGGCGCCCGCACCGCGGTCGCCTCCTGATCCGGCCGGCGTCCGCCGCCGCCGGGCGCCGGGTCCCCCACGGCGACGCGCCCCCGGTCCCCGCCACGGGGCCGGGGGCTGCCCGCCGGAGCACCTGCGAGGGCCGGCCGACGCGGACCGTTCCCCGGCATGTCTGTGGGCCGCCCCCGTGACGGGGGCGGCCCACAGACATGCCGGGGAACGACCGGGAAAGGCGCGGGCGGCACGCGCTGCCGCGGCCCGGTCTCCTCGGACCGCCGAGGGGCGGTCCGAGGAGACCGGGCCGGGCTCGTCCCCGCGGGGACCGTCTCACTTCACGGGCGCCTGCCGGTACGGCACCAGCCGCACCGGGCCCACCAGGCCGTGGGCCTGGCGGGCCGTCGTGCCGAACACCGCGGGATCGGTGACGCGCAACCGGTTGATCAGCGGGACGGCGACCTCGACCTCGACGGTGTTGGTGCCGCGCCGCAGCAGCGGGCCGATGTCGAGGACGGGACGGAGCCGGTCCACCGGATCCGCCCGGACGCCGTTGACGCTGACCCGGCAGGTGTCGCTCACCTGGCCGAGGTCCAGCGTCGCGCCCAGGTCCGCGCTCCAGGTGGCGGGCAGGGTCACCGTGGTGCGGTAGCGGCCGATGCCGCCGGCGTCGGCCAGCTCCGCGATCCGGGACCAGGGCAGGAGGGCGTCGAGGGTCAGCGTGTGCGTGACGGTCCGGGTGCTCGTCGCCCGGTCGCCGGGCCGCCAGTCCTCCACCTCCAGCGTCCAGCGCTCGGGCGTGAGGGGACCGGGCACCTCGCCGATCTCCGTGACGACGGTGCGGCCCCGGGACAGCCGCGTGGTGTAGGTGCCCGCGGCTTCGGCGCGGACGACCAGGCCGGCGTCGGTGAACAGCGCCTGGCCGGCGTCGGTGGCCACGGCGTGCGGCCGGGCCCCGTTGCGGTCCCCGAACGATCCCGGCCTCGCCAGCGCGACGATCAGCGTCTCGCCCGGCTCCAGGGTCACCCGCAGGGTGACCGAGTCGCCGTCGTCGGTGTAGCGGGCCAGGCGTGCGGCCCGGCCGCTCCACGCGTCGAGGACGTACGGCACCGTCGTGCCGCCGTGGGAGCGGCGCAGCGTCACCTCGTGGTCGATCCGCGCGACGGCCGGTTTCACGGTCTCGGCGTGCTTGCCGTTGCACAGGTAGTAGAAGTCGGCGTCGGCGGTGACCCGGTGGGCGTTCAGCAGCGTGGAGGACGTGCCGTGCAGCACGTCGGGCGTCACCCCCAGCTCGGCGAGGGCGTCGCCGACCCGGGCCTTGTCGGTGACGTGCCGGACGCCCGGCAGCGCGAGGAGGTCCTCCAGCACACCCCGCAGCCGCGCGGTCTCGCCGGCCGCCGGCACCCCGGGGGTCAGCGCCGCGTCGAACGCACCGTACACGACGATCGGCAGGCCCGCCCTCGCGAGCGCCAGCAGCTTGCGGGCGTCCGCGAGGGCGAGCGTGGGGGCGGAGCCGTGGAAGAAGTCGCCCTCCAGGAACAGCGCCTTGTAGGCGGGGCCGTCCGGGGCGAGCCGGCCGTCGCGGACGGTGGCGCCGGGCAGGTCGAGCAGCGGACCGCTGAGGAACTGGTGGGTCCAGCCCAGCGGCACGCCGGTCGCGGTGAACCAGGAGGCGCCGATGCCGGTCGCCGAGTACCCGGTCTGCCGGAACACGGCCACGTCCGCCCGAGCGGTGCCGGCCTGCAGGACGCGGTGGACGCGCCCCAGGTAGCCGGAGACGTCCTCGGCGTGCCGCCAGGCGGGCTGCCGGGGCCCCCACGACTCGCCGTAGCCGGGGGCGCCGTTGTAGGGGCTGAACGCGGCGAAGCCGGGCCAGCTCACGCCCGGGACGGTGGCGTAGGAGAAGCCGTGCAGGACGGTCTGGTTGACGCCCGCCGCGTACGCCCCGCCCATGGTGCGCAGGATCCGGTCCCAGGTGGTGCTGTACGCGGTGCCGTTGTAGGCGCCCGCCTCGCAGGACAGCACCCGGTGGCCGGCCATGTCCCGGCCGCCGGCCAGGCAGCGGTGGTCGTCCAGGTTCTTGAAGCCGAGCGACTCGCCCTCGGCGATGTCCAGGAGCGCGGCGGAGGCGATGGAGTCGGTCTGCAGGCCGTACGGCTGTGACCGCAGCGCCATGCCCAGGCCGTGCGACCAGTCGCGCAGCGCGCCGATGTGGTGGCGGTTGAACAGGATCGACACGGTCTCCCAGAAGTCGTGCCGGACCTGCCGGGTCAGTTCCGCCTCGAAGGCGAAGACCTGGTTGCCGTTGTCGAGCACGATCGCCGGCAGGTACGGCAGGAGCGGCCGGCCGGTGTGCTCCTCGAAGGCCCTCGGCAGCCCCGGCGTCCACTGCAGGCCGTCGGTCTCCAGCTCGATGGAGTCCTCGAAGAAGGCGCCGCCCGCGGCCTGCAGCAGCTGCCTGAGGCCGGGCGTGAGGAGGTGGTCCTCCCAGAACCGGGTGAGGGCGGCGGTGCCGGCGGCGCCGAAGTGGTCGACGACGTACGCGGCGGGCAGGGAGTGCGGGCCGCCTTCGGGCTGCTGGCCGGAGCCGCGCTGCCAGTAGGAGATCACCACCCAGTCGCCGTCGGCGGGGGCGGTCCAGGTGAGGGTGGCGTCGCGGACGCGGTCGGTCAGGTCGGTGACGGAGCCGGCGTCGAGGCCGGTCTCCTTGCGGGTGGAGTGGGCGGTGTTCACCCGCGCCGCCTGGACGGCGAGGAGCCGCTGCCCCGTGACGCCGGGGGCCGCCGCGTGCACCGGGGCCGGGACCGGGCCGCTGAAGGTCGCGCCCCCGGCCAGCGGGGTATTGCCGTAGGCGAGTTCCTTGGCCGCCGCGTCGTCCTGCGGGGTGACGCCGGGCACGGCGGCGGGCCAGCTCGGGCCGAGGGTGAGGTCGATGGTGAGCCCGCGGCGCGCGGCCCGCCGCAGGGCGGCCTCGACGCCCTCCCGCCACGGCCTGCTGCCCCAGCCGTGGCGGGCGGTGTCCAGGACCGACGGGTCGCTGACGCTGTGGTGCACGGCGGCGATCTCGGCCCCGCCGAAGCCGGCGTCGGCCATCTGGTCGACCTCACGGGCGATCTCGTCGGGGTCGACCAGTCCGTCCGGCCACCACCAGCGGAACTTGGGGCGGACGGCGCGGGCGGGCCGCCCGAACCAGTCGGCGTCGAGGGCGGCGCCGGTGGCCGCAGGCGCGGCCGGAGCCGAGGCGGCCGCCGACGCGGCCGACGTGCGGGCCGGCCCGAGGGCGACCGCGGCCCCCGCGACCAGTCCGGCCGCCAGCACCGTGCGGCGTCCGGTCCCGCGCCCTTGCGAGAGGGATTCGTGCATGATTTCCGCCCCAAGCTGTACCGTGACATGATTGAATCGTTTCAATCATGGTGAACGCCGGAACGCTAAGTCCGCCGTGACAGGCGCGTCAAGATCTCCGACAGCGACAAGGGGGGCCTTTTAGCGGCGGCCGCCGCCCGACCTTCCGCCGTCCGCCTCCGGTCCGCGCCGCGGGCCGCGTCCGCACCGCACCCGGACGGCGGAAGGACGGCGGACCGGGCCGGCGGCCGACCGGCCCCACCGGCGCCACCGGCCCCACCAGCCCGGACAGTGCCCGCACGGGCCCGGAGGCACACAGCGCCCGCACGGGCCCCGCAAGCCCGGGGAACGGCTCCCCGCCGGCGGCGACGGGGCGGCGGGCGAGGGCCGGGAGCAGCGAGCGATCCGGCTCGGGCGCGGATCGGCGGGAGCGCCGGCGGATCCGGCGGCCGGGTCAGCCGCAGTGTCCCGAGTCGTAGCCCCCGGCGTTGCCGATGACGCCGCCCCACTCGATGCACAGGCCGCGGCCGTCCACGTAGACGGGGCCCGCGTACGTGGTGTACTGGCCGTTGTCGCGGTCCGGCGTGGTCTCGTGGCCGACCAGGGCGTTGAGTTCGACGGCCATGTAGACCGGCGCGCCGGGGGTGTTGCGGATGGTCACGGCGCAGTTCTTGCCGGTGGAGCCGTTCCAGGTGACGTAGACGGTCCCGACCCTGCCGACGGGCGTGGCGTCGATGACCTGGTAACCCGGGCCGCACACGCCGTTGTAGGCGGCGGTCGCGGCGGCCGGGGCCGCCGCTGCCGGAGCGGTCGCCGCGACGGTGCCGCCCAGGGTCAGGGCGGTGAGCGCGGTGGCGGTGACGGTCGTACGACGGGACAACTTCATGTTCTTCCCCCTGTGATGACGGTCGACGTGTGCGGCGGACACCCGGTCCGCGGGCGCTCACCGCTCACGTGGAATGAGACCCGGGAACCTCCGCGGCGGTTGTGGAAGCTTTTGTCACTGTCCTGTCACCGCCGCCACGCCGCTCCCACCGCCACGTCGCTCCCACCGCCACGTCGCTCCCACCGCCACGTCGCTCCCACCGCCACGTCGCCGACATCGTCACGTCGTCGGCACCGCCTCATCTCCAGCCGCACCGGGTGGTCCGGTTCGCCGAAAGCGGTGGACGGAGATCACGCGAACGGCAGACTGGTCCCATGACCGCATCGGATCCCAAGGCCGATCTCCGCTTCTATCTGCAGTCCGCCCGCGACGCCCTGCTGTGGAAGCTCGAGGGGCTCCCGGAGTACGACATCCGCCGCCCGTCGACACCGACCGGCACCAACCTCCTGGGTCTGGTGAAACACGCGGCCGGCGTGGAACTGGGCTATCTCGGCGACACCTTCGGACGGCCGTCCGGCGAACCGCTGCCCTGGCTCGAGGACGCCGCCGAGTCCGACGCGGACATGTGGGCCACCGCCGACGAGTCACGCGAGTACATCGTGGACCTCTACCGCCGGGCGTGGGCCCACGCGGACGCGACGATCGACGCGCTGGCGCTGGACACGATCGGCAAGGTGCCGTGGTGGCCCAGCGGCAGGGACGAGGTGACGTTGCATCACGCCGTGGTGCGCGTGATCGCCGATACGCACCGGCACGCCGGCCACGCCGACATCATCCGGGAACTCACGGACGGCGCCGTGGGGATGAGCAAGGGCAACGACAGCATGGCGCCGGGCGGCCCGGAGTGGTGGGAGAAGCATCGAGGCCGGCTGGAGCGCGCGGCGCGGGAAGCCGGCCGGATCAGCCGGGACAGCGGGTGACGTCCGGCCGGCCGCGGCGCGGGACGGCGGATGACGTCTCCGCCGGTCACGGTCCTCGGCCCGCGCCGGGCGCGGGTCTTTACCGCTCGCCGGCGGCGGCACGGCCGGCGGACCGGGCGGGGAACCGCTCACGGCGCTGGGCGGAAAACCGCTCACGGCGCCGGGCGGGGCGCCCGCAGGCGGCTCAGTGGTCGTCCCAGTGGTCCGCGTGGGCGGCGTGCCGGTGGCCGTCGTGCACGTAGTCGACGTGGTCCCCGTGGGGGACGGCGACGTGCCCGCAGCCGGTTTCGTGCTGGTGGTCGTGGCCTTCGTGCGGCGCGTGGCCGGAGGTGGCGCACTCGTCCACGTGGCCGTCGTGATGGCGGTGGAGGTGCCCGTCGTGCACGTAGTCGACGTGGCCCTCGTGGGGGACGGCGACGTGCCCGCAGCCCTCCTCGTGCCGATGGCCGTGGTCCTGGTGGGTGGGGTGCCCGGTGGCGGACGTCATGGTGTGCTCCCGGTGCGGATCGTCCGGGCGGCCGCCCGTCCGGCGGCCACCGCCGCGTACCCCCTCAACGTAGGACGGCGGCGGCCCCCGCGCACGCGCAGCGGACGCGGGCGGCCGAGGCGGCCGTGCCCGCGGGCGACCGGCCCGGGGGCGCACACCGGGCCGGGCGCGGGCGGGGCCGCCGCGGCCTCACGGCAGACCGGCGGCGTCCTCCTCGGGCGAGTCGCCCTTGACCGCCACCAGCACGACGCTGTCGCCGAACTGCCAGACCGGCGTGACGTGGCGGAAACCCGCCTGCCGCAGCAACGCGGCGTGGCGGCCCGCCGTCAGGCCCTCGCCGGCCCCGCCCCCCGAGGAGGCCGTCCGGCGCTGCTCGCGCTCCGCGCACAGGTCGGCCAGTTCCGGGTCCCGGGCCGCCGCGGCCCACCAGGACTGCCAGTCCTCGTGGGCGAGGCCGCCCGTCCGCTCGGCGCGGCGGCGCCCCACGTACGCGGTGATGGCCGCGCACGGCGCCTCGTCCGGCGGGAAGTGGTCGCCGTTGACCAGGACGCCGCCGGGGCGCAGCAGGGCGGCGAGACGGCGGTATGTGTCCCGCAGCACCGGCTCGGGGAGGTAGTGCAGGGCCGTCGTCGAGACGGCGGCGTCCAGGGGGCGGTCCAGGCCGAGGGCGTCGGTCCAGCCCTCCTCGCCGATCACCGTGTCGACGTAACGGGCGGCGTCGGCGTGATGGGTGCGCCCCAGCTCCAGCAGCAGGGGGTCCATGTCGACGGCGACGACCTCCGCGCCCGGCAGGCGGCCGGCGAGCCTGGCGGCCAGGGAACCGGGGCCGCAGCCCAGGTCGAGCAGGAGCGGCCGGGGGCGGCCGGCCGTGACGTGCTCGACGACGTCCGCGATCACGGTGAACCGCTCCTCCCGGGCCACCGCGTAGCGCTCCTGCTGCCTCTCCCAGCGCTCCACCCACGTCCTGGCCGTCGCCATGCTCACGCCCATCTGGTCGCGCCACCTCTTCCGTCTCTCACCTGTGCGCGGACACGGCCGAATCTACAGGTGGAAACGGTTATCAGTTGCCATTCAGGTCAGCGACGCGAGCACGGCCAGCAGACGGTCGACCTCCTCCGCCGTGTTGTACACGTGCAGGCTCACCCGCACCGACCCGTCCCCGTCGTCCGCGCCGGCCTGGCAGAGACTGTCGGCCCGCACCATGAAACCGTGGCTGAAGAGGATGAAGCCCAGGTCGTCGGACGGGATGTCACGGTGCCGGAAGGTGACGATGCCGTGCCGGCGCTGGGCCGCGGGAAGCGCGGAGTCGGCGGCCAGGCTGGCGGGGCAGCCGAGGACCTCGTACGGACCGAGGTGCCGCAGCCGGTCGGTCAGCCGGGTCGTCAGAGCGGCCGTCCAGCGCGCGATCCGGTCCGGGCCGGCCGCGTCGAGCCAGTCGAGCGCGGCCCGCAGCGACACGATGCCCACCGTGTTGGGCGTCCCCTGCCAGCCGGCCGGCCGGAACACCGGACCCCGCGCGTTGCGCGCCCACACCGCTCCCGTCCCGGGCAGGGCCATCGCCTTGTGTCCCGAGAAGACCACGAAGTCGACGTCGAGCGCCGGGTCGCCGAGATCGACGGGCAGGTGGCCGACGCTCTGGGCCGCGTCCAGGCAGATCGGCACGTCCGGGCCGACCGCCGCGCGGATGCGGTGCACGTTCATGTCACCGCCGTAGACGTGGTGGACGTGCGTGGCGGCCACGAACCGGGTCCGCGGTCCGACGGCCTCGCCGAGGGAACGGTGGTCGTAGTCGCCCGAGACCGCCTGGTACGGCAGCGCCCGGACGCGGACGTCGACGCCGCGCTCGGCCAGCAGCCGCCGGGCCTCGAGCCAGGGATCCAGGTTGGCCCGGTGGTCGGCGAACGGCACGAGGATCTCGTCGCCGTCGGCGAGGTACGGAACGAGCCAGTCGCGGGCGACGGTGCGCAGGCCCTCGGTGGTGCCGCTGGTGAAGTGGACGGCGGAGCGGTCCGGTTCGGGATCGCCCAGGAACGCCTTGACCCGCTCCCGGGTCCCCTCCACCAGTTCCGTGGTCCGGTTGGCCCAGGGGTAGGTTCCCCGGCCCGCGTTGGCGTTGGACGTCGTGAGGTAGGCCTGGACGGCCTCCAGTACGGCTCGCGGCTTCTGGGACGTCGCCGCGCTGTCGAGATACGCCAGCTCCGGATGGGCGGTGACGATCGGGAACTGCTCCCTCAGCTCCCGCTGCCAGAGCGCCTGCGCGTCGTGCTCCGTCCCGGGGAGCGGGCGGGCCGCGCTCATGCGCGCACCAGCGGTGCGCCCGCGTCCCGCCAGGCGACGATTCCGCCCGCCAGGCTCCGGACGTCGGGGTGCCCCATCCGGGTCAGCAGCGCGGCGTGGCGGAGCGACTTCTCGCCGACGGGACAGGCCAGCAGGACCGGCGTCCGCTTGCTGAACGGGAGCCCGCCCCGGAGCAGTTCCTCGAACAGCTCGTCGGCGATGTTGACCGAGCCCTCGATGTGCAGGGCGGCGTAGGCGTGCGGGCTGCGCAGGTCGACGACGAGCGGACGGGGGTCCCCCTGCGCGATCCAGCTCCGGGCGTCGCCGACGCCGATGACGCGGGCCTGGGAGCGCGCCTCGGCGTCGGTGGGAACCGGGACGGAGTGCGTCCGGCGCGTCCGGCCCAGGAGTTCCGGGCGGCGCTGACGCACGTAGCTCAGATAACTCTCGGCCCGGTCGCACACGATGAAGACCGCCGTCCGGCGGCGTCCCGGCTCCACCGGCTCCGTGTCGGCCTTCCGCAGATGCCGTACCGCCCCCTGGTAGGCGGCGCCCCCGGTCGGCCCCGACAGCAGTCCGCAGCGGCGGATGAGGGTGACCATCCCGTCGATGGCCTCGTCCGAGGTCACCGACTCGATGGTGTCGTACGTCGCCGGGTCGAACAGGCCGACCTGGTGAACCTCGTCGATGGTGCGGATGCCGGGGATGAAGTCCGACTTGTGGGCGACCAGGCCGAGCACCCGCACCTCCGGGTCGTGTTCGCGCAGGACCCGGGCGACGCCGGTCGACGAACCGGCCGTGCCCACACAGGCGATGAACCAGTCCGGCGCCCGCCCGTCGAGGTCCTTGACTATCTCCGGCCCGGTGCCCGCCGCGTGCGCCTCGACGTTGCGCGGGTTGAAGTACTGGTCGGTGTGCAGGTAGGTGTTCCCCGGCTCGGAGAGCGCCTGGTGGAAGTGGGTCAGCGGATCGTCCGTGTCGGTCGGGTCGAGGCACTCGCTGCGTCCCGGCAGCTCCTCGATCTCGGCGCCGAGGAGCAGGAGCAGTTCCTTGATCTCGGGGACGCGCATCCGGTTGGTGACGCTCTTGAACCTCAGCCCGTGCATGCCGGCCAGCAGGGCGAGGGCCTTGGCCGTGTTGCCGCTGGACAGTTCCACGACCGTCCCGCCTCCGCCGGCCGCGCCCTCCAGGTGGGGCCGGGCCATGTGCCAGGCGGGCCGGTCCTTGACGGACCCGAACGGGTTGAGCATCTCCAGCTTCGCGTAGAGGTCGATGGTGCGCAGCCCGTGCACGGCCGGGTCGATGCGCACCAGCGGGGTGTTCCCGATGGCTTCCGTGATGCTGTCGTACCTCATGCGGGCATTCCCCCCGAGGGTGTGATCGGCCAGTAGTCCTCGTCCAGGCACCAGCGCCAGGAGCCGCCCTCCTGTTCCACCGCGACCGTCCGTGCCAGCGGCTGCCGCTGCGCGTGGTGCGCGTGGAAGTCCATCGCGTAACCGGCGGTGTTGGCGAAGGCCAGCAGGTCGCCCACGCGCGGCAGCCGCGGCAGGAAGACCAGCCGCCGGGTGATCAGGTCCGCCTCCAGGCACAGATTGCCGGCGAGGAAGACCCCGACCGGGCCCTCCCCGTCCTCCCCCGGTCCGCCGCGCGGCAGCAGCACGGGATCCACGAGCACGCCGTGCTCCTCCAGTCCGACGTCCCCGGCGTTCATGCCGAGGCGCACCAGGTACCGGTCCGGCTCCTCGCCCGCCGGCCGTACGTCCAGCACCCGTGCCAGCGACAGCCCGCACTGGTCGACCAGGGAACGGCCCGGCTCGATGTACAGGTCGTGCAGGTGGTCCAGGAGGAGGTCGGCCGGCGGGCGGCCCAGGACCGGTGCGGGCAGCGAGAGCAGTTCGTCGAGGTAGCCGGGGCCGGCGGTGGGACGGTGGCCGGGGTACAGCGCGGCCGCCCCGCGCACCGTGCCGCCCTCGTTGCGTAGTCCGTAGCCGTGACCGCGCCAGGTCAGCGGCGGGCGGCCGCCGAGCACCGCCTCGCTCAGCGCGGTGGTCCAGCGCTCCCACTCCTGCGCGTCGGCGACGTAGCCGACGCCGAATCCACCGCCGATGTCGACGGCACGCGGCGCGAGGCCCCGCGCCCGGCAGGCGTCCAGGAACAGCACGCACTGCTCCAGGGCCCGGACCTTCTCCTCCACGCCGGTGGTGTCCAGGTGGTAGGCGGCGCCGGTCAGCTCGACGGCGTCCGCGTGCCGTTCGAGAGCCGACAGCAGCGCCTCCGCGTCCCGCAGCGGGGTGCCGAAGCGGCTGCGGCGCGAGAGCACCCGGGTGCCCGCTCCCCCGTGCCCGGCGGCCGGCTCGAACGCGGACAGGCGCACCAGCACACCGGTCCGGCCCAGCCCGTGCCTGCGCACCAGGCCGGCCAGCTGTTCCAGCTCGCCGGGCGAGTCGAGGTTCACCGTCGCCCCCACCCGGGCCGCCAGCCACAGGAACTCCGGGTCCTTGGGGCCGGTGGCCATCACCCGGTCCCCGGTGAGGCCGCAGCTCAGCGCGTGCCGGAGCTCCCCCGGCGAGGCGACGTCGACCCCGACGGCGGCCGGGTCCTCGGCCGCCAGCCTGCGCACCAGGGCGCTGGACCGGTTCGCCTTGTGCGCGAAGTACACCCGCCCCTGGAGACGGTGGCGACGGTAGACGGAACGGAAGCGGCGGGCGTTCTCGGCGACGGCCTCGGGCAGCAGCACGTTGAGCGGGGACCCCAGCGCGTCGACGAGCGAGTGCAGAAACGGTACGTCCCCCAGGAGCGAGGCGAGCGGTTCTTCCACCCGCGGCCTCAGGTACAAGGGAACATCCACGTAAGACCCCTCCCCGTGTCGACCGGCCGCCGCTGCGGCAGTCGTTCGGGAGTAGTCGTTTCCACGTACCCGCGCCGCTAAGCCTCGTCCGGCCGCGGGCGCGGGCCCGCGCGCCGGCCCCCGAAGGCGCGGGGGCGCGTGGCGTTCGCCGCCGGCGGCGCGCGGAACGGGCACGCGGCCGGCGGGGGAAGGAGGCGGCAGGCGCGCCCGGGGACGGGGGAGCGGCGCGGGCGGACGCGCACGCGGGCGACCGGGGCGGAGGCAGGCGGCCGGCCGGTCACCCGCGGCGTGTTCCCAGCCGTCGGCGGAGCGCCGCCGTCAGCCGGACCGGCGCCACCCGGAGCACCAGCGTCTTCCCCGGACCGCCCGCGAGCGGCTTGGCGTAGTAGGGGCGGCCCAGCCGGGACGCGCGGAACCAGCGGGTGCCGGCCAGCCCGTCCAGGCGCGGGACGGGTGCCCGGTCGTCCGGGTCGCGCGCGCGGAGGGTCAGCGTCCACCGTCCCGGGGGGAGTTTCCCGACCGGCAGCCGGACGGTGAAATCGGCGGGGCGGCCGTCCGGCGTGCACCGCACGGGCAGCGCGCGCACCGCGCCGGAGTCGTGCTCGGCGCACAGGGCGAGGGGTTCCGGGCCGCGTGCGGCGTCACCGGTGAGGCGTCCGGTGACCACGAGCGTGCCGGGGGCGGACACGTCCCAGGCGGTCCCGGTCACGCGGCACGCCCGCGCCGCCCGGTGCCCGGCCCGCCGGACCTCCAGGCCGAGGTTCCCGTCCGGGGTGGGGAGGAGGCGCGCGACGGTGGGGCGGTGCCCGGGCCGGGCGACGAAGGCCGTCTCCCGCCACGGCGGGGCGGTCCCGGTGCCGTCCCCCTCGGCACGGGGCCGGCGGAGCCTGACGGTCCGGCTGACTCCCTGGGCGCGCACGTCCAGGAAGAGGTCCCACAGGCCGTGGCCCAGAGGGGCGCCCGCGTCCACCGTCCGCAGGTCCACGTCGACGGTGAAGCCGGCCCTGTCGTACGCGCCGTCGCCGGGCAGGTCCGTGACGGTGCGGGCGGTCACGGGCACGCCGACGTCCGGCCGGGTGCCGTCGCGGGAGCGCAGGATCAGACGGGTGCCGGGATCACGGGTGGCGACGTGCTCGATGCGGGCGTGGCCGGCCAGGTGGAGCACGGCGCCGTCGTCCCGCCAGTCCAGGGCGGTCAGGTCGTGGTGGACCGGCAGCCGGCTCGTGACGTCGAAGCAGGCGTCCGGGACACCCTTGGCGGGGTCCCGGAAGTAGGGATGGTTCCAGTGGACGCGGCCCTCGTCGACCACGTGACCGCGCGCCGCGTCCTCCTCGGCGTGCCGGGCCACCTCCATCAGGTCCTCGTAGCGGTCCGCGCGCAGGAGGTGGACCAGCAGCCGGTCGGGCGGGGCGATCTGCCGGAAGACGCCCTCCGTCACGTAGGTCAGCGCCCAGTGCCGGAACTGCGGGTAGAAGCGCTCGCGCGCCGCCTGTTCGTCCTCCAGAGGGAGCAGGGCCCGCAGGGGGCCGCACAGCTCCCACTCCACGTGGCGGCGCATGATCCGGTCCCGGCGCGCGCCGGGCTCCAGGTAGCGGGCGACGGTCTCGAAGCACAGGCGGGTGCCGTCCATGCGGTCGGCGAGGGCGGCGGCGGTGCGGGTGAGGTTGTTGCCGTTGCCCCGGTCGCGCGAGTAGTAGCAGTCGTAGTCGGCGACCACGGAGATGCCGTCGGCGTTGAGGTAGGCGGCGGCGGTGAACGGCTTGTCCTCGCAGTTGCGGTACGGCGGGAACCTCAGGTTCAGCCGTTCGATGAGCGAGCGCCGGAAGAGCTTCCAGCACCCCAGGGTGCGGTAGGCGTGGGAGGAGAAGACGTCGGTCCGGGGCTGGTTGTGCGAGAAGACGGCCGTGGGGACGGCCCGTCCGCCCACCGGGACCATCCTGCCGAGCACCACGTCGGTGCGGTTCTCGTCCGCCGTCGCGACCATGCGGCGCAGCGCGTCCGGCCCCAGGTAGTCGTCGGAGTCGAGGAAGAAGACGTAGTCGCCGCGGGCCAGGTCCAGGCCCGTGTTGCGGGGCCCGCCGGCTCCCCCGCTGTTGGGCTGGTGGACGACGCGCAGGGCGGGACAGCCGCGGGCGAGCCGGTCCAGCTCGGCCCCGGTGCCGTCGGTCGAACCGTCGTCGACCGCGATGATCTCGATCCGGTCGAGGCCGATCGTCTGCTCCATGGCGGACGTGACGCACCTGGTCAGTTCCGGCATGGAGTCGTAGGCGGGGATGATCACGCTGACGCGGGGAGGGTCCGTGCGGGCCATGGCGACTCCCGGGGCGGTGGGGCTGCGCGGAGCCGCGGGGGGCCGCGCCGGCCGCTGTCCTCGTTCCTCGGCTTCCTCGGCGGTCCCGTCGAGTCTGCGCCGCGGCCGGAGCCGGCCGCCGCCGGTGCGGTGCCCCGCTGCGCCATCGGGGTGGGCGGATCACCCGCGCGGCCGGATGCCCGTCCGGCGGGAGGCGTCGCCGGAACGCGGCGTCCGCCCAGGCGCGCCGTGGCCGGCGGGACGCCGAGGAGGGCGCTGCGGCGGGGCCGCTCCGCCCGCGTCCCAGCGCCGGGGAGTGCCCCGTTCGTACCAGTCGTGATGGCGCGCCGCCCGTCCGCGGGCGACGGTGAACACGCCCGCTGTTCGGTTTCACCACCGGCTCACCGTCTGCGAAGGAGTTCCTCATGTCCGAACGCAACACCCTCATGCGCAGCCTGCACGACATCGGGCTGGCAGCGTGGTTCGGTGGCTCTCTGATGGGTGCCGTCGGCCTCAACGGCGCGGCCGAGACCGAGGGCGGAACACGGGCGGCCACCGCCCGGATCTCCTCGGCCGGCTGGGCGAAGTGGACACCGGTCAACGCCGCGGCCATCGGCCTGCACCTGTTCGGCAGCGGCGGCATGCTGGCCTCGGACGCTCCCCGCGTCGCCACCCAGCAGGGCGCGGCGGCCGCCACCCTCGCCAAGACCGTCGTCACCGGGGCGGCCCTGGCCGCCACCGCCTACTCGCGCATCCTCGGCAAGAAGATCGAGCTGGCCTCCTCGGACGACCCCAAGGACGCCGAGAAGGCGGCCAAGCACCCCATCGACACCGACAAGGCCCAGCGCCACCTCTCCTACGCCCAGTGGGCGGTGCCGGCGCTGACCGGCTGCCTCGTGGTGCTCGGCGCCCTGCACGGTGAACAGCAGCGGTACGCCGCGCAGACGCAGGGCATGTGGCAGCGGGCCCGTTCGATGGCGCCGCACATGCCGTCGGTCCCCGACTGGCGTTTCTCGCGCTGAGCGGGCCTCGGGGGGCCTGCCGCCCCGGTGCGCGCGCCGCGTGCCCGGCGGGCGGCGCCCCCGGCTCCGCGCCGCGGCCGTCCGGCGCCTTCCCGGGAGCGCGGTGATGAACACGGTCGAGCTGCTCCTCGACGAGGAGACGGAGCGGCAGGTCCGGCGCGTCTGGGAGCACCTGGCCGCGCGGGGGGAGCCCAGTCAGCGGCACCACGGTCACCCGACGAACCGGCCGCACCTGACCCTGGCCTCGGTCGGCTCCCTGACCCCGGCGGCGCAGGAGGAGCTGCGGGGGCGGCTGGGCGCTCTGGACTGTCCCGCCGTGCTCGACGGGCTCGTGCGCTTCTCCGGCCGCACGCACGTGCTCGCCTGGCGCGTCCGGCGCGTTCCCGAGCTCCTCGCCGTGCACGCCACCGTCCACGAGGTGCTCCTCGCCGCGGGATGCGCGCCGGACCACCCCCTGCTCCTGCCGGAGACCTGGCAGCCGCACATCACGCTCGGCCGCAGCCGCCGGCCGGCCTGGAACGCGCCGGACGACCGGCTTCTGCCGCCCGGCCTGCACGAGCCCGTGCACGGCCGCTTCGTCACCGCACGCGTCTACGACTCGCTCACCCGCACGGTCACCTCGCTCCCGCCCGGGTGAGGGCCGCCGGGCAGCGCCGGCCCGGGGGCGCGGCACGCCCGGGGCGCCGGGCCGGCGGCGGTGAGCGGGCGGTACGGCCCGTCCGCGCCGGTCCCCTCGCCGCCGTCCGCGCCGGTCCCCTCACCGCCGGTCCGGGGCGGCCGCCGACCCGTTCCCCGGCGTCCGTACCGCTCCCCCGCGGCACACGCGCACCGGGCCGTCACACGGTGCCGCGGACCGGGCGCGGTCCGTCTCCCTGGGGCGGCGGTGCGACCGGTACACGCCAATACCGCCGTCGCCGTGTCGCCGGGACGCCGGGCCCGGCCCCTCCGCCGGGCCGGTGTGCCGCACCGGCTCCACCGTGCGCGTACACGTCCGCGGCCGCCCCTCGCGCCTTCGCCGCCGCACCGTCGCGGGAGGCATGCTTTCGGCCGTTCCCGGATCCGGGCACCGTCCCGGGGGAAGACGCCGCGCCCGCCCCGTGCCTAGCCTCCCGGCCCATGCGATCACCCCTGATGAGACGTCTCGGCCTCACCGCCGTCCTCGCCCTCGCCCTCGCCGTGTTCGGCCTGGCCCCCTCCGCGAGCGCGGCCGAGCCCGCCCCCGCCGAGCTGACGTTCGCCACCGACACCGCCACCACCACGCCGGGCGGCACCGTGAACCTGTCGATGACGCTGACGAACAACAAGACCTACGACCTCTGGTTCGTCTACCAGACCATCGACCCCACCTGGCTGACCACGCAGCGCCCCGACCTGAAGTACGCCATCACCGGGTGCAGCCTCGCCACGGCCGCCGGCCCCACCGCCTGCTCCGGCACCGGCCCCACCGACCTCGGCACCAACTACGGCGCCCCCGTCCCGCCCGGCCAGAGCCGGACCGTCACGCTGACGCTGCAGATCGCCGCCGACTCCGGCTGCAACGGCAACATCGGCTTCTACTCGTACTTCTACGCCGAGTTCAGCGACGGCACGAACACCAGCGGCGGCCCGGTCCACACGCCCGAGACGCGCGTCCTCTGCTCCTGACGGCCACACCGGATCAGGCCATGACCTGAAACCGGCCCACGGCGATCCGGCGGGCCGGTCCACGGCGCCGGCGGGCCCCAGCGGCCCGCCGGTGTCCCGTAATACCCCCTCCGACCTGGGCGACAGCCCATGGAGCGGGCGCCGGCCGGGGTCCCCGGCAAGCCGCCGGACCCGCGGCCCGGCCCAGACGACGCCTGAAACACACCCGCTTTTTTTCGTCAGGTTTCGCAGCAGGACCACAAAAGCTGCACAGACGCCTCACTATGTGACGCGACGGATGCGTCGACGACCGGCCTCTGAGGGGGAAGCCGGCGCCGCGCAAGGGGGTGCGTCCGCTCCGCGGAGCAGTGCTCACCCCTGCCCTGGGAGGGGACAGCACCGCATGAAGCGGACCATACGCACCACCCTGCTCACGACGGGCGCGCTCATCGCCGCCCTCGGCACCCCGGCCACGGCGGCCCACGCCGACGCCCCGGCTCCCCGCATCGATCTGCGGGTGCTCGTCGTGAGCGACGGCGGCCCGGCCACCGACGCCATCGCGGCCGAACTGGACACCGCGGGAACCCCGTACACCGAGATCGACCTGACCCGGTCCGACCGGCCCGTGATCGACGCCGGCTACCTCGCGGACACCGTGGACGGCCGGGAGCGCGCCCGGTTCCAGGCGGTCGTGCTGCCCAACGACAACCCGTTCCCGGCGAACTCCCCGGAGATGGCCGCGCTCGTGGCCTACGAGCGGACCTACGACATCCCGCAGGTCGACGCGTACACGTACGCCCGGCCCGAGGCCGGGCTCCGCTACCCGGTCCAGGGCGGCTACTCCGGCAGCGTCGACGGGGTGCGGGCCGAGGTGACCGACGCCGGCCGTTCGGGGCCGTTCGGCTACCTCGACGGTCCGGTGCCGTTCGAGGACAACTCGCCGGACGTGGGCGAGAGTTACGCGTACCTGTCGACCCCGGTGGCCGGCGCCGACTTCACCCCGTACGTCGAGGCGCCGATCCCCGGAACGGCCGGGCGGGGCTCGCTGGTGGGCGAGTACCGGCACGACGGGCGGCGCGAACTCGTCGTCACCTTCGTCTACAACCAATACCAGCAGCAGTTCCGGCTGCTGGCCCGCGGCATCGTCGAGTGGATGACCGGCGGTGTGCACCTGGGCGCCTCCCGCAACTACTTCGCCGTGCACGTCGACGACGTGTTCGCCGCGGACGACCGCTGGAACTCCACCCTCAACTGCACGCCCGGCGACGTGGACTGCACGGACCCGAACGCCGCCCCCGACCCGATCCGCATGACGCCCGAGGACGTCGACCACGCCACCGCCTGGCAGCGCGAGCACGGCTTCGCCCTCGACTTCGCCTACAACGGCGCCGGCAGCGTCGACCACCGCGAGGACAACGCCGGCGCCGACCCGCTCGCCGACAAGCTCATCGCCGAACGCGACGCGTTCCGCTGGATCAACCACACCTATACGCACGCCTTCCTCGGCTGCGAGCAGGACACCACCGTGGTGCCCTGGCGGTGCGCCACCACCGCCGACGGAAGCACCAAATGGGTCGGCCGCGACGATCTCGCCGACGAGATCGCCCACAACCGCGTCTGGGGACAGACCGCCGGACTGCCCCTGGAGAACAGCGAACTGGTCACCGGCGAGCACTCCGGGCTGCGGGTGCTGCCCCAGCAGCCGGCCGACAACCCCAACCTGGCGCTCGCCCTGGCCGACACCGGCATCGCCTGGCTGGGCTCGGACAACTCCCGCGAACCCGACCAGCGCCGGGTCGGTCCCGCCACCACGGTCCCCCGCTACCCGATGAACATCTTCTACAACGCCGGGCGGGCGGCCGAACAGGTCGACGAGTACAACTGGATCTACACCAGCCGCGCCCAGGGCGGCAGCGGCATCTGCGAGGACAACCCGGCCACCACCACCTGCCTGCCCGCCCCGCTGGACCCGGCCACCGGCTACACGGACCACATCGTGCCCCTGGAGCGGCGGATCGCCCTCGGCCACGTCCTCGCCAACGACCCCAGGCCGCACTTCATCCACCAGTCGAACCTGGCCGAGGACCGCATCGCCTACCCGGTCCTGGACGGCGTGCTCGACACCTACGACACGCTCTTCGCGGAGAACACCCCGGTGGTCAACCCGCGGATGAAGGACATCGGGAGCGAACTGCAGCGGCGCGCCGCGTGGCGCGCGGCCGTGCGGGACGGACAGGTCACCGCCTACCGCGTCGGCGGCACCGTCACCGTCGAGGGCCCGGACGGCGTGGCGGTCCCCGCGACCATGCCCGAGGGCACCACGCGGGCCGGCTCCGCCTTCGGCGAGGCCTACGCGGGCGGACGGTCCGGCTGGACGGCCGCCGCGACCGCGCCGCTCACCCTCGCCCTGCCGCCGTCCGCCGCCTCCCCCACGGCCACCGGCGCGGGCGGCTCCGCACCGGCCACCGCCCCGGCGCCGGGCACCCGCGTGCCCGAGGGCGTGGCCGAGCCGGTTCCCCCCGCCGCGGGGAGCTGACCGGCGCACCGGCAGCGAGGTCCCGGCCGGCGCCCCCGGCCGGGACCGGCACGACCACCTCACACCCCGGCCGTGGAGCACACCGATGCCCGCTCACCACGGCGCGCGACGCCCCGGCGCGACGCGCGTCACCCTGCTCACCGAAGGCACCTACCCGCACAGTCACGGCGGTGTGAGCGTCTGGTGCGACCAGCTCGTCACCGGCATGCCCGACATCGACTTCGACGTCATCGCCGTCACCGGCACCGGGCGCGAGCCGATCGTGTGGGACCTGCCGGGGCACGTCTCCGGCGTCCTGTCCGTACCCATGTGGGGCGAGGCCCCGGCGGGCCGCCCGCCCCGCGGCCGTGCCCGCCGCCGCCTCGCCGACGCCTACGAGCGGTTCCTGACCGCGCTGGTCGACGCCCGCGCCGAGGACGGTTTCGCGCCCGCCCTGTACGCCCTGGCGCGGGCGGCGGCGGACGGACTGCTCAGCCCCTTCCTGCGCGGCGACACCGCGATCGAGATCCTGACCGCCGTGTGGACGCGTCCGGGGCTGACCGTGCGCGAGGCGGGGCCGACCCTGCACGACGCGCTCACCGCCACCGCCCTGCTCGAGCACGCCCTGCGCCCCCTGGCCGCGCCACCGCCCGAGGACGGGGTCGCGCACGCCGTCAGCGGCGGCGTCGCCGTACTGCCGGGACTGGCGGCCCTGGAACGGCACGGTGTTCCGCTGCTGCTGACCGAACACGGCGTCTACCTGCGCGAACGCTACCTCGGCCACCGCACCGCGCCCTACCGCTGGCCGGTCAAGGCGGTGATCCTGGGATTCTTCCGGCTGCTGGCGGAGGAGAGCTACCGCCGGGCGGCGCTGATCACCCCCGGCAACCGCTACAACCGGCTGTGGGAGGAGCAGGGCGGCGCCGACCCGGCGTCGATCCGCACGGTCTACAACGGCGTCGACCCCGCCGCCTTCCCCCCGGCCGGCCCCGAGCCCGAGACCCTCACCCTCAGCTGGGCCGGACGCGTCGACCCGATCAAGGACCTGGAGACCCTCATCCGCGCCTTCGCCCTCGTCCGGGCCCGGCTGCCCGAGGTGCGGCTGCGGTTGTTCGGCGGGACGCCCCGGGGCGGGGAGGGCTACCGGGAGCGCTGCGAGGCCCTGGCCGCGGAGCTGGGCCACGCCGACGCCGTGACGTTCGAGGGCCGCGTCGACGACATCAAGGACGCCTACGCGGCCGGCAACGTCGTGATGCTGTCCAGCATCAGCGAGGGCTTCCCGTTCACCCTGATCGAGGCCATGTCGTGCGGGCGGGCGACCGTCTCCACCGACGTGGGCGGCGTACGGGAGGCCGTCGGCGACACCGGACTGGTGGTGCCGCCGCGCGACCCGGCCGCGATGGCCGCCGCCGCGCTGGAGCTGCTGGGCGATCCCGCGCGGCGCCGGGCGATGGGCGAGGCGGCCCGCCTGCGGGTGATCGAGCAGTTCACCCTGCGGCAGACCATCGACACCTTCCGCGCCATCTACCACGAACTGTCCGCGGGGCGGGACAGGGCCCCCGCCCCGGCCGCCGTGCCCGTCGCGGCGGCCGCCGGCACGAGGAGCCTGGCCGGATGAGCGGGCCGATGTCCCTCGAACCCGGCGGCGCCGAGCAGGACACGCTGGCGCTGCGGCTGGCCCGGCCGCGCCGCCGCCCCCGCTGGGCCCTGGACGACACCACGCTCGCGATCCGGCTGCCCCGGCAGGGTCCCGACGAGGAGGCGGTCAGCGCGCTCGCCGCCGAACTCGCCGACCGTGTCGGCCCCGCAGTCCACCCCTACGAGGTGGCCGCGCTGCTGGAGGCGGAGGGCCTGTCCGCCACCCTGGTCAGGGAGCGGTACGGCCATCCGAACCTGTTCTCGCTGGCGTCCGCGCTGTACGAGCGGGTACCCCGGACCTTTCCCGAGCCGCCCGCCGCGGCCGACCCCTGGCGGCCGGACACCGTGCGCTGTCTGCTGCGGGGGGTGCTGTTCGCGCTGCCGGCCCTGGCCTACCTGCTCACCGCCCCGCTGTGGCGCGTCGACCGGCACGCTCCCGTCCTGATCGTGGCGGGTGTCGTCTCCTGGGCGTGGGGGCAGGCGCTGGGCCACCGGGCGCACCTCAGGCTGGTGACCGGGCGCCGGGAGGCGGCCCGCACCCTGCTGACCGGGTCCGTGTCGGGCGCGGCGGTGGCCACGGGTCTCGCCGCGCTGCCCGCCGGGGGCGGCCCGGTGACCGCGGTGGCGGCCGTGCAGTCGCTGTACCTGGCCGCGGCGGGCGTACTGCTGGTGCTGGGCCGGGAGCGGCTGCTGCTGGCCGCGCTCAGCCCGCTGATCGCCGGCGCCGCGGTGCTGCCGTGGGGGGAGCCCGGCCCCCTGCTGCGGGCGGGCCTGCCCCTGCTGGCGCTGCTGGCGGTGCTCGCCGCCACCGCCCGGGTCCTGCGGGCCGGCCTCGCCGCCCCGGCCGCGCCCGGCGGCCCCCGGCCGAGAGCGGCCTCCTCCCTCCCCTACGGCCTGTTCGGGCTGGCCGCGGCGGTGCTCGTCATGCTGGAGGGCCGGCGGCAGCCGTACGCGGTGATCGCGCTGACCTTGAGCATGGGCCCGGCCGAGTGGCTGCTGTACCGCTATCGCGGCTGGTCGGTCGCCGCGCTGCGGGTCAGCGCGACGCCCGGGGCGTTCCTGCTCCGCTCGGCCGCCGTCCTCGGCCTGTGCCTGTCCGCCTACCTCCTGCTGCTGCTGCCCCCGGCCCTGCTCACCGGCTCCGACCCGGCCGCGCTGCTGCTGCTCGCGGCGGCCCTGTGGACCGCCCTGCTCCTCCAGGCGTTCGGGGTGGCCTGGCCGCCGGCCGTGCTCTGCCTGCTGGCCGCGGGCGGCGCCGGGGCGGCCGCCCGGCTCGACCTGCCGCCGGGCCCGGCCGCGCTGCCCCTGGCCTGCGGCGTGGCCGCGGCCTGTCTGGCGGCCTGCGCGATCCGCCTGCTCGGCAGGCCCTCCCCGCACGTGTGACCGCCCGCGCGACCCCACCGGGCGCGCCACCGCCCCCGGTGCCCCGGCACCCCGCCGCACGACCGGACGAAAGGACACCAGAGTTGACCTCCGCACCACTCGCCGCCGTCACCGGAGCCGAGGGATTCATCGGCTCGCACCTCACCGAGGCGCTCGTCGCCTCCGGCCACCGCGTCAGAGCCATGGCCCAGTACAACTCCTTCTCCTCCTACGGCTGGCTGGAGACCCTGCCCGCCGACGTCCTCGACCAGGTGGAGATCGTCCTGGGCGACGTGCGCGACCCCGGTTCGGTGCGCGCCCTGCTCGACGGCGCCGACTGCGCCTACCACCTGGCCGCGCTCATCGCGATCCCGTACTCCTACCGGGCCCCGCACAGCTACGTGGAGACCAACGTCACCGGCACGCTCAACGTGCTGGAGGCGGTGCGCGCACTGGGCACGCCGCGCCTGGTGCACACCTCGACCAGCGAGACGTACGGCACCGCGCAGACCGTGCCGATCACCGAGGACCACCCCATCAACACCCAGTCGCCGTACGCCGCTTCGAAGGCCGGCGGGGACCGGCTGGCCGACAGCTACCACGCCAGTTTCGGCACGCCCGTGGTGACGCTGCGGCCGTTCAACACCTTCGGGCCGCGGCAGTCGATGCGCGCGGTGATCCCCACCGTCATCGGGCAGGTGGCGGCCGGGCAGCGCACCCTCACCCTCGGCGACCTGCGCCCCACCCGGGACTTCACCTTCGTCGAGGACACCGCGCAGGCGTTCCTCGCGGTGGGCACCGCACCGGCGGAGCGGGTCGTGGGCCGCACCTTCAACGCCGGGACCGGCGGGGAGATCTCCGTCGGCGACCTGGTCGCGCTGATCGGCAAGGTCATGGACGCCCCGCTGGACGTGCGCGAGGACCCCGAGCGCCTGCGGCCCGCCCACTCCGAGGTGCTGCGGCTGGTCGCCGACGCGACCCGGCTGACGGCGGCGACCGGCTGGCAGCCCCGCCACACCCTGGAGGACGGGCTCGCGCGGACCGCGCGGTGGTTCGTCGACCCGGCCAACCTGGCCCGCTACAAGACCGGCATCTACAACATCTGACCCGACCGGCACGTATCCGCAGGAGGTATGCCATGCACGCAGTGATCCTGGCCGGAGGAAAGGGCGTCCGGCTGCGGCCGTACACCACCGCGCTGCCCAAGCCGCTCGTCCCCATCGGCGACCAGCACGCCATCCTGGAGATCGTGCTGCGCCAGCTGTCCGCGGCCGGCTTCACCCGCTGCACCATCGCCATAGGCCACCTCGGCGAGATCATCCGCGCCTACGTCGGCGACGGCGCGCAGTGGGGCATGAGAATCGACTACGCCACCGAGGAGAGCCCGCTGGGCACCATGGGCCCGCTGCTCACCCTGCGCGAGCGCCTGCCGGAGCACTTCCTGGTGATGAACGGCGACGTGCTCACCGACCTCGACTACGCCGACGTGCTGCGCCGGCACGAGACGTCGGGCGCGCCCCTGACCATCGCCACCTACGCCCGCAAGGTGCACATCGACTTCGGGGTGCTGACCACGGACGCGAGCCGGGTCGTCGCCTTCACCGAGAAGCCCAGCATCGACTACCGGGTGTCCATGGGCGTCTACGGCGTCTCGCGGTCCGCGCTCGACGGCTACACGCCCGGGCTGCCGCTGGGCTTCGACGAACTGGTGCTGGACCTGCTCGCCGCCGAGCGGCCGCCGCACGCCTACGAGTTCGACGGCTACTGGCTGGACATCGGCCGCCCCGACGACTACGACCGGGCCAACGCGGAGTTCACCAGCCGCAAGTCGCTTCTGCTCAAGGGAGCCTGAGCACCCATGCGCGTCCTCGTTCTCGGCGCCACCGGCTACCTGGGCGGCCACGTCGTCGAGCACCTGCGCGCCCGGCCGGGCACGCGGGTGCTCGTCGGCGGCCGCTCCCCCGCCGCCGAGGTCACCGTCGACCTCGCGTCCGACCCCCCGCACCACCTGGCGAAGGCGCTGGCGTCGGCCGCGCCCGACGCCGTCGTCAACTGCGCGGGCGCGACCGGCGGCGACGCCGTCACCCTGGCGGAGGTGAACGCCCGCGGCCCCGCCGTGCTGTGCGCGGCGCTGCTCCGGGCGGCGCCCGGGGCCCGCCTGGTCCACCTGGGCTCGGCCGCCGAGTACGGCCCCGGCACGCCCGGCCGGCGGGTGGCGGAGTCGGCGGCGACCCGCCCGGCCGGCCCGTACGGCGCGACCAAGCTGGCGGGCACGGTGGCGGTGACCGCGTCGGGGCTGGACGCGGTGGTGCTGAGGGTGGGGAACCCGGTGGGCCCGGGGGCCCCGCCCACCGGGCTGCCCGGCCGGGTCACCGCCCTGCTGAGGGACGCCGGGCACGGTCCGGACGCGGTCGTGCGGCTCGGTGACCTGTCCGCCCACCGCGACTTCGTGGACGTGCGCGACGTGGCACGGGCGGCATGGCTGGCGGCCACGGCGCCGGGCCCCCTCCCGCCGGTCCTCAACATCGGCGGCGGCGCGGCCGTCCCGGTGCGCGAGCTGGTGCGCGGGCTGGTGGAGGTGGCCGGTTTCCGGGGCCGGATCGTCGAGGAGGGCGCGAGCGGCTCCGCGCGGTCCGCGCAGGTGTCGTGGCAGTGCTCCGACATCACCGCCGCCCGCGACGCCCTCGGCTGGCGGCCGTCCCACTCCCTCGACGCGTCGCTGGCGGCGCTGTGGGCGGCCGCGGGATCCGCGCCCCGCCGCCCCGAGGGGGCGCCGGCGCGGTGAACCTGCTGATTCCGCTGTACGTCCATCCGGCCGAGGACCCGGCCGCGTGGCACCGGCTCGTCACCCGCGCCGCCCGCACCTACGCCGTCGTGCTCAACCCCGCGGACGGGCCCGGTTCCGTCCCGGACCCGGCGTTCGTCGCCGCGGCCGGCGCGCTGCGCGCGGCGGGGGCGCGGCTGCTGGGCTACGTCGACACGGACTACGGCGCGCGCGACCCGGAGCTGATCATCGCCGATCTGCGCCGGCACCGGGAGTGGTACGCCGCCGACGGCTGCTTCCTGGACCGGGTGACCGCCGGGCCGCACGGGCTGCCGGCCTGCCGCCGCCTGGTGCGGTCCGCCCGCCGGCTCGGCGCCTCGCCCGTCGTCCTCAACCCGGGCGTCCACCCCGCTCCCGGCTATGTCCGCCTCGCCGACCTGACCGTCACCTTCGAGGGCCACTGGTCCACGTACGTGTCGGCGTTCAGCCGCCCCTCGTGGGCCGTGCGGCAGCCGCCCGGGCGGCTGTGCCACCTCGTGTACGGGGTGCCCGAGCCGCTCGTGCCGCTCGCCGTGCGCACCGCGCGCGAGCGGGGCGCGGCGGTGTGCGGTCCGGTGACGGGGGAACCGCCCAATCCCTGGTCCCGGCTGACCCCCGCACTGACCGAGGCGGACCGGTGAGGCGGCTCGTACCGGCCCTGGCGGCCGCCCTGGCCCTGGTGGCCGCCCTGGCCGCGTGCTCCGGCGGCCACGACCGCGCGGCCGGCCCGCGCGCCCGCGCCGTGTGGCAGCCGCGCCCCGGCCTGGCCTGGCAGTGGCAGCTCGACGGCAGGGTCGACCCGTCGGTCGACGTGCCCGTCTACGACATCGACGGCTTCGAGAACACCGCCTCGGACGTCGCCCGCCTGCACCGGGACGGCCGCAGGGTGATCTGCTACGTCAACGTCGGCGCCTGGGAGGACTTCCGTCCCGACCGGCGCGCCTTCCCCCGCTCGGTGCTGGGCAGGCCCAACGGGTGGCGCGGCGAGCGCTGGCTGGACATCCGGCAGGTGGCGGTCCTGCGGCCCCTCATGGAACGCCGGTTCGACATGTGCCGGGACAAGGGCTTCGACGCGGTGGAACCGGACCTGGTCGAGGGCTACGGCAACGACACCGGCTTCCCGCTCACGGCGGACGACCAGCTCCGGTACAACCGCATGATCGCGGACATCGCCCATGAGCGCGGTCTGGCCGTGGGGCTCAAGAACGACCTGGCCCAGATTCCGCAGCTGCTGGACGACTTCGACTTCGCGGTCAACGAGGAGTGCGCGCAGTACGGCGAATGCGCGCTGCTCGAACCGTTCGTCGCGGCGGGCAAGGCGGTCTTCCACGTGGAGTACACGGAGCCCACCGCCGCGTTCTGCCCGCTGTCGCGCAGGCTGGGGCTGTCGTCGATGCTCAAGAGGCCGGAGCTGAGCACCTGGCGCAAGCCCTGCTGACCGGCCGGGCGGACTCCGGCACGACCGGGACCCCTGCGCGGCCGGGCCGGGGCGGACGGCCGGGTCGCCCGCCCCGGCCCGGCCCGGTCACGCGGGCCGCGTCGCTCGCGGCGGCGACGCGGCTGTGACCCGGATGGCCGAGGCGAGGGAGCGCGGAGCACCGCCCCTGCCTACGTTGAGTCGTGAGCCCGCCACCCGGTGTGCTCGCGCGTACGGGGCGGGCGGCGTCCACGGTCGGCGGGCGCTCCCACAGGTCCGGCCCGCGTGAAGGCCTCGCCTCGCGTCGGCACGACGGAAGGAACATGGAAGTGGTCATATCCCTCGTTCGGCGCGCCACTGCGGTCACCGCGTGCGCGGCCGCACTGGTCTGTGCGGGTGCCACGGCGGCTTGGAGCGGTCCCGCGGCGGAAGCCGTCGCGGCGGCGGAGGCTGAGGGGCGTCAGCCGATGTCGACGGAGCCGGTGGCGTACGAGTTCGGTGAGACGCTGGCGAAGCTGCGGGGCGAGCAGTTGGAGACGCTGTTCCTCGCGGAGATCATCTCCCATCACCGCGGGGCCGTCGAGATGGCGCGGCTGGAACTCCGGCGCGGCGTGGACGCGGACGTCCGCAGGTACGCGCAGAACATCATCACCGGTCACGAGCGGCAGATCGAGCAGTTCACGCGGTGGCTGCACCAGTGGTACGGGATGACGCCCCAGGAGGCGGCGGAGCAGGCGCCGGCCGAGGCCCGCCGGGAGATGGCCCAGATGGCGCAGGGCGTGCAGGACATGCTCGAGGCGCTGCGCCAGGTCGACAGGGGCGAGCGGTTCGACGTCGCGTTCGTGCGCATGATGATCCCTCACCACTCCTGCGGCGTCATCGAGTCCCTGGAGCCGCAGGCACGCGCGGCGCACGCGCGGCTGCGGCTGGCGGCGGCGACGGGCGCCACCGCCCAGGGAGCGCAGATCGCGGACTTCCGCACCTGGCTGGCCGGCCGGGACGGGGACCGGGTCAGGGAGGCGGCCGACGCGGGCGTGCTGCCGAAGGGGGCCCCCGACACCGGGGACGGAGCCACCCAGGCGTCCACCGTGCCGCTGGTGGCGGCGGGGGCCGCGCTGGCCGCGGCCGGCGGCGCCCTGGGGGTCGTCGTGGTGCGTCGCCGACGCGGTGCGCAGCAGGACTGAGCACGGCCGCGGGCCGTACGGCGGCCGGCCGGCCTCGGTGGCCGCGGCCTGCCTGGCGGCGGGCCTGGGGATGGTCGTGCAGGGCGTGGTGTCCGCGCCGCAGCCGCCGCCCCAGCCCCGTCCGCGGCCGGCCCTCACCGCCGACCCGCCGCAGGAGTCCGCCGCGGCGGTGCGGCCGCTGGGCCGCTCCCGTCCGGTCCGTGTCCGGGTGAAGCGGCTCGGCATCACGGCGGCGGTCCGGCCGGTGGGCCTGAACGCCGACGGCACCGTCGAAGTCCCCGGGCTGCGGCAGGCGGGGGACGTCGGCTGGTACGAAGCCGGCGCGGCTCCCGGGCAGGCGGGGCCCGCGGTCGTCCTCGGGCACGCCGACTCCGCGGCCCTGCCCGGGGGCCGGGCCGCCTTCTACGCGCTGGGGGCGGTCCGGGAAGGCGACCGGGTCGAGGTGGACCGCGCCGACGGCAGCACGGCCCGGTTCGCCGTCGACGCGGTCACCGTCGTCGCCAAGTCCCGTTTCCCCACCCGTGCCGTCTACGGCCCCACCGACACCGCACAGCTGCGGCTGATCACCTGCGGCGGCGCCTACAGCGGCGCCTCCGGCTACCGCGCCAATGTGATCGTCTACGCGCACTTCACCGGCTCCGGCCCCACCGAGCCGTCCCCGCCCGCCCGCGCCGGGCGCTGAGCACCCGCCCGGCCGGGCGGCGGAGCCGGTCCGCTGCCGCCCGCGCCGGGCGGGCTCCCCGGGGCACGGCCGGCCGCCGGTCGGCGGCCTCCGGGGCGACGCGCCCCGCCGAGGGCGTGTCAGGACCGGTAGCGCTCCACGACGGAGGCCGGACGCACCCGGGCCCCGTCGGGGTCCTGGCCGAACTCGGTCCTGGCCCGGCGCTGCCGCAGCAGGTCCCAGCACTGGTCCAGTTCGCGCTCCAGCTTCCCCAGCCGGGCCCGTTCCTGCGCGCTGCCGATCCGGCCGGCGCTCAGCGCGTCCCGCAGTTCGCGCTCCTCGTGGGCCATCTCCGCGATCCGGTGAAGGATCCGGTCGTCCTGCTCGGCCATGATGTCGTCCTTTCCTCGAGTACTGCTCCGCCGGAGTTCGGCGGGCCGTTCCGCGCCGGCCGGGACTTCGCGGCGTCCTCGTCCGCCGGCAGCCGCACCACGTCGCCGTACGCGGCCCCGGGCCGCCCGGCCACGACGTGGCCGGTGCGCGCCCGCTCACCGGGGCCGGCGGCGGGGTCGCCGGTGGTCCCGCCGGGGCGGGCGGCCGGTCCGGCGGACGCGCCCCGGCGAAGAGCCGCTCCGGTCGCGGGGCCCCGGTCAGCCCCGGTTCTCGGCAGCCCACGGGGCGTCACGGCGGAAGCCGAGCGCCTGTTCGGTGGGGGCGATTCTCCAGGCCGGCGCCGCCCCGCGGATCAGTCGTTTGACTGGTGGACCGGCATGACGTGCGGCGGCCGCGGCCCTTCGGCGGCCGCCCGCGCGCCGGTGCCCGCGCCCGCGGCGATCGGCGGGGCCGGGACCGAACGCCGGGCCGGGGCTGCGGCCGGCGGGGAATCGGGGGTGCGCGTGGTGGTTCGCTCCCGCCTTTCCGGGGCGCCCTCGGGGTGAGGGGCACGACGGGTCCGGGACCGGGTGGTCGGCTCACCGCGGCCCGGCCCGTCGTGCTTCTGTCGGATGACCGATCCTCGCGGCACGCCGTCCGCGTGAGTCGTCCGACGGATGTGCCGGTCCCCCGCGGCCCCGGATGATCGGGCGGTGGGCACGCGCCGTGTCCCCGGCCCGCGTCACCGGGTGCCGCCGCCCGGGACACCGGCCCGGGGACGCCCCGGGAGGTCCGTACGACCGGGGCGGGGCCGGGGACGGCACCGCCGGCCGTGTGCTCGTGTGCTTCGTACGACGCCGGTCCCGCCCGTTCCCCGAGGGCGGACACCGGCCCGACCGTCAGGAGGACGACCATGGCGACGACCTCACGGACCCCCGTGGCCGCTCTGTGGGACTGGCAGCGTCACGCCGCCTGCCGGGGCATGTCCAGCTCCGTCTTCTACGCCGCGCCGGGAGCGCGCGGTGCCCCGCGCAGAGAGCTGGAGCAGCGCGCGCAGCAGATCTGCGGGGACTGTCCCGTACGGCGGCGCTGCGCCGAGTTCGCCCTGGTCACCCGGGAGACGTACGGGGTCTGGGGCGGTCTGACCGAGGCCGAGCGCGCGGACCGCCTCGGCACCGGCCGGAAACGCGGCCCCGGTCGCGCCCGGTGACGCCGCCGCGCCCGCCCACGGGGGCGGGTCACCGGCGCTCCCGCGGCGGGCGCCGGTCCGTGCGGGCGGCGGGGCGCAGGCGTCTGCCGACGTGCGGGGGCATCAGGGGCGCGTGGTCGCCGAGCAGGTCCAGGAAGGAGGCGGTCACCGGGTCCGGGCTGGTGCGGGTGTACCCGGTGAGCCGCCTGCGCAGGGGCGGGTCGGGACGCAGGAGGACGCCGCCGAAGTACGGCGGGACGGTGTTGGCGGGCACGAGCGTGGGCCCCAGCCCGGCCGCGGCGTATCCGATGGCCGACGAGGCCTGCTCGGTGCGCACCGCGACACGCGGCCGGAACCCGGCCGCCGCGCACGCCGCCTCGAGGATGTCGGAGAGGCCGCTGTCGGGGGTGAAGTGCACCCACTCCCGCTCCGCGAGATCGGACAGGCGCACGCCGGGGGCGCCGGGCGCGGCCGCCGCGGGATCGTCGGCGCAGGTGACGACCAGGAACTCCTCGGTGCCGATGTGGCGGGCGGTACCCTCCCAGCCCTCCGGCAGGGGACCCACCGCCACGTCGGCCTGGCCGGCGGCCATGGCCCGGGCCATCTCGTCCCCGCGGCGGTGCTCGAACAGCCGGATCCGTACCCCCGGGTGCTGCCGGCGCCACCGGCCCAGGACCGCGGGCAGCACGCCGGAGCTGACCGAGTAGAGCGTCGCCAGGTGCAGTTCGCCGGTGGACACACCCGCGGCACGGCGTGCGGAGGCGGTGGCGCGGCCGGCCTCGGCCAGGGCGGCCCGGGCGTGCGGCAGCATCGAGCGGCCGGCCGGGGTGAGCCGCACTCCGCGCGGCAGCCGCTCCAGCAGCGGGCCGCCGGCCTCGCGCTCCAACGCCTGGAACTGGTGGGAGAGTCCGGGCTGGGTGACGTCGAGCCTTTCGGCGGCCCGGGTGAACGACCCCTCGTCCACGATGGCCACCAGATACTCCAGCTGTCGCAGCGTCGCCATGCGCTCAGCCTATGGAAGAGACGACAAGGATTTCTTGGACTCATGGGTCGTGCGAGGAGCGGCATGGCCGCGCGGGAGCGGTCCGTCATCCCGCTGGGGCGGCCCCAGTACCTCAACCGCCTCCACGGCCTGCGGCCGCCGGCGGAGCCCAAGGGGCTGCTGGGCGGCGTGGACGACGCCGGCCCGGTCGTCGGTCCGGAGGCGCTGGACCGCATCCGCCCCGAGGCCGTCGCCCGGCTGGACCGTCCGTACCTGGGCAACGAAGGCGTCGAGGAGATCGACGCCTTGATCAACGTGGACGGCCTCACCCCCCTGCAGGCCGCCGACCGCTACCTCGCCGGGCACGGCAGCGGCCCGCTCGCCCGACCCGCCCCGCGACGACGCGGTGGCACCCCCCGCGCACGACGGCTTCCGCCGCCCGCCCCTCCGCCGCGCCGCCGGGCCCGCTTCCGCCCGGCCCGGCGCGGGCCCGCCCGCCTCGTCGCCGATCCAGGTCGATTGACTGATGCCGGTGCAGCGCCCCGGACGTAGTTTGATTCCGGCCTCTCCGCCCGGCCCGGCCGCGGGCAGGACCGTCCCCGGCCCGTCCGCCCGGGCGGCTCCGCGCCCGGGCCCGCCGGCCCGGTACGACGCCCCGGTCCGGGTCGCGGGAGTGCCACGAGCGCCAGACCCCCACTTCGCGGCGCGGACGCCAGCACACCGCCGTACCCGGAGAACCCTCGGATGATCACGACTTCCCCGCTCCGCCCGGACCGGTCCGCCGCTCCCCTCCCGCGCCCGGCCGGCGACACACACCCCGGGGAGCGGTCCGCGCGGCCGGAACCCCTGCGGGGCCGCGGCGACGCGCTCGGTGCCCTGACCGGGGCCCTCGACCGCGCCTACGCGCACGACGGCTCCGCGGTGGCCGTACGGGGCGAGACCGGCCTCGGCAAGACCGCCCTGCTGCGGTGGGCGGCCGACCTGGCCCGCGAGGAGGGCTGGCGGGTCCTGCGGATCACCGGGACGGACCGGGACGCCGAGCGGCGCTCCGGCGCTCTGGGCCGGCTCGGCCGCCCGGCCCTCGGCGTCTCCGCCGCGCTGCCGGACCCGCTGCGCACCGCGCTCCTGCGGGCCGTGGACGGCGACGACCGGCCCGAGGACGCCCTGCTCGTCCGCGCGGCGCTGCACCAGGGGCTCTCCTTCCTCGCCCGGCCCCGGGCGCTGCTGGTGACGGTCGACGACTGCCACCTGCTGGATCCGGCCTCGGCCAGAGCGCTCACCTACCTCGCCACCCGGCTGACCGGAACCCGGATCGCGCTGCTGGCGGCGGCGAGCGGCGGCCCCGGCCCGTTCGAGGGCTGGGAGGCGCCGTCCGTCGACCTGGGCGGTCTGGACGAGGACTCCGCCCGTCTGCTGCTCGCCGACCACCACCCGCACCTGGCTCCGGCGGTCCGGTCCGCCGTGCTCGCCACGGCGGAGGGCAGTCCCCTGGCGCTGATCGACCTGCCCCGCGCGCTGACGCCGGCCCAGCGCAGGGGCGAAGCCCCGCTGCCCGATCCGCTGCCGGCGGGGCCCGCGCTGGACGCGGCCCTGGGCCCCCGCTTCCGCGGGCTGCCGGCCGGCACCCGCGCCCTGCTGGCCGTCCTCGCCGCCGCCGACGGCGACCTGACGGCACGGGACGTCGACTGGGCGGCGGACCTCGTCGGGGCGGGACCCGACGCGCTGGGGCCGGCCGAGGAGGCCGGTTTCGTCACCGGTGACCGTCTCCCGCGCTTCACCCGGCGCATCCACCGCAGCCTGGCCTGCTCCACGGCGCCCGCGTCCGCCCGCGGACACGCCCACGCCGCCTGGGCGGACTTCGGCGCCGCCCGCTCCGGGGCGCCCGCGGGCCGGGGCACGGCCGGCCCGGCGGGCGGTGACCGGGTCGGCCGCCTGGACGCGCTGGCCCGTACCGCCCTGGCCCGGGGCGACTGGAGTTCCGCGTTGCGGGCCCTGCAACGCGCCGGAGAGCTCAGCCCGCTCCCGCGGGAACGCACACGCCGTCTCACGGCCGCGGCCGCCACGGCACTGCGGTGCGGCAGGCCGGACCTGGCGCTCGCCCTGACCCGGGACCTGGAGGGCCGCGAGGAGGCCGTCACGGCCCGCACCCTGCGGATCGTCCGGGCCAGCACCGGCTTCGACACGGCCCTCACCGCGCGGGCCGCCCACACGGCACTGGCCGGCGCGCTGGTCCCCGGGGAGGTGCTGGGCCCGGACCGGCGTGACTGGGCCGCCTTCCAGCTGGCGACGCTCAGCTCGCTCACCCACCGTCCCGAACCGGCCCGTACGGCGCTGGACTGGCTGGCGGAGCGGGGCGCGCGGAGCGACGGCGACGAGCCGCTGCGCATCGCCGTCGCCGCCCACCTCGATCCGGTGGGCCGCAGGGCCGGGATCCGGCGGGGGCTGCGCGCGCTGGCCGGCACGGCGGTCGGGGCGTCCGACGCGCTCGGCCTGCGGGAGCTGGCGTGGCTCGCCGACGCCGCGTGGCAGATCGACGAGACGGGCCTGGCCGGCCGTCTCGTGGCCACCGCGTTGCGGCGTACCGGGGAGCGGGACAGCGGCCCGCTCCAGCACTGCCGGTCGCTGCAGGCGGCGCTGATGGTGGCGGGAGGCCGGTGGGCGGAACTGGACGAGCTGGTGCCGGAGCTGATCCGCGAGGCGGAGGACGAAGGGCTGGTACGGCACGCCGTCGACCTCAAGGCCCGGCTGCTGATGGTCTGCGCCTACCAGGGCCGCCGGGACCAGGGGGGCGGGCTGCTGCGGGAGGTCCGCCGGTGGGCCCGGGACCACGGCTCGGCGCACCACGCGCAGCTGGCCGAGCACGCCGCCCACCTGCTGGCGTCGGCGGGCGGCGAACCCGCCGGCGGCGCGCGGCCGCTGCTGTCCGCCGCCGATCCCGTCCGGGACGTCGTCGCCCGCCACGCCTACGTGGACGTCATGCGCGCCGCCCTGGCCCGGGGGGACCTGCGCGCGGCACGCGCCCAGGACGCCCGGGCCGTCCGCGGCCGGCTCGGCGCCTTCTCCGCCGAGACGGCGCTCCTGGTCGGGCACGGCCGTGCCCTGCTCGCCGCCCACGAGGAGGCCGACGACACCGCCGAGCGGTTCCGGCGGGCCCACGTGGCGGCGGTGGCCTCCGCCCGCCCCTTCGACCGGGCGCGTCTCGCGCTCGACCACGGCGTCTGGCTGCGCCGGCAACGCGACACGGCGGCGGCACGCGCCCGGCTGCGCACGGCGTACGACGGGTTCGCCCGCCTGGCGGCCGCGCCCTGGCGGGACCGGGCCCGCGCCGAACTGCGGGCGGTCGGGGTCAGCATGCGGGACCACGGCCCGGCCTCCCGGCCCGCGTCCGAGCCGCTCGTGCTGTCGGCGCAGGAGCAGCGGATCGCCCGCATGGCCGCCGCGGGCCTGTCCAACCGCGAGATCGCGGACCGGCTCCGCGTCTCGCCCCGCACCGTGGCCTCGCACCTGTACAAGGTCTTTCCCCGCCTGGGCGTCAGCTCGCGCCGGGAACTCGGCCAGGTCCTGCGGGAGATGGGGGACCGCTCGTGACGGGGAGGACGGCGGCGCGCGTGCGCCGCGGCTACCGCCCCCGGCTCACCGGCGGCGGCTCATGCGGTGGGCGTGAGGGTCAGCGGGTGGAGCCGGCTCCAGTACCGCCGCAGGGCGTTCTCCGGATCGTCGGGGTGCGGGACGGTGCGGTCCCGGAAGGCCAGGTGCAGTTCCTCGACCCGGTCCGCTGCGACGGCACGGTTGCCGGGCTGCGGCTGCGGGAGGCGGTGCGCCCACCAGCGAGCGGCGACGACGGCTCCCGCGAGGGCCGCGACACCGATGGTGAGTGCGTCACGCGATGTGGCCACTGGCATGTGAGTCTCCCCCTCGACGACGGTGAGCGAGTCTTGCGCTGCCTCAACAGGTCTCCCCTGTGGGCGGATCCATGCCCGTCGGGCCGGCTCGCCGGCCGCGACGGCCCCGGGGACGCCGGAACCGGGGCAGGGGCGCCACCGGGCGCCCCGATGTGCGGGGGCCCGAACTAACCGGTGCCGCCGCGGTGTTCGCGGCCGGTGCGGCCGTCAGCCGGCGAGGCGGGCGCCGGGTCGTCCGACGTCGCCGGCGCGCTCCGGCACGGTGCGGGACGGCCTGGACGGGTGGGCGGGGCCGTGCCGGGTACACGCCCCGCGATGTCGTCGATGTCCGCGTTCCGCCCGCGGCAGCAACGGAGAGCACACATGAGGGATCGCCCGTCGGCACCCCGGCCGGCACTCCACGCCTCTGCCCGGCTCCTCGGCGGCCGGTACCGGCTGGATTCCAGGATCGGCGCCGGCGGCGTCGCCGACGTGTACGAGGGCGTGGACCTCCGCCTGCGGCGTCCGGTGGCCGTCAAGGTCTTCCGTCCCGGCGGCGACCCCGCGCTCGGGGAGCGCTTCGCCGACGAGGCCGTCGTCCTGGCGGGCCTTCAGCACCCGGGGCTCGTCACCCTGTACGACGCGGGACGGCACGAGGACTGCGCCTACCTGGTCATGCAGCTGGTGAAGGGGACCACGCTGGCTCGGCGTGTCTCGGCGGGGCCCATGGACCCCCCGGACGTGGCCGGGCTCGGCGCCGGCCTCGCACGCGCGCTCGCCCACGTGCACGCCGCCGGCATCGTGCACCGCGACGTCAAACCGTCGAACGTCCTGCTGGACGCCGAAGGCGCCCCGCACCTCGCCGATTTCGGCATCGCGCGGATGGCGGACGCCACCCGGCGCACGGCCTCCGGCGAACTCGTCGGCACCGCCTCCTATCTGGCGCCGGAGCAGGTCCTGGGCAAGGAGGTGGGCCCGCCCGCCGACGTCTACGCGCTCGGCCTGGTCCTGCTGGAGTGCCTCAAGGGAGAGACGGAGTACCGGGGCACGCCCCTGGAGGCCGCTGTGGCCCGGTTGCACCGCCTGCCCGCGGTCCCCCGCTCGGCGCCCCCGGAGCTGGCGCGGCTCCTGCGCGCCATGACGGCTTCCGACCCGGCGGCACGGCCCGCTGCCGGGGAGTGCGCCGAGACCCTGTCCGCCCTTGGCGCGCGCCTCGTGCCGGCCCCGGCGTCCGGTGCCGGCCTCGACGGCGCCGGGCGTCCCGGGCCGGACAGGGAGACGGCGGAGCACGGGTTGCCCGCCCCGGCCGTGACCGGACCACCGGATGTCCCGCGGCGGCAGGGCGGGAGCCGCCCCCGCCGTCTGCTGCCGGCCGTCGGTACGGCGGTGCTCACGGCCGTCCTCGGCGCCGCCCTCGCCGCGGCCCCGGACGGCGGAGAAACCGGTGACGGCCGGGCCGCCCCCGGCTCCACCGAGCCCGTGCCCACGGAGCCCTCCTCCGGCCCGGCCTCCCCCGGGAGCCCCCGCGCGACGGTTCGGCAGCCGGCCGCCTCTCCTTCGCGCGCTCCCTCACCGGCTTCCCGTGCCCTGACTTTTCGCGCTTCGGACGGCGGAACCGGGCGGTCGCCGAGCCGGCCGGCCCCGCCCGCTCCGCCGTCCTCGGCCGCCCCGCCGTCCTCGCCCGCCCCGCCGTCCTCGGCCGGTCCTGCGGACGAGCCGCGGGAGCGCGCCCGTCCCCGTGCCGTGCGGACCGCCGACGACAAACCGCGCGGAAGGACGTCGAAGTCCGAGGGCCGTCCCGCCGGCAAGCCGCGGCGCTGATCCCGCCGGCGCGGTGCGCGGGCCGCGTGCCTACGAGTGCGCTGCCGGGGCACCTGCAGCAGTGACCCACGACAGGAAGCGGGAGAGTGCGTGATGTCCGGGAGCGACGACGCGGCCCAGAGGCACCGGGAGGACGAGGGCACGGCCGACGGCGGTCTGCTCGACGGTCTTCGGGTGGACGGGCGACGGCCGGAGAAGCCCATCCTCCTCGACGCCGACGGAAGCCCCATAGAGACGTGGCGGGAGAACTACCCGTACGACCGGAAGATGAGCCGGTCCGAGTACGACAGCACGAAACGCCTCTTGCAGATAGAGCTGCTCAAGATGCAGCGCTGGGTGAAGGAGACCGGCCAGCGGGTGGTCGTGGTCTGCGAGGGCCGTGACGCGGCCGGCAAGGGCGGCACGATCCAGCGGTTCACCGAGCGGCTGAACCCGCGGGGCGCCCGCGTCGTGGCGCTGGAGAAACCGACCGAGCGGGAGGCCGGCCAGTGGTACTTCCAGCGTTACGTGGCCCACCTGCCGGCCCGCGGTGAGATCGTCTTCTTCGACCGCTCCTGGTACAACCGCGCCGGCGTCGAGCGCGTGATGGGCTTCTGCACGGAGGACGAGTACCGCACGTTCCTGGAGCAGGCCCCGCTGTTCGAGCGGCTGCTGACCGATGACGGCATCCTGCTGGTGAAGTTCTGGTTCTCCGTGTCCAGGGCCGAGCAGCGGACCCGGTTCGCGATCCGCCAGGTCGACCCGGTGCGCCGCTGGAAGCTGTCGCCCACGGACCTCGCCTCGCTCGACCGGTGGGACGACTACACCACCGCCAAGGTCGACATGTTCCGCGCCACGGACACCCCGCACGCCCCCTGGACGGTGGTGAAGAACAACGACAAGCGCCGGGGCCGGCTGGAGGCGATGCGCAGCCTGCTCGACCGCTGCGACTACCCCGCGAAGGACCACGCGGTCGTGGGGAAGCCCGACCCGTCGATCGTGGGCGCCGCGGACACCCTGCTGGAGGCCGGCGAGGAACCCGCCGACCTCTCCCCCACCCCCTTGACCGGGTACGGCGACGAGCCCGGCAAGCACCCGGACCCCGCGTGACGGTGCCGCTCCGGACGCGGGGCGCGGATCGCCGCGCACCGCGTCCGGAGCGGGGCGCGCGCCCGGCCGGGGCGGGTGCCGGGGACGGCCGGGATGCGGCCGGGGCGGGGTGCCGGGAGCGGCGACGGCGGCCCGCTCGGGGCCCTTCCGCGGCGGCCGGCGGCTCCCCCGCCGCTCCGCTCGGGGCTTGCTCAGGCGCCCGGGCCCGCCGGTGCGAACCTCCGTGCGGCGGTGGCCTCGGAGGCGTCGGGTACGCAGACGCGCACCCCGGTGACGTGGTCGGGCCCGGGGCCGTGGCCGGGGAACGTCGCCCGGGAGCCCGGCGGGAGGGTGCGGCAGGGGACCGGCCGGCCGTCGGTGTACTCGACGGTGACGTCGACGGTGACGTCGCAGTCGTTGACGACGGTGGTGTAGCGCCAGTCGGCGAAGTGGCGGACGCATTCCGGGACCGGCGGCCCCGAGGGGTCCGTACCGGCGGTGGCGGAGTGCCCCGCCGGCGAGGCGCTCAGGAGCACGGCCGAGGCGATGACGGTCAGGGCGCGGAACTGTGCGTACGGCATGGCTTCCCCCGGGTGGGACGGACGGCGTGCGCGGGCAGCCGCATCCGCTCCGTCGCGGTGCGGCGTGGTGGAGCGGACGCCATCCTCACGACAGCCCTCTTCTTGCGCAAATCCATGAAGGCGGTTTCAGTCATGGTTCGCGCGTCAATCAAAACACCAGTTGAGATGCGGTGCACATGCTGCAAGGGCATTCAAGGAGGTGCCTTGTTCCGGTCCTCCGCTAGGGCGGCTCCGGGACGGGCACCGCCGCGAGCGCCGACGGCGGGACGGACACGCGGGGAAGAGCGCCGGGCGCCGGTCATCTCCCCCGGTCGAGGAGTTCGCGGACGAGGGCGGCGACCTGCTCCCGCTCGACGAGGAAGCCGTCGTGGCCGTGCGGCGACTCGACCACCCGTACGCCGTCGGCGCCGGGGACCAGGGCGGCGATCTCCCGTTGCTGGGCGAGCGGGTAGAGCCGGTCGGAGTCCACCCCGGCCACCAGGGTGTCGGCGGTCACCCGCCGCAGGGCGGCCCGGAGGCCGCCGCGGCCCCGCCCGACGTCGTGGCCGTTCATGGCCTGCGACAGCACCACGTAGCTGGCCGCGTCGAACCGGCGGACCAGCTTGGCGGCATGGTGGTCGAGATAGGACTCCACCTGGTAGCGGCCGCCGCGCCACGGGTCCTCGGCGCCTTGCGGCGAGCGCCCGAAGCGCTGCTGCAGTTCCGGCTCGCTGCGGTAGGTGACGTGGGCGATGCGCCGGGCCAGGCCGAGACCGGCGTGCGGGCCGCGCCCGGGTCCGGCGTCGTGGTAGTCGCCGCCGTTCCAGTACGGGTCGCTCCGGATGGCGTGCAGCTGGACGTTGGCCCAGGCTATCTGTTCCGCGCTCGCCGCGGCGGTGGTGGCCAGCAGCAGCAGGGCGGCGGTGCGTCCCGGACGGCCGACGGCCCACTCCAGGGCCCGCATCCCGCCCATGGACCCGCCGAGGACCAGCGCCCAGCGCTCGACACCCAGCGCGTCGGCGAGGTCGGCCTCCGCCGCGACCTGGTCCCGCTGCGTCAGGTACGGGAAGGCGCCGCCCCAGCGCCGGCCGTCGCCGCGGCGCGACGACGGTCCGGTGCTGCCCTGGCAGCCGCCCAGCACGTTGGGGGCGACGACGAACCACCGGTCGGTGTCCAGCGCGCGGCCCGGGCCGATCAGCCCGTCCCACCAGCCGGGCGTGGGGTGGCCCGGTTCCGCCGGTCCTGCGGCGTGGCTGTCGCCGGTCAGCGCGTGCAGCACCAGGACGGCGTTGGAGCGGTCCGGGGCGAGCCGCCCCCACGTCTCGAACGCCAGCCGCACACCGGGCAGTTCACCGCCCGCCTCCAGGGGCAGGGGCCTGGCCAGCGTGTGCCACCGACGGCGCCCCGGCGGGTCCCCCTCCTGCCACGCCCCGGTGGCCGGCGGGAGGGGGACCTCGCGAGCGAGCGCGGTGCTCAGGACGCGCCCTTGGCCGCGCGGAAACCGGCCTCGAGGTCGGCCTTGAGATCGGCGAGGCTCTCCAGGCCCACGGACAGGCGCACCAGGCCCGGCGAGGCGCCCGTCGCCGCCAGCTGCTCCTCGTCCAGCTGGCTGTGGGTGGTGGACGCCGGGTGGATGATGAGGCTGCGGACGTCACCGATGTTGGCCAGGTGGCTGAACAGCTCGACGGCGTCCACGAACCGCTTGCCCGCCTCGACGCCGTCGCGCAGCTCGAAGGAGAGCACCGCGCCGGCGCCGCGCGGCAGGTACCGCTGCCCGGCCTCGTACCAGCGGTTGGAGGCAAGCCCCGGGTAGTGCACGGCGGCGACCTCGTCGCGCTGCTCCAGCCACTCGGCGAGCGCCTGGGCGTTGGCCGAGTGCCGTTCGATGCGCAGGCTGAGGGTCTCCACGCCCTGTAGGAGCAGGAAGGCGGAGTGCGGCGCGATCGCGGGTCCGAGGTCGCGCAGCAGCTGCACCCGCAGCTTGATCGCGTAGGCGCCCGGTCCGAGGGCCGGCCAGTACCGCAGGCCGTGGTAGCTGGGGTCGGGCTCGGTGAAGTCCGGGAACCGCTGCGGGTGCGCGCCGAAGTCGAAGGTGCCGCCGTCGACGACGACGCCCCCGATCGTGGTGCCGTGCCCGCCGAGGAACTTGGTCGCCGAGTGGACGACGACGTCGGCGCCGTGCTCGATCGGCCGCAGCAGGTACGGCGTCGGCACGGTGTTGTCGGCGATCAGCGGGACGCCGTGCTCGTGGGCCACGTCCGCCACGCCCCGTACGTCCAGGACGTTGCCGCGCGGATTGCCCAGCGTCTCGGCGAACAGGGCCTTGGTGTTCGGGCGCAGCGCCGCCCGCCAGGCGTCGAGGTCGTCCGGGTCGTCGACGAAGGACACCTCGATGCCGAACCGGGGCAGGGTGTGGCGCAGCAGGTTGTACGTGCCGCCGTACAGCGAGGTGCTGGAGACGATGTGGTCGCCGGCGCCCGCCACGGTCAGGATCGCCAGCGTCTCCGCGGCCTGCCCGGAGGCCAGGGCCACCGCCGCGACGCCGCCCTCCAGGGCCGCGACGCGCTGTTCGAAGACGTCCTGCGTGGGGTTGTGGATGCGGGTGTAGATGTTGCCGGGCTCGGCGAGGGAGAACAGGTCGGCGGCGTGCCGGGTGTCGCGGAAGACGAAGGAGGTGCTCTGGTAGATGGGGGTCGCCCGGGCTCCGGTCGTCGGGTCGGGGTGCGCGCCGGCGTGGATCTGCTTGGTCTCGAACGACCAGGCCGAGGTGTCGGGCCCGGCCGGGGCCTCCTCGGGGGTGTGGCCTGCGGTGACGGAGTCGAGGGGCTGGCTCATCGTTCTTCTTTCCTCCGGAGGTGCACGGCGTGCGGGGACGCGGCGTGGGCGGCGGCGCCCATGGGGGCGGGCGGGGACACGTCGGGTCGCCGCCGTGAGCGGGCTGGTCGGGATCTTGCGTCGGTTCGCGACGGGACGGGCGGCGGTGAGGGATGACGCGGCTCCGGGCGGCGCATTGCCGCGCGGCCGTGAAGGGAGAAAACCACAGGGGAACACCACGCACCAGCCACAGGTCGACGTTGACATATGTTTGTCACAGTGCGGAAGAAAACCCGGTCAGGCGCACCACGGAAATCCCTCGACCGCCCCCGCGCACATTTTCGAAATCCGCACGACTCGACGGAATGCAAGGGTGCCCGCCCCTTCGGAAAGGACGCTTTCCGAAGCTTTCCGTACCCCTGTGCGAACCTCGTCGCTTCCGCGTGGTGTCCGCCCGGATTCCGGCCGCGGCGGCCGCCCGGTCACGGGCGTCGTCCGGGCGCCGGGGCGGCGGCGCACGGGGGCGCGCCGTCCCGGCGCCGGGAGCGAGGGAGCGGACCGTGAGCTGTGAGGACCCCGCGGGAGCGGGGTGGCGCAGCGGCCGGGCGGGGCACGCCCCGTGCCGGCCGGCGGGCTCGGCGGCTCCGCGGCGGCCGCGCGGGACGGCGGTCCGCCGAACCGCTTCCGGCCCCGCGGGGGCGGCTCCGCGGTGACCGAAAGGCCGTCACCGGTCCACGGGGTCGGGCGTGTGCTCCGCGCGCCGGGTCACCGCGAGAACGTGAGCGTCTTTCACCATCGGTGAGTCCGCCGAGGCGCCTCCCCCGTCCGTCGCCCCGGCCCGGCGGGCGGTGAATGCATTCCGCCGCCGGTTTGCCGGCCGTGCCCGGCGCGGGATTCCCCTTCCACGCCGTCGGTTTTCGAACGGCCGTCCGGCAATTTCGGGTGTGCCCTCCGGAGGAGGCGAGGAGTTCCGCCACCGGGCCGGCGGCGGGTCCCCCGGCGCCGGCCCGCGTCGGCCGCCCGCGGAACGAGCCCGGTGGCCGTTCACGGGTCCGGGCCGTGCGGGGTGCCGGTTTCCGTCTCGGGCGAAGGGCGGGCAGGGCCGTCCGGTGGACGCGCGCAACGGGCCGCCGCGTCCCCGCGGCAACCCGCCGGCCCCCGCGGACCTCGTGTTCACTGACCGTACGGCCGCTTCCGCCGGGCCTCCCGCAGCGCCTCGCCCCACCAGGTGAGCTGGTCCAGCATGGTCTTCGCGGCGGCCTCGGCGGCCTCCGGCTCCTTCAGGGTTCCGTTCTCGTCGAACCTGTCCCAGGCGTTGTGGAAACTCACCTGCTCGCGGATGGTGACGGCGTGCAGCTCGGCGAAGACCGGCCGCAGGTGCTCCACCGCGCGCAGGCCGCCCGCCAGACCGCCGTACGACACCAGGCCGACCGGCTTGGCCCGCCACTGCGTGTAGTGCCAGTCGATGAGGTTCTTCAGCGAGGCGGGGTAGCTGTGGTTGTACTCCGGGGTCACCACGACGAACGCGTCCGCGTTCTCCAGCCGGGGCGTCACCCGGCCGAGGGCCTCGGCGACCTCGGCCGAGGGGGACCGGGACAGGCCGACCGGCAGGGGGTGGTCGGCGAGGTCGAGGTAGTCGACCTCGACGTCGCCGCGCCGGCGGGCCTGGCCGGTGATCCACCGGGCCACCGTCGGACCGAACCGGCCTTCCCGGACACTGGCGCAGATCACGGCGATACGCAGCGGGGTCGTGGACATTTTTCTCCTCGTGGTCGTGATGGTCGAGTCGATGAGCCGACAGGAAGTCGATGAGCCGACAGGAAGTCAGGGAGCGGGCGAAGCACCGCGGCGTTCGGCACGGACGCCCGGCGACGCGGTGTCCGCCGCCGTGCGCCGCCGGCCGCCGGCGAGGCAGCCGACGGCGACCAGCGAGGCGCCGGCCGCGATGACGAGGAACGTCGGCTGGATGCCGAGCTCCCGCACCACGGGCTGGGTGACGACCGGGGCCAGGAACTGGCCCAGGAACAGCGCGGTGGTCAGGAAGCCCGCGTAGCGGCTGCGTGCCTCGGGCGGTGCCTCGCCGATCACCCAGCCGTTCAGTGTCGGCATCAGCACGCCCAGACCGGCGCCCATGACCAGCGTGCCCAGGGCCAGCACGGCGACGTGCGGGGCCAGGGACAGCACCAGGTAGCCGACGCCGATGGCGGCGAAGGCGGCGGCGACGAGGGCGTACTCCCCCGCCAGGCGCCGGATCGGGGCGAAGCGCAGCGACACCAGGCCCGTGGTGAGCGTCTGCACCGCGATGACCGCGCCGGAAGCCACCGAACCGGCGTGGAAGTGGTCCTCCACCAGGAACGGCACCTGCACCGGCACCGAGTAGAAGGCGACCTGGCCGAGGAACATGGCGGCGAGCGCCGCCGTCACGCCGGGCGGAAGTCCGCGCCGGGCGGGCCGCACCGGTCCCTCCCCGGCCGGGCGGTCGGCTGTCTCCTTCGCCCGGGTCTCCGGCAGCCGGGTCAGCGCGGGCACCGCGAGCGCCGCGCCGAGCAGGTAGACGAGGAACACCGTCCGCCAGCCCAGTCCGGCCAGCGCGCCGCCGCCGACCAGCAGCACCACGCCGCCGAAGGCGCCGGCGGCCGTCTGACGGCCCAGCAGCCGCTGCCGCTCGGTGTCCTCGTACAGGTCAGCGATCATGGCCACGCTGTTGATCATGATCAATGACACACCGACGCCGAGCACGGCGCGCCCGGCGAGGATGCTCACCAGGTCGGGCAGGCAGAAGCCCGAACTGCCGCCCACCGCGAAGGCGAGCATCCCGGTCACCAGAGCCCGTCTGCGGCCGATCCGTTCGGAGAGAGCGCCCGCGAACGGGGAGAACAGCACGATCGCGAGCGCGTGGGCACTGGTGATCATCCTGGCCAGCAGGTCGGCGTCGGCGGTGTCCGCGAACGCGGCGCGTATGCCGGGTATCGCGGGCGACACCACGGCTCCGGCCATGATCGTGAGCGTGCCGGCGAGCACCAGCACGGCCGCCCCGCCGTGCCGGCCTCGCCTGCCGTGGTCCTGCACCGTCGGTTCGGGGCGCACCTGTGCATCTCCTCGGGGACATGGGGCCGCGGAGCGACCCGGGCGGGTCGCTCGATGTGCCGTCCACGCTAGGAGCTGAACTTAAGTCGAGGTCAAGCGGTGACGGCGCGTCACCCCGCGAACCGGCGCGGCGGCGTCCCCGCCTCCGCGCCGCGTTTCACGAACGGCCCCCGCGCCGCGTTTCACGAACGCGGGAACTGAGCCGCGGCCGCCGCACCCCGGACGACCGGCGGCGGTGCTCACGGGCACGCGGTGCCGGTCGCCCCCGGTCCGTCTCCCGCGGCGGGCCGGCGTTGTGCCGGGCGCCGTCCGCGACGCCCCGGGCGCGCCGCCCACGGACCAGGCGCCGGGTGTGAGCAGCGGCCCGATGCGGCGGTCCGGACCGCC
>NZ_BAAATK010000039.1:0-62506 GCF_039533365.1 Streptomyces glaucus
GAGAGCGCTTCCCTGACACGGAAGAGGTCACTGGTTCAATCCCAGTATCGTCCACATCACACCGGAGCCCCCGGCCGTGCGAGACGGCCGGGGGCTTCGTCGTCCGTGCGGCCCGGCCGGCTCAGCTGGAGAACAGCATGCGCCCGAAGCTCTTGCGGCCGTGGTGGCCGTGGTGGCCGCCGTGCGGGGCGCCCCAGGCAGGGGCCGGCGGCGCCGGGTAGGACTGCGGGGCCGGCGGCGCCGGGTAGGACTGCGGGGGCGGCGGGGCGGCCTGGGACCACTGGGCCTCCAGACGGGTCAGCGCCTCCAGTTCGCCGTAGTCGAGGAAGATCCCCCGGCAGCCGCTGCACTGCTCGATCTGGACACCGTTGCGGTTGTACGTGTGCATCGGGGCATGACACTTCGGACACTGCATGGTCGGTTCAACTCCTCGCCGGTCGGTCCTGCTTCGTGTACCGCCGGGACAGACTCTGTCCGGCCGCGGTCGGTTGCACCCTACTTTGCGAAGCTCGGGGTCAACTGCGGGGGGACGGTGCCCATTCGGTGGCAGGCGTCGACGACGGCCTGCTCGACCCCGTCCAGCGCGCGGCCGGCGGCGACCGCCTTGGTGATCGCCCGGGCGGCGGTCTGCACGGTCAGGGCGCGGGCGGGGACGTCGAGGGCGGGCCACGGGTCGCCGTCCGCGGGAACGGCCGGGCCGGCCGCCGCGCGGTAGGCCGCCAGGAAGCGGTGCCACGCGTCGGGCGGGAGCAGGCCGCAGGCGTACCAGGCCGCGGGCCGCGCGAGGTCCCAGGCGGGGACGCCGGTGCCGAGGTCGTCGACGTCGATCAGCAGCCAGGGCCCGTCCGGAGCCGGATGGCGCACGAGCTGACCGAGGTGGAAATCGCCGTGGCACAGGGTGGCGGTGTCCGGCAGGGGCGCCTCGGCGCGGGCCCAGGCGGGCAGGGCCGCCCAGGCCCGCAGGACGGAGGCGGTGCCGGGGTGCGGGCCGGCGGCCCGGAGGCGGGCGACGGCCCGGGCCGCCTCGGCGGGCCCGCGCATCGGGGGCAGGCCCGGCGGGACGGGGCTCCGGTGCAGGCGGGCGAGGAGGGTGGCGGCGGCCTCCCAGGGGGCGGCGCCGGGATCGTCCGGGTCGACCGGGCTGCCGTGGGGCCAGCACGTCACGAGCCTGCCGTGCAGGTCGGCCGGCGTCGGGTCGAGCGGGGGCAGGAGGATGCCGGGGAGGCGGGCGGCGACGGCGAGGCGGACGCCGAGTTCGCCGGGGTCGGTGCCGGCGGAGTGCGCCTTGGCGACGGTGTCCGCGTGCCGGGCGACGGTGGCGTCGGGCCGGTCGGCGAGGACGACGGTCGCTCCGCAGGCGCAGGCCGCCGTACGGGAGTGGGCCGCGGCCGTCGCATGGACGGTCAGCCCGGACAGGAGGGGGTTCGTGGTCACGGGACTCCCGGTCGTGCGGGTCGGTGCGGCGAGCGTACGCGAGGGGGCCCTGGCCGGCCGGAGCGGGGCCCGGACGAGGCCGCCGGCCCCGGCCCGTCCCCACGCGCCGCGACCCGCCGCCGGTCCTCCCCGCGCCGGGCGTCCTCGCCGCGAAAGCGGCGGACGGCTCGGGCGCACGACACGGCGATGCCGGCGCGGCTCCCCAGCCGCGCCGGCATCCGTGCCGTCCGCCGCACCCCCGTCCCCACGGGGTTTCATGGATGGATGTCCCCGCCCGGACCGCTCTTCCGGGCCTGGGGTCGCCGCTCAGCGCCCCAGCATCACACCCACGGACGACGCCTGTGTGGCCACTGTCTCCCACCCGTCGAAGACGAGGAGGAGCAGGACCGCCAGGGGAAGGGCCATCAGCGTCGCCACCGCGGGGTGGCGGCGGCCCTGGCGGCGGGAGCGGAACGAGGCGGTGTACGCCCTGCGCTCCTGCGTGCGGACCGGTGTCCGCAGTGCCGTGTGGGCCATGGCCCTCTCCTGACCGTTCGGTGTTGTCGTCGGCGGCGACGGGTGCCCGGCCTCGGGGGACGAGTGCCGCACCCGCCGCTCGACCTCGAATCTATGCGTCCGGCGGTCGCCCGGGCGTCATGCCCGCGTACCGATTGCCGGGCCTCCCGGAGGATGAGCCATGACCTGCCGCCTACTCCCCTGGGTGGAGAAGGCGGCTCACGTCTCGGGGTCTTCCCGGAGGGGACGACCGCTGTGCCCTGCTTTCTCCGAGCTGTCCTCGCGCGGAACGGGCTGCTCGACCAGGGCGAGGACCCGGTTCGCCATGAAGCGGGCCGTTCGTACGACTGTCCCGGAGCGGGTGACTTCGCTCACTTCCACCACGCCCCGGCGCACCGCCGTCTCCACCCGGCGGCCCGCCCTGCTCGCCACGACCTCGTAGGTGCGCGTCGTGTCGCCGGCGTCCACGACTATCTCCACACGATCACCCTTCACGGGTCCAATCCCCCTTCTGTGACCGCTGTTTGGGATCACAGGCGGCGTGCCGCCGGCCTGCTCGCGCGTTCCTCGACCACCTTCCAAGTCTCCCACCCGGCACTGACAATCGATCGGGGCGAGAGGGCGCGGCCTCTGCGCGCGGGCGGCCGTGGAAACGTAAGCTGTGGCTCGTCACAGGACCGGGCAGCGGGGATGAACATGGCGATGATGCGCCTGAGGCGCGAGGACCCGCGCGTCGTCGGCTCGTTCAGGCTTCACAGGCGGCTCGGCGCGGGCGGAATGGGCGTGGTCTACCTGGGCTCCGACAAGAAGGGGCAGCGGGTCGCGCTGAAGGTCATCCGGCCGGATCTGGCGGAGGACCAGGAGTTCCGCTCGCGGTTCGCCCGTGAGGTCTCGGCGGCGCGGCGGATCAGGGGCGGGTGCACCGCGCGGCTGGTGGCGGCCGACCTGGAGGCGGACCGGCCGTGGTTCGCGACGCAGTACGTACCCGGCCCCTCCCTGCACGACAAGGTCGTCGACGAGGGGCCGCTGAGCGCGGCGGAGGTCGCCGCCATCGGGGCCGCCCTGTCCGAGGGGCTGGTCGCCGTGCACGAGGCCGGGGTCGTGCACCGGGACCTGAAGCCGTCCAACATCCTGCTGTCCCCGAAGGGACCGCGGATCATCGACTTCGGCATCGCCTGGGCGACCGGCGCCTCGACGCTCACCCACGTGGGTACGGCGGTCGGCTCACCGGGCTTCCTCGCGCCGGAGCAGGTGCGCGGCGCGGCGGTCACGCCGGCCACGGACGTGTTCTCGCTCGGCGCCACCCTGGCGTACGCGTCCATGGGGGACTCGCCCTTCGGGCACGGCAGTTCCGAGGTGATGCTGTACCGCGTGGTGCACGAGGAGCCCCAGCTGCACGGCGTCCCGGACGCGCTGGCCCCGCTGATCCGGGCGTGCCTCGCGAAGGACCCCGACGAGCGGCCCAGCACGCTCCAACTGTCGCTGCGGCTGAAGGAGATCGCGGCCCGGGAGGCCCAGGGGCCGACCGACGCGCGGCCGCCCGCGCCACGGGCCGGGGAGGCGGACCGGCCCACCGGACGGCTCGCCGACACCTACCCGGACCGCGACCGGCGGCGTCCGCAGCAGGGGGCGCCGAGGACTCCCGCGCCGCGGGGCGGCGGCCCGGGACGCGGCAGCACTCCCGCGCGGGGCGTCACTCCGGCGCGCGGCAGCACTCCCGCGCGGGGTACCACTCCGGCGCGGGGCACCACTCCCGCGCGGGGCAGCGCTCCGGCACGGGGCGGGGTCCCGTCGCGGGGCGGCGGCTCCGCACGCGGTGCCGGTGCGCCGGCGCGGTCCGGGGCGCGGCCCACGCCGGCGTCCCGCGGCACCGGACGGAACACGACGCGGTCCGGCAGCGGCAGCCGTCCCGCGCCGCGCAGCGGTGCCGGGCGTCCGGCGCCCCGGACGACGGGGACGGGACTGCGGCCCGCCAACCCGCGGCTGCTGCGGCAGCGGCTGTTCGTGTTCGTCGTGGTGACACTGCTGGTGGCGCTGGGCATCGCGGCGGCACAGGGCTGTCAGGGGCCCGCGCGCGGACTGGACGGCGGCGGGAACGGCGTGCGGCAGGAGCAGGAGTACGAGCCCGTGCGGAAGGACGCCGGACCGCTGGCCGGAGGGTTCACGGCCGAGCGGCGCGCGTCGGCGTCCGGCCGGGTCGGCTAGAGCCCTTCCGGCGGACCTCCGTCAAGGGGGCGGCGTCCGGTGCGTGCCCCCGGCGTGCCCGTACCGGACCCGTCCGGACCCCCGGCCGGTGCGGCGGACGGGGACGCCTCCCCGCTCCGGCGGTGGCGAGGGAACGTGCCGGGTCCCGCGGCGGGGCGGACGCCGCCCGCCGGGGCGCTAGGTGCGGGGGCGGCCCGCCGTCACCGCGTAGAAGGCGACCGCGGCGGCGGCGCCCACGTTGAGGGAGTCCACGCCGTGGGACATGGGGATGCGGACCCATGCGTCGGCGGCGGCCAGGGCCTGCCGGGACAGGCCGGAGCCCTCGGCGCCGAGCATCAGGGCCACGCGTTCCATCCGGTGCGGGGCGGCCTCGTCGAGGGTCCGGGCCGTTCCGTCCGGAGTGAGCGCGAGCAGCGTGAAGCCCGCCTCGCGGACCGGCTCCAGGTCCTGGGGCCAGGCGTCCAGACGCGCGTACGGGACCGAGAAGACCGCGCCCATGGAGACCTTGACGCTGCGGCGGTAGAGGGGGTCGGCGCAGTCCGGGGAGAGCAGGACCGCGTCCATGCCGAGCGCGGCGGCGGAACGGAAGATCGCGCCGATGTTGGTGTGGTCGTTGACCGACTCCATGATCACGACCCGGCGGGCGGTCCGCAGCAGGCCGGCCGCCGTGGGCAGCGGCTTGCGCCGCATGGAGGCGAGCGCGCCGCGGTGCACGTGGTAGCCGGTGACCTGCTCGGCGAGTTCCGGGCTGACCACGTACACCGGGGCCGACAGCTCGTCGATGACGTCCCGCAGGGCGTCGATCCACTTGGCCGACAGCAGCATGGACCGCATCTCGTAGCCGGCTTGCCCGGCCCGGCGGATGACCTTCTCGCCCTCGGCGACGAACAGGCCCTCGGCCGGCTCGCGCCTGCGGCGCAGCTCGACGTCGGTCAGGCCCGTGTAGTCGTGCAGGCGCGGGTCGTCGGGGTCGTCGACGGTGATGAGATCGGCCACGGGTGATACTGCCTCGTCCTGGGTGGGGTGCCAACGGCTCGGAGCGGTGGGGGATCGCTCCCGGTCACTCCGGCTCGCGCGGGCCCACGGTGACGACCTCGCCGACGACGATGACCGCCGGGGGCCTGACCTCGTGCGTACGGACCGCCTCGGCGACGGTGGCGAGGGTGGCGTCCACGCGGCGCTGGGCGGCCGTGGTGCCCTCCTGGACGAGGGCGACCGGGGTGTCGGGGGACTTGCCGTGGGCGACGAGGGTCTCGGCGATCTTGCCGATCTTGTCGACGCCCATGAGGATCACCAGCGTCCCGGTCAGCCTGGCGAGGGCGGGCCAGTCGACCAGAGAACGCTCGTCGTCGGGGGCGACATGGCCGCTGACCACGGTGAACTCGTGGGCGACGCCCCGGTGGGTGACCGGGATGCCGGCGGCGCCCGGGACCGAGACGGAGCTGGAGACGCCGGGCACGACCGTGCAGGGGATGCCCGCCTCGGCGAGCGCCTGCAGCTCCTCCATGCCGCGGCCGAAGACGTACGGGTCGCCGCCCTTGAGCCGTACCACCGACTTGCCCTGCTTGGCGTGCTCGATCAGCGCGTTGTTGATGGCCTCCTGGGCCATGTAGCGGCCGTAGGGGATCTTCGCCGCGTCGATCACCTCGACGTGCGGCGGGAGTTCGGCGAGCAGGTCGCGGGGGCCGAGGCGGTCCGCGATGACGACGTCGGCCTCGGCGAGGAGACGGCGGCCGCGGACGGTGATCAGGTCCGGGTCGCCGGGGCCGCCGCCGACCAGGGCGACGCCCGGGGTGCGGGTGCGGTGGTGGGGCGCCACCAGGGTGCCGTCGCGCAGTCCCTCGACGACCGCGTCCCGGACGGCCGCGGTGTGGCGGGGGTCGCGGCCCTTGGCGTGGGTGGTGAGGACGGCGATCGTGACGCCCTCGCTGTGGCCGGTGGCCGGGGTCCAGGCGGTGGCGGCGTCGGCGTCGTCGGAGCGGACGCACCAGACGCGGTGGCGCTCGGCCTCGGCGGAGGCGGCGGCGTTGGCCTCCGGGTCGCTGGTGGCGATCAGGGCGTACCAGGCGTCGGCGAGGTCGCCGTCGGCGTACCGGCGCCTGGCCCAGGTGATCTCGCCCGCGTCCGCCATGGCCTCCACGGAGGGGGTCGCCTCGGGGGAGACCAGGAGGACGTCCGCGCCCGCCGCTATCAGGGCCGGGAGGCGGCGCTGGGCCACCTGGCCGCCGCCGAGGACGACCACGCGGCGGCCGGTGAGGCGGAGACCTACGGGGTAGGCGGGGTGTTCGGCCATGAGGGTGTGGCTCCTCGTAGGGGCGGCGTGCGGTGGGCGCTACGGCTCTGGAGCGGCCCTGACGTGCGGATTTTAAGAGTGGGTTCAGCGTACGGCGGGGGCGGGGTGGGGCGGTGCGCCGCCCCGCCCCCGCTCCTGGGTGCCCGCTACTTCTCGGTGACGCCCGCCGAGTCGAACGTCGCCACCTCGTGCATCGCGCGTGCCGTGCTCTGCACCAGCGGCAGGGCGAGCAGCGCGCCCGTGCCCTCGCCCAGGCGCAGGTCGAGGTCGACGAGCGGGCGCAGGCCCAGCTTGTTCAGCGCCGCCACGTGGCCGGGCTCGGCGCTGCGGTGGCCGGCGATGCAGGCCGCGAGGACCTCGGGGGCGATCGCGCGGGCGACCAGCGCGGCGGCGCCGGCGCTGACGCCGTCCAGGATCACCGGCGTGCGCAGGGAGGCGCCGCCGAGGAGCAGGCCGACCATGGCGGCGTGCTCGAAGCCGCCGACCGCGGCGAGGACGCCGAGGGGGTCGGCCGGGTCGGGCTGGTGCAGTTCGAGCGCGCGGCGGACGACGTCCGTCTTGCGGGCGAGGGTCTCGTCGTTGATGCCGGTGCCCCGGCCGGTCACCTCGGCCGGGTCCGCGCCCGTGAAGACGGAGATCAGAGCGGCGGACGCCGTCGTGTTGGCGATGCCCATCTCCCCCGTCAGCAGCGCCTTGTTGCCGGCCGCCACCAGGTCGCGGGCCGTCTCGATGCCGACCTCGACGGCCTTCTTGGCCTCCTCGCGGGTCATCGCGGGGCCGGCGGTCATGTCGGACGTACCGCCGCGGATCTTGCGGGGCAGCAGGCCGGGCGTGGCGGGGAGATCGGCGGCCACGCCGACGTCCACCACGCAGACCTCCGCGCCGACCTGGTTGGCGAAGGCGTTGCAGACCGCTCCCCCGCCCAGGAAGTTGGCGACCATCTGGCCGGTGACCTCCTGCGGCCAGGGGGTCACGCCCTGGGCGTGCACCCCGTGGTCGCCGGCGAAGATCGCCACGGCCGCGGGCTCGGGGACGGGCGGCGGGCACTGGCGGGACAGGCCGCAGAGCTGGGCGGAGATGATCTCCAGCATGCCGAGCGCGCCGGCCGGTTTCGTCATCCGCTTCTGCCGCTCCCACGCCTCGCCGAGCGCCTTGGCGTCCAGCGGGCGGATCTGCGCGACGGTCTCGGCGAGCAGGTCGTGCGGCTCCTCGCCGGGCAGGGCGCGGCGGCCGTACGTCTCCTCGTGCACCACCCAGGACAGCGGGCGGCGCTTGGACCAGCCGGCCTGCATCAGCTCGGGCTCGTCCGGGAACTCGTCGACGTACCCGACGCACAGGTAGGCGATGACCTCCAGGTGCTCGGGCAGGCCCAGCGCGCGGACCATCTCGCGCTCGTCGAAGAAGCTGACCCAGCCGACGCCCAGGCCCTCGGCCCGGGCGGCGAGCCAGAGGTTCTCCACGGCGAGCGCGGCGGAGTACGGCGCCATCTGGGGCTGGGTGTGGCGGCCCAGGGTGTGGCGGCCGCCGCGGGTCGGGTCGGCGGTGACGACGATGTTGACCGGGGTGTCGAGGATGGCCTCGATCTTCAGTTCCTTGAACTGCTTGGCGCGGCCCTTGGGCAGGGACCGCGCGTAGGCCTCGCGCTGGCGCATGGCCAGTTCGTGCATCGTGCGCCGGGTCTCGGCGGAGCGGATGACGACGAAGTCCCAGGGCTGCGAGTGGCCGACGGAGGGCGCGGTGTGCGCGGCCTCCAGGACGCGCAGCAGCACCTCGTGCGGGATGGGGTCGCTGCGGAAGCCGTTGCGGATGTCACGGCGCTCGCGCATGACCTTCAGGACGGCCTCGCGTTCGGCCTCGGCGTAGGGGGGCGCGGCCGGACCGGTGGACTGTCGTGCTTCTGCCACGGGGGCCGTGCTCTCTTCTTCCGGATCCTGCGGGTTCTGCTGGTCCTGCGGGCTGTGCCGGTCCTCCTGTCCGGCGGCCCGGGTCTCCAGGTCGTCGGCGTTCTGCGCGACGTCCGGGCCGGCCTCGTGGGGCGCGGGGACCGGGACGGCGCCGTCCGGCGCCTGCTGCTCCTCCGCCGACGGGGAGGGGACCTGTGCCGGGGCCGGCGCGAGGTGCGGGGCGGCCGGCACCGGGTCCTCGGCCGGCACGGACTCCCCCGGAGGCTGCTCCGGGAGAGTCGGGCCGCCGGGCAGGAGGGCGGTGACGTCGGGAGCGGTGTGCTCCGCGGGCGCGGGGACGGCCGGATCCGCGGGCGCGGAGGTGCCGGGTTCCGCGGCGTGGGGCTGCGGCTCGGCGGGGGCGGCGGGAGGGAAGGGGTCCGCCGGGAAGGGCGCCGCGGCGGGGTCCGGCACCGACTGGGGGCCCTGGGCGGGCTGGACGTCCGGGGCGGGCTGCGCCTCCTGGGCCGGCTGCGCGCCCTCGGGGGTCCCGGAGGGGTGCGCGGCCGGCGTGACGGCGGAGGGCGGAGCCTGCCCCGGGTCCTGGGCCGGCTGGGCGTCCGGGGCCGCCGGGGCGGCGGGAGCCTCGGACACGACGGCGCCGGAACCGTCCGCGGGCTGCGGCGCCCACGGCTCGGCGGGGGCCACCGGGAACGGCGCCGCCGCCCCGGGGATCTGGACGACAGGTGCCTCGGCGGGCTGGGCGGGCTCGGGAACGGGCACCTCGGCGGGCTCGTCGGCCGGGGGCTCGGGCGTGCCAGCGGCCTGCGCCTCCTCCGACGGCGCCGCCTCGGGGGCCTGGACGACGGGCGCCTCGGCGGGCTGGGCGGGCTCGGGAACGAGCACCTCGGCGGGCCCGCCGGCCGGGGGCTCGGGCGTGCCGGCGGCCTGCGCCTCCTCCGACGGCGCCGCCTCGGGGGCCTGGGCGTCCGCTTCCGCGGGTGCGGCCTCCGGGGCGGGGGCGGACTCCGGGAGCTGCCCGTCCTCGCCGGAGGCGGCCTCGGGGCGGGGTTCCGCGGGTGCGGCCTCCGGGGCGGGGGCGGGCTCGACGGCCTGCGCGGCGTCCGTACCGGGTACGGCCTCGCCGGCGTCGGGGGCGGGTCCCTGCGGGGCTTCCGGGGCGGGCGCGGCGGCGACCGGGGCGGTCTGCGCGCCGTCCGCCACGCCGCCGTCCGGCGTGCCCGTCCCGCCCTGCGGGGCCTGCGCGTCGTGCGCGTCGCCCTGCGGGACCCGTACGTCGTAGGCACCGTCCTGCGCGGCCTCCTCCGGCGGCGCGTCCACGGTCGCCACGGGCTGGACGCCCGTGCCGGCGTCGGCGGCGGCCTCGCCGGCCACCCGCGCCACCACGGCCTGCGCCGCGCCCGCCGGCTCGGCCGCCGGGTCCGGGGTTCCGGCGGTGTGCCCCGGTGCCGGGACAACCGTTTCGGCAGGCACCGCCGTCCCGGCACTCTGGCGGACGTGGGCCTGCGGCGCGGTCGGAGCGGTCGGCGCGCCCCAGGGCGCGCCCCCCTGCGGGGCCGCCTCCGGCGGGGCGTCGAGGTACTCGGGGCCGGTCGCCGGCGGCCCGGGCTGGCGTACCGGCGCGTGCGCGGGACCGCGGTCGGCGAGGGAGCGGACCGGGCTCGCGGAGGTGTCCGGGATCGGCGGACCGAGGTGCAGGGGCCGGCGCGGCGCGGCCGGCGGCGGCGTGGGGTCGGGCAGGCGGACGCCGCCGAGGTCGACCGAGCCGCTGTCGCGGCCGGACAGCTCGTGCGGGCCCGGCTCGTGCACGGCCTCGACGACCGGCTCCGGCGCGGGCGGCGGGACCTCGTTGCCCCAGGCGCCCTGGGCGCCCGGCAGCAGCAACAGGTCCTCGTCCTCGGCGGTGGTCTCGGAGAGGTAGGTGTACGCGCCGGGCGCGGGGACGCCCGGCTGCTCCACCGTGCCTGCGTTCTCCGGCAGCCCCTCGCCCGGGACCTGGCCGGTGTCGGTCATGCGTACCCCTCGCCCATCGGTTAGTGCTTCTACGACCAGCTCACCCGGAACGGCGCACCGACCGCCCCGCGGTGAACAACGAGCGTGCGTGCCCAGCGGCACGAACGACCCGCCGGAAAAGACGACAAAGCCATTGAGTGGCATTGTCGCGGCCGTTCCCCCGTCACGACAGCCTGATCCGCGGCGGTTCCGCTGTGGACTGCGCCACGTTGCGCGTCCTCCGGTTCCGCCGTACCACACCCGCCCCGGAGCGGGCGTGCCTTCCGGGCATCGACCGGCGAGGCGCCGGGCGTCCGAGTGCGGTACGACGATCGGCCAGCCTACCGCGCGCGGTACGACGATCGGAGCGCGGGGACGGTCCCGGGTCAGGGCGTGCGGCCGGGCAGCGCACCACTGAGCAGGAAGGCGACGCTCCGCTCCGTCTCCGCCCAGGTGCGGGTGTCGAGTCCGACGGACTGCAGCAGGGCGCACTCGACGACGTAGCCGTGCTCGGTGAGGTCGCGGCCGACGAGTTCGGCCGCGTCCCGGGTCGCCGCGTGCGTGACGATGCGCTGCGGGCGGCGGTCGGCGACCGCGGAGACCACCGCCGCTCCCCCGCCGCCGACGCGGACGACGTCCGGTTCGGGCAGGTCCTCCAGGACGTGCGGGGCGGTGCCGTGCACGACCTGGAGCTGCACGCCGAAGCGGCGGGCGGTGGTCTCGGTGCGGGCGCAGGCGTCCGGGTCGCGGTCGACGGCGATGACGGCGGCGCCGCCGCGGCCGGCCTCGGTGGCGAACGCGCCGCTGCCGCAGCCGATGTCCCACACCAGGTCCCCGGGCCGCGGCCCGAGCCGGGCGAGCTGGGCGGCGCGCAGCAGATCCGCCTCGCCCTCGCCGAGGCCGCCGCCGTACGCCTCGGCGGGCAGGGACCAGCCGCGGGGGCCCGCGGCCGGGTCGCGGCCGGCGATCCAGCCGCCGCGCTCGTCCGGGCCGCCGGTCCGGGCGGGACCGCCGATGACGATGACGACGTTCGGGTCGCGCCAGGTGTGGTCGGCGGCCTTGTCGGAGGTGACGACGGTGACCTGCTCGCGTTCGGTGCCGAGTTCCTCGCAGATGACGAAGGTGCGGTGCACCCCCTCCAGGAGCAGGCCGAGTTCGGCGGGCCCGGCGCCGGGTGAGGTGAGGACGGCGACCTTGGTGTGGGCGCGGCACACGTTCACCGCGCGGCGCAGGGTGCGGGGGTGGGCGACGACCACCTGGGCGTCGTCCCACGGCATGCCGGCCCGGGCGAAGGCGGCGGCGACGGAGGAGACGGCCGGGACGACCTCGACCTCCAGGCCGAACTCGGGGGCGCGCAGGGTGCGTACGACGCCGAAGAAGCCGGGGTCGCCGTCGGCGAGCACGACCGCCGTGCCGCGGTGGGCGGCGATGCGGCGGGCGGCGAGGGCGAGGCTGCCGAGGCGGACGCGCTCGGCGGCAGGCGGCACCTCGGGCAGCGCCAGGTGGTGGGCGGCGCCGGCCACCAGCGTGGCGGCGCCCAGGGCGGCGCGTGCCGCGGCGGTCAGCGGCGAACCGTCCCAGCCGATCACCGTGACCCGGTCGGCCATCGTCGTCAGTCTCCAGGGGTTTTCGCAGGTCGTCCGAGGAACACGCCCGTGGGCGGGCTCCGTGAGGGTACCCGGTGCGGTACCGGGGCGGGGTGGCGGTGCCGCCTCCGCGGGATCAGTTCCAGTCGGTGAAGGACGGGAAACCGCCGGTGTCGGCCGGCCGCTCCCCGGCGCCCTCGAGGTCCTCGGGCAGCAGGCTCCACACGATGTAGTCGGTGCGCACGTCGCTCCAGGTGCCGTCCGCGGCGCGGACGTGCGCTATGCAGGCGTTGCGCAGGACGCCCTCGCTGATGCAGCCGATCTTCTGGGCGACCTGCTGGGAGGCGGTGTTGTCGGCGGCGGTGCGCAGCTCGACGCGTTCGAACTTCTGGTCGTGGAAGAGCCACCGGGCGGTGGCGAGGGCCGCCTCGGCGGCGTAGCCCTCGCCGCGGGCCCAGGGGGCGATGATGTACGACAGTTCGGTGGACCGTACGTGCCAGTTCGCCTTGGTGAGCTGGATGACGCCGACCAGCCGCTGGGTGAGGAACTCGGCGACGGCGAGGTCCAGACCGCGTCCGGCGGCGCGTTCGGCGGGGGCGTACTCGGTGATCCAGGTGCGGGCGGCGTCCTCGGTGAAGGGCTGGGGGACGTCGGTCCAGGCCGCGACCTGCTCGTCGTTCATCATCTCGGCCAGGGCGGGCACGTCGTCCTCGTCGAGGGGACGCAGCACCAACCGCTCCGTGCTGATGGAGATGGTGGGGAAGGTGCTCGTCATGCGCCGCTCCGTAACCTTCGGACCTTCTGAACCGTCAGAACCTGCTGAGCTGCCCAGCATGCAGCATGGAGGCGGGCTGCCGCACCACGGGGTCCGCTCCCGTCCCGGGAGCGGACCCCGTGGTGCCGTGCGGGTCAGAAGGAGGCGATGACCGAGCCGGCGTACTTGTCCTCGATGAACTTCTTCACCTCGGCGGAGGTGAGCAGCTCGGCGAGCTTCTTCACGCGCGGGTCGTCCTCGTTGCCCTCCTTGACCGCGAGGAAGTTGCCGTAGGGGTTGTCCTTCGGGGACTCCAGGACGAGGGCGTCCTCCGCCGGCTCGAGGTCGGACTCGATGGCGTAGTTGCCGTTGATGACGGCGGCGTCGACGTCGTCGAGGGAGCGCGGGGTCTGGGCCGCCTCCAGCTCCTTGAACTTGAGGTTCTTGGGGTTCTTGACGATGTCGGAGGGGGTCGCCTCGTTGCCCACGCCGTCCTTGAGCGTGATGATCCCGTTGGCGTCGAGCAGCTTCAGCGCCCGCGCCTCGTTGACGGTGTCGTTCGGGACGGCGACGGTCGCACCGCTCTTGAGGTCGTCGGCCTTCTCGGCCTTGCGGGAGTACAGGCCGAGCGGCTCCAGGTGCACCGTGACGACGGGCACGATGTGGGTGCCGTTCTTCTTGTTGAAGTCGTCGAGGTACGGCTGGTTCTGGAAGTAGTTGGCGCCCACGGAGCCGTCCTCGGTCGCCGTGTTCGGCGTGACGTAGTCCGTGAACTCCTTGACCTCGAGGTCGAGGCCCGCCTTCTCGGCCAGGTTCTCCTTGACGTAGGTCAGGATCTCGGCGTGCGGGACGGGGCTCGCGGCGACGATCAGCGGGCCGGAGGTGTCGGAGGCGGCGTCGTCGCCCGAGCCGCAGGCGGTGAGCCCGAAGGCGAGGGCCCCGGCGGCGAGGACGGCAGTGGTGATCTTGGCGGTGTTACGCACGAAAAGTGCCTTTCCTTGTGGGTGGTGCGACCCCGTCGCGGGTGTACGGGGAGTCCGGGATGTGCGGGAGTCCGGGGTGCGCGGGAGTCCGGGAGGTCCTTCGCGGGCCCGCTCAGGCGGCCTTGCCGACGTCGCCCGCGGCCGGCTCCTTGGCCTTCAGCAGCCGCAGCCTGGGCGCGGGGCCGGAGCGGCCGCCGCGGCGGTGCAGGGAGCGGGCCGCGTAGTCGCCGGCGAACTGGATGAGGGAGATCACGACGGCGAGGACCGCGACGGTGACCCACATCAGGCCGGTCTCGAAGCGCTGGTAGCCGTAGCGGACGGCGAGGTCGCCGAGGCCGCCGCCGCCGACGGTGCCGGCCATGGCCGAGTAGCCGATGAGGGCGATGACCGTGGTGGTGGTGGAGGCGATGAGCGACGGCAGCGCCTCGGGGACCAGGACCTTGCGGACGATGGTCCAGGTGCTGCCGCCCATGGCCTGTACGGCCTCGACCAGGCCGTGGTCCACCTCGCGGACGGCCGTCTCGACGAGGCGGGCGAAGAAGGGGATGCCGCCGATGGCGAGCGGCACGATCGCGGCCTCGCTGCCGATGGTGGTGCCGGTGACCCAGCGGGTGAAGCTCATCAGCGCGACCATGAGGATGATGAACGGCATCGAGCGGCCGACGTTCACGACCTGTCCGATGACCTTGTTCACCACGGTGTTCTGCAGCAGGCCGCCCTTGTCGGTGAGGACGAGCAGGATGCCGAGGGGCAGGCCGCCGACGACGGCGATCAGGGTCGACCAGCCGACCATCACCAGCGTCTCGCGACACGCCTGTTCCAGCAGCGGCTGCATCTCGGACCAGGTCACTTGGCACCTTCCTTCACCAGCGGGGACTCGTCCCGGCCCACCACGTCGATCTGCAGGCCCTGTTCGCGCAGGAAGCCGACCGGCACGACGTTGTCCTCGTAGCGGCCGGGCAGTTCGATGCGCATCCGGCCGACCTGGAGGCCGCCGACGGTGTCGATGGCGGCACCGAGGATCGATATGTCGATGTTGTAGGTGCGGGCCAGCTGGGAGATGACGGGCCGGGTCGCGGCCTCTCCGTGGAAGGTGACGTCGAGGACGGTGCGGTCGTCGCCGGAGGCGTCGCCGCCCACCGGGAACAGCGCGGCGGCGAGCTGGGAGCCGGGGGTGGCGAGCAGCTCGCCGACGGTGCCGGACTCGACGATGCGGCCCTTCTCCATCAGGGCGGCCGAGTCGCAGACCGACTTCACGACGTCCATCTCGTGCGTGATGAGCAGGACGGTGAGGCCCAGCTGCCGGTTCAGGTCGCGCAGCAGCGTCAGGATGGAGCGGGTGGTCTCGGGGTCGAGGGCGCTGGTGGCCTCGTCGGACAGCAGCACCTTGGGGTCGCCGGCCAGGGCGCGGGCGATGCCGACGCGCTGCTTCTGGCCGCCGGAGAGCTGGGCGGGGTAGGCCTTGGCCTTGTCGGCCAGGCCCACCAGGTCGAGCAGTTCCAGGGCCTTGCGGGAACGTTCCCTCCCCGACTTTCCGAGGATCTCCAGCGGCAGTTCGACGTTGTCCTGCACGGTCCGCGAGGAGAGCAGGTTGAAGTGCTGGAAGACCATGCCGATACGGCTGCGCGCCCGCCGCAGCTCCCGGCCGGCGCGGGGGCCGCGGCCGGCGAGCGCCGTGAGGTCCTGGCCGGCGACGGTGACCGTGCCGGCGGTGGGACGCTCCAGGAGGTTGACGCAGCGGATGAGCGAGGACTTGCCGGCGCCGGACTGGCCGATGACGCCGTACACCTCGCCTTCGCGCACGTGCAGGTCGACGCCGTCGAGAGCGGTGACCTCACGGCCGCGTGAGCGGTAGACCTTGGTCAGGCCCGTGGTGGTGATCACTGGGGTTTCCGTCACTGTCGAGTGCGCGGGCGCGGATGGGCCCGGGCACGGCTGCATTCGGTCAGGGACGCGGCACGGTTCTCGCGGTGGCGGTGGAACCGGGGGAGAACATGTGCGCGGGGCGGCTGATGTCCCGTACGGCGGTGGCGCACGGGGCCACGGCGGCTCGCTTCGGGGCGCGAGCTCGGGGATGGTGCAGGGGCCCTCTAGAAGGCGCACATTCGACACGTACAACGAGCACCGGGCGTCGGGGTCGCCTCGGTCGCAGGGGTGCGGCAGCTCGTCGTGGTCATGCGCATCAGTAAAGCAGACATATGCTCCTGACCACGTCTCGCTGTCCGCATACTGGACAGCCGTGGAAGGTCCCGGACGCGCGCGGGGATTCCCGCCCCCCCCCGCCGGTGACCAGGACGGACAAGGCGGGCAGGTCCCGCACCACCAGGCCGGCGCCGAGCTCGTGGGCGGTGTGCGCTGTGGCCAACGCCACGGTGGTCGTGCCGGCGGCGCGGCCGGAGCGGTTTTCCGGCGGGGGCGTCCTCGAGGACGACGCGGCGGGCCGGGGCGGCGCCCGGTGCGCGGGCGGCGGGCAGACGGGGCTCGGGGGCGGCGGACGGGGCTCGGGGGCGGCGGACGGGGACCGGGAGTGAGGACGCGGCGACCGGGGGTGAGGGCGCGGGGACCGGCGGCCGGGGTGGGCGTGGGGTCTTTTGGGCCGTAATTCCGGGCCGTAATAGGGTCGCTGCCATGCATGATGCCCTGACGCTGGCGACCGGCGTCGCCGCGCTGCTGCTCGCCGCCTGGTGCGGCTGGGCCGCCTACCGTGACCAGCCCACGAAGGACTGGCACTTCATCGGCATGGCCGTGGTGACACTGCTGGCCCTGGCCCAGCTGGTGGTCGGGATCGTGCAGCTGGCGCGGGGCGAGCGGCCGGAGCAGGGCACGACGATCTTCGTGGCGTATCTGCTGGGGGCCTTCGCGTGCGTCCCGGCGGCGGGGTTCATGTCGCTGGCGGAGCGGACCCGGTGGGGTTCGGTGACGGTCGCGGCCGGCGGCGTGGTGCTGGCCGTGCTCGAAGTGCGGCTGTACGACATCTGGGGAGGCTGAGGTGGCGACGGCACAGCGAAAGCCCGCACGGACGCGGCTCATCGGCGGCCCCGGCCTGCTGCTGGTGTGGCTGTACGGCGTGATGGTCGTCGGCGCCGTGTCGCGGTCGGTGTACCAGATCGCGACCGAGTTCGACCGGGCGCCGCTGGCGTACACGCTGTCCGCGGTCGCGGGCGTGGTGTACGGCTTCATCACGTACACGCTGGTCCGGGGCGGCGAGACGGCCCGCAGGGCGGCGCTGGTGTGCTGCGCCGCCGAGCTGGTCGGGGTGCTCACCGTCGGCACGTGGACCCTGGTCGAGCCGTCCGCCTTCCCGGACGCGACCGTGTGGTCGGACTACGGGATGGGCTACCTCTTCATTCCGGTGCTGCTGCCGCTGTCGGCCGTCTACTGGCTGCGCAGGTCCCGCGGGCAGCAGCCGGAAGCCTCCTGAGGGGGGATCAGGCGGTGGCCGCGTAGTCGCCCGCCGCCTTCTCCAGGACGATCACCGGTACGCCGTCGGGGCCCTCGGAGGTGCCCACCGCCTGGTAGCCGACCCGGCGGTACAGGCGCAGGCCGCCCTCGCCGCGGTGGCCCGTGTGCAGGCGGAAGCGGGTGGCGCCGCGCTCCTGGGCGAGGGCCGACTCGGCCGCCCGCAGGAGCCGGGCGCCGATGCCGTGGCCCTGGAGGCGGGGGTGGACGCAGAGCTTGCCGATGGAGGCGGCGCCGTCCTCGGTCACCCGGCCGCGCACCGATCCGACCACCTCGTCGCCGAGCCGCGCCACGAAGACGCAGTCCTCGGCGACCTCCCGGCGGACCGAGTCGAGGGTCTGGACGAGCGGGTCGATGCGGTAGTTGCCGTACAGCGCCGCCTCGCTCTGGAAGCAGAGGTACTGCAGCCGGAAGATCTGTTCCGCGTCCTGCTCGGTCGCCGCCGAGATGGTCACGCTCATGCCCATGTGCGCATGCCTCCCGCTCACCTGATCGCCTGTCGTCCCCCACTCCTATCCCCGCCCCCGGCGGGCCGCAACCTCCGATGTGAGCAATCGCCGCAGACATCCCAGACATCTGGAACGTTCCGGCCCGAGACTGCCCTGTGAGATACCCAACTCCCCCGCGATCTCCCGGTAGGTCGGGTCCCTCGGCGACAGCAGGGCCTCCACCAGGCGCGGGCAGCGGCCGGGCAGCCGGCGCACGGCCTCCCGCAGGGCCCGGCGGCGGGCGGCGGCGAGGGCGAGCTGTTCGGGATCGCGCCCGGCCTCGTCGGCGGGCTCGGCCCCGTACGGCAGTTCGCGCCGGGTCGTACGGCGGGCGCGGCGGGCCTCGGCGCGCACGGCGCCGCGCAGCCAGCGGTGGGGGTCGGCGGGCGGGCCGTGGGTGCCGAGGCGCTCCAGGAGGCGGAGCCAGACCGCCTGTTCCAGATCGCCGGGCTCGGCCCCCGAGGCGTACGCCTCGGCGCAGGCCTCGGCCCTGAGCAGCGGGCGCAGGGAGGTGACCAGGTCGTGCGTCATGTGCGAAGCGACGCGGCCGCCCGGGCGGCGGGTTGCCCGGACGGCCGGAGGTCACCTCGACGGGGGCGGGACGGCTCAGCCGTTGACGAAGTCGGCCCGGGCCAGCAGGCCGGTGTCGGGCTGGTCGGTGAAGATGCCGTCGATGCCGGTCGCGAAGTACGCCCGGTAGGCGCCGAACACGTCGCCGTAGGCGTCGGCGCCGGTGCCCCGGCGGAAGTCCGCGGGCAGGAACGGGTTCTCGTTGCGCAGGGTGTAGGGGTGCAGGATCAGGCCCACCTTGTGCGCGTCGGCGACCAGGCCGGTCGGCTCGGTGAGGTTGCCGGCGCCGTCCCGCGGGATGATCAGGTCGAGGGTCGGGCCGATGCCCTGCGCGTAGGAGGCGATCTCCCTGAGGCCGGCCGGCTTGACCAGGTCGGCGACCGTGCGCGGGTCACCGGTCTCGACGAAGTCCCAGGGGCGGGTGCCGGCGCCGGACAGCAGCACCACGAGCGGGTTGTCGACCAGCTTGTTCAGGCGCTGGATGCTGGTCGGCTCGAAGGACTGCAGGATGACCGGCGAGTTCCACCTGTCCCGGCGGTGGGCGCGCAGCAGCTTGGCGACCCGCTCCTCCAGGCCGAGGCCGAGCTTGCGGAAGTAGGTGGGGTGCTTGAGCTCGGGGTAGATCCAGACCTGCTTGCCGCGCTTGCGGGTCTGCTCGTCCTGCCAGCGCAGCACCTCCTCGAAGGTAGGGATCTCCCAGCGACCGTCGTAGAGGGTGTTGTGCGGGCGGTTGGCGGGGATGCGCTCGGTCGCGCGGAGCGTCTTGAGCTCGGCGAGCGTGAAGTCCTCGGTGAACCAGCCGGTGGTGGGGACCCCGTCGAGGACCTTGGTGGTCCTGCGGTCGGCGAACTCGGGGTGGTCGGCGACGTCCGTGGTGCCGCCGATCTCGGGCTCGTGGCGGCACACGAGGTGGCCGTCCCTGGTGGGGACCAGGTCGCCGGCCTCGACGATGTCGGCGCCCATGTCGAGGGCGAGCTGGTACGCGCCGAGGGTGTGCTCCGGCCGGTAGCCGCTGGCACCGCGGTGGCCGATGATCGTCGGCACCGGCAGGCCCTTCACCCCGCGGCCGTCCTGCCGGGCGCCGGCCGCCCGGGCCGTGCCGGACAGGCCGAGGACGGCGCCGCCCGTGCCGAGCACCGCGGCGCCGAGCAGCGCCCGTCGCCCGGTTACGCCCGGCTGGCCGTCCGGCTCGTGTGTGTGCTGGGTTCCCATGGGTGTCTCCCGCCGTCGCTCGTCACGTGCGCGCCGATCGTAGGGGCGTGTTCATGACCTGCGGGAGACCTTCCGCGGAACGCGCGGATGACGCCGGATGGCGCGCGGAGGACCGCGCGCCATCCGGCCCGCGGGCATTCACCGGGCCGGACGGGGCAGCCGTCCGGTGTGGCTCCCGGGCGACGTCCGTCACATCGAGGCGGCCGCATCACGGACCGTCAACAGCGTGTCACCGCAGGTGAACGCGGGTCAACAGCGTGTAAGACCTCGATGAACCCCTCGCGTCCGACGTGCGCCGGCCCCGTGGCCGCGAGTAATGTCCTCACCTGCGCAGACTGATCCTTCCCGGGTCCGTCCCGCACCGCTCGTACCGAAATCCTCGGCACTCTCTGACACGGAGGGCACGTTGTCCCGCTTCGCGCTCATCAAGGCAGTGCTCGGTCCGATCATGCGCCTGATGTTCCGCCCACGGGTGGAGGGCGCGGAGCACATCCCGGGCGACGGCCCGGTGATCCTGGCCGGCAACCATCTGACGTTCATCGACTCGATCGTGCTTCCGCTGGTCACCAAGCGGCAGGTGTTCTTCATCGGCAAGGACGAGTACGTCACCGGCACGGGCCTCAAGGGCCGGCTGATGGCCTGGTTCTTCACCGGCGTCGGCATGATCCCCGTGGACCGGGACGGCGCGAGCGGCGGGGTGGCGGCGCTGATGACCGGACGCCGGGTGCTGGAGGAGGGGAAGATGTTCGGCATCTACCCGGAGGGCACCCGCTCCCCCGACGGCCGCCTCTACCGGGGCCGCACCGGCATCGCCCGGCTCACGCTGATGACCGGCGCGCCCGTGGTGCCGTTCGCGATGATCGGCACCGACAAGCTCCAGCCGGGCGGGCGGGGCATCCCGCGGCCCGGCCGGGTCACGGTCCGCTTCGGCGAGGCGATGGAGTTCTCGCGCTACGAGGGCATGGACCGCGACCGCTACGTGCTGCGGGCGGTGACCGACTCCGTGATGGCGGAGGTCATGCGGCTGTCCGGACAGGAGTACGTGGACATGTACGCCACGAAGGCGAAGAAGGCCGCGTAAGTCCTGGTTCTCCCACGGCGGGCCGCTCCTCGGGCGGCCCGCCGTTCGCGTGTCCCGCGCCGGGGCCCTCCCGCCGTCCCGGGCCGGCGGCGTCACTCCCGCGCCACGTCCCGGGGGCGCTCGGCCCCGTCCTCCAGGCGCTGCCCGCGCAGCAGGAACCAGGCCGCCACGGCCGCGGCCAGCAGGACCGCCGCGCCGACGCCCGCCGCGAGCGCCAGCCCGTCGACGAAGGACTGCCGGGCCGCGTCCAGCAGTGCGGCGGAGGTGTGCGCGGGCAGGCCCGCGGCCGCCTCGACGGCGCCGCCCAGCGACTCGCGCGCCTCGGCGGGGGTGCCCGCCGGTCCGGTGAAGTCCCGGTAGACGCCGGTCACGAGGGAGCCGAGCAGCGCGATGCCGAGGGCCGCGCCGAGTTCGTACGCCGTCTCGGACACCGCGGAGGCGGCGCCCGCCCGCTCCCCGGGCACGCTGGTGAGGATCACGTCGGCGGTCACGGTGAACGAGAACCCGGCGCCGACGCCGACGACCAGCAGGGCCGTGCCCAGCAGCGGATAGCCGGTGGAGCGGTCGACGACGGTGAGCGCGGCGAGCGCGAGGCCGACGGCCGCGAGCCCGCCGCAGACCACGGCCCGCACCGAGAAGCGGCGCGCCGCGCGCCCGGCGACCAGTCCGGCCGCCACCGCGCCGACGGCGGCGGGCAGTTCGGCCAGCCCCGCCTCGAACGGCCGCCTGCCCTGCACCAGTTGCAGGTACTGGGAGAGGAAGAACACCAGCCCGGACAGGCCGAGGACGGTCAGCAGGTCGGCCAGTACGGCCCCGCTGAAGCCGCGGCGCGCGAACAGCCGCAGGTCCAGCAGCGGGACGGGCAGGGCGAGCTGGCGCCGGACGAAGCCGAGGAGGGCGGCGGCGCCCAGCAGGCCCGTCCCGAGCGCCTCCCGGGCGAACCCGTGGGCGGCCGTCTCCTTCACCGCGTACACGACGCCGACCGTGCCGGCCAGGGACAGCACCACGCTGAGCAGGTCCCACGGGCCGGGGTCCGGGTTGCGCGACTCGGGCAGCAGCCTGCTGCCGACGAGGACCAGGAGGGCCATCACGGGCAGGTTGATCAGGAAGACCGAGCCCCACCAGAAGTGCTCCAGCAGCAGACCGCCGGCGACCGGGCCGACGGCCGTGCCGGCGGAGGCGGCGGCGCCCCAGACGCCGACGGCGAGACTGCGCTCGCGCGGATCGTGGAAGAGGTTGCGGATCAGCGCGAGCGTGGCCGGCATCAGCGTGGCGCCCGCGACGCCGAGCAGCGCCCGCGCCGCGATCATCAGCTCGGGTGTCGCGGCATAGGCGTTGAGGACGGACACCGCGCCGAAGGCGGTGGCGCCGGCGAGCAGGATCCGCTTGCGGCCGACGCGGTCGCCGAGGCTGCCCATCGAGATGAGCAGGCCCGCGATCACGAACGAGTAGACGTCGCCGATCCACAGCAGCTGCGTGCCGGTCGGTGCCAGGTCCTCGCTGATGTACGGGGTCGCGAGGCCGAGGACGGTCGCGTCGACGGCGACCAGCAGCACGGCGAGCACGAGGACGGCCAGCGCGAGCCACCGGCCCGGCCGCTTCGTCTCAGCCGGATGCGCCGGATGCGCCGGCCGCAGGGTGCCGGTCATGATTCCGCTCGCCGCAGCGCGCCGCCGAGCAGCAGCTCGACGATCATGTGGGTGAAGTCCCTGGGCGCGACGCGTCCCTCCGACACGGCCCAGGCCGCGGAGGCCAGCAGCCCGTACAGGGCCTCGGTGAGCCAGGCCGGGGACAGGTCGATGCGGAACTCGCCGGCCTGCTGACCGCGCCGGAACAGCGCCTCGACGCGGTCGTCGATGCGGGCCCAGCCCGCGTTGCGGTCCTCGCCCTCGAACAGCTGGTTCTCGGTGTAGAGGAAGGCGAGCAGTCCGGCGGCCGGTTCGACGGCGCGCACCAGGCGCCGTACGGCACCGGTGGCGTCCCCCTCCTCCGGGCGGGCCGCGTCGAGGGCCGCCTCGCACTCGGCGATGCCGAGGGACTCCAGGGCCCGTACGAGCGCGTCGCGCCCGGCGAAGTGCCGGTGCAGCGTGGCCCGGCTGATCCCGGCGGCCTTGGCGACCTCGTCCATGGTCGCGGTGGATTTGCGGGTCAGCAGGGACGCCGCGGTGCGCAGCACGTGGTCACGATCGACAGCCATGAGACGACCATAAGCCATTTGAGACATTCATGTCTCATTCGCAATGCGTGTGACTCACTGCCCGGGGGTTCGCGAGGTCGTCGTCAGTGCCAGGGCAGCTGTCCGCGCCGGGCCCAGTAGGCGCGCGGGTCCTCCGCGAGGGCGTCGAGGCGGGCCAGCTGGTCCTCGTCGAGGTCCGCGGCGGCGGCGCGCAGGTTGGACGCGAGCTGCCCGGTGGTCGCCGCCCCGGAGAGGACCACTCCGGCCCACGGCCGGCGCAGCACGAAGGCGAGGGCGACCGCGTCGCAGCCGAGGGAGGCCCGCGCGGCCACCGCCCGGAGGGCGTCCGGCGCGTGGGGGCCGGCGAGGCGCCCGTTGGCCATGCCCTCCTTGACGATCACCGTGAGCCCGGCGTCGTGCGCCTCGGCGAGGGCGGGGGCGGCGGAGGTCTCCAGCAGGTTGAAGGTGGACTGGACCGTGCGGAAGAGGGGCTCGCCGTCGACGGTCACGGCGAGGGCGGCGCGGACGGCGTCGGCCTGGGCGGGGCCGCTGGTGGAGAAGCCGATGGTCACTCCGGCCGCCGCCGCCTCGGCCAGCCGTTCGTGGAGGCGCTCGTCGGTGAGGGCCGGGCTGTCCGGGGTCACCGAGTGGATCTGGTAGAGGTCGAGCCGGTCGCCGAGCAGGGCGTCGGTCTCGGCGCGCTGCCGCTCGTACGTGGCGAGGCCGTGGTCCTTGACCTCGTGGTGCTCGGCCTCGGTGGACCAGTCCGCGGTGTAGGTGTAGCCCCACTTGCTGCCGACGACCACGTCGCCGGCGTCGGGCCGGGCCTTCAGCCAGTCGGCGAGGAACTCCTCCGAGCGCCCGTAGGAGCGGGCCGCGTCGACGTAGCGGACGCCCTGGGCGTAGGCGGCGTCGAGGAGTTCGTGGGTGCGGGCGCGCATCGCGTCGACGGTGCGCTCGGCCGGGAGGTCCCGCTCGCGGCCGAGGTTGATGTAGCCGGGGCGGCCGACGGCGGCGAGGCCCAGGCCGATGCGGAACGTCGGGATCGTTGCTGGGGCCATGGGGGTCTCTCCTGCTCGGGTGGAGCCGGGAGCGCGGGACGGGCGAAGGGCGTCGCGGGCTCCGTCCGGCCGGCTCCGTGTGTGCGACCACCGTAGACCGCGCTGCCCCTCGCCCCCGCGGGGGTGTCACCTCCTGGCGTCCGCCCACGCGTGCTGGGCCGCCACGTCCGCCTTCACCTCGGCCAGCTGGACGGCGACCGCGCTGGGAGCCGTGCCGCCGCGGCCGTTGCGGGAGGCCAGGGCGCCCGGGACGTCGAGCACCGCGCGCACCTCGGGGGTGAGGTGGGCGGAGATCTTCGCGAACTGCTCGTCGGTGAGCTCGTCCAGCTCCTTGCCCTCGGCCTCGGCGGCCTTCACGCACTCGCCGGCCACCTCGTGCGCGACCCGGAACGGCACACCCTGCCTGACCAGCCACTCGGCGATGTCCGTGGCGAGGGAGAACCCGGCGGGAGCCAGCTCCTCCATGCGCTCCCGGTGCACGGTGAGCGTGGCCATCATGCCGGTGAAGGCCGGCAGCAGGACCTCCAGCTGGTCGATGGAGTCGAAGACCGGCTCCTTGTCCTCCTGCAGGTCGCGGTTGTACGCGAGCGGGAGGGCCTTGAGGGTGGCCATCAGGCCGGTGAGGTTGCCGATCAGGCGGCCCGACTTGCCGCGCGCCAGCTCGGCGATGTCCGGGTTCTTCTTCTGCGGCATGATCGACGAGCCCGTCGAGAACGCGTCGTGCAGGGTCACGAAGGAGAACTCCTTCGTGTTCCAGATGATGACCTCCTCGGCGATCCGCGAGAGGTCGACCCCGATCATCGCCGTGATGAAGGCGAACTCGGCGACGAAGTCGCGGGAGGCCGTGCCGTCGATGGAGTTGGCCGCGCTGCCGTGCTCGAAGCCGAGGTCCTTCGCGACCGCCTCGGGGTCCAGGCCCAGCGACGAGCCGGCCAGGGCGCCCGATCCGTACGGCGAGACCGCCGTCCGCTCGTCCCACTGCCGCAGCCGCTCCGCGTCCCGGGACAGCGCCTGGACGTGGGCGAGGACGTGGTGGGCGAAGAGCACCGGCTGGGCGTGCTGGAGGTGGGTGCGGCCGGGCATGGCCACGTCCGGGTGGGCCTCGGCGAGGCCGATCAGGGCGTCCTGGAGGTCGGCGATCAGACCGCCGATGATCCGGGCGTGGTCCCGCAGGTACATCCGGAAGAGCGTCGCCACCTGGTCGTTGCGGGAGCGGCCGGCGCGCAGCTTGCCGCCGAGGTCGGGTCCGAGGCGCTCCAGCAGGCCGCGCTCCAGGGCGGTGTGCACGTCCTCGTCGGCGACGGTGCCCACGAAGGAGCCGTCGGCCACGTCGGCCTCCAGCTGGTCGAGCCCGGCCAGCATGCGCCGGAGCTCGTCGTCGGTGAGCAGCCCGGCCTTGTGCAGCACGCGCGCGTGCGCGCGCGAACCGGCGATGTCGTACGGCGCGAGCCGCCAGTCGAAGTGGACGGACGCGGACAGTTTCGCCAGGGCCTCGGCGGGACCGTCGGCGAAACGGCCGCCCCAGAGCCGTACGTCACCGCTGTTGCTGCTCACGTGGGTCGCTCCTAGGAAGATACGGATGTGCCGCCGCCTCCCCACTCAGGCGCAAGTGAGGAGGCGGGTGTCAGGCCGATGCGGGTGAGGTGCCGTGCGGTGTCACGCGAGGTCGCGCTTGGCCGCGATCTTCGCCGACAGGCTGTAGATGTCGATGAAGCCCTTGGCGGCGGACTGGTCGAAGGTGTCGCCGGTGTCGTAGGTGGCGAGGTTGAAGTCGTACAGCGACTGCTCGGAGCGGCGGCCGGTGACGACCGCGCGGCCGCCGTGCAGGGTCATCCGGATGTCGCCGGTGACGTGCCGGTTGGCCTCCTCGACGAAGCCGTCCAGGGCGCGCTTGAGCGGGGAGAACCACAGGCCGTCGTAGACGAGTTCGCTCCAGCGCTGCTCGACCTGGCGCTTGTAGCGGGCGAGTTCGCGCTCGACGGTGACGTTCTCCAGCTCCTGGTGGGCGGTGATCAGGGCGATGGCGCCCGGCGCCTCGTACACCTCGCGGGACTTGATGCCGACGAGGCGGTCCTCGACCATGTCGATCCGGCCCACGCCCTGGGCGCCCGCGCGCTCGTTGAGCTGCTGAACGGCCTGCAGGACGGTGACCGGCTTGCCGTCGATCGCGACCGGGACGCCCTGCTCGAAGGAGATGACCACCTCGTCGGCCTCGCGGGCGACGGCCGGGTTCTGGGTGTACTCGTAGATGTCCTCGATCGGGGCGTTCCAGATGTCCTCCAGGAAGCCGGTCTCGATGGCGCGGCCGAAGACGTTCTGGTCGATCGAGTAGGGCGACTTCTTGGTGGTCGCGATCGGCAGGCCCTTCTCCTCGCAGAAGGCGATGGCCTTGTCGCGGGTCATGGCGTAGTCGCGGACCGGGGCGATGCACTTGAGGTCGGGGGCGAGGGCGACGATGCCGGCCTCGAAGCGGACCTGGTCGTTGCCCTTGCCGGTGCAGCCGTGGGCGACGGTGGTGGCGCCGTGCTTCTCGGCGGCGGCGACGAGGTGCTTGACGATCGCCGGCCGGGACAGCGCGGAGACCAGCGGGTAGCGGTCCATGTAGAGGGCGTTGGCCTTGATCGCCGGGAGGCAGTACTCCTCGGCGAACTCGTCCTTGGCGTCCGCGACCTCGGCCTCGACGGCACCGCAGGCGAGCGCGCGCTTGCGGATGACGTCCAGGTCCTCGCCGCCCTGGCCGACGTCGACCGCAACGGCGATGACCTCGGCGCCCGTCTCCTCGGCGATCCAGCCGATGGCGACGGAGGTGTCCAGACCGCCTGAGTAGGCGAGTACGACGCGCTCGGTCACGGGTTTCTCCTCACAGTGCATTCGCTGACATGCATGAGTATGCAGGAGTCCGCATGATTCGTCAATCCGCCCCCCAAGGGGATCGGTTTCGGTCGGATAGCGGCCGATTTCTTACGGTGTTTGAACACGCGGGACCGCTTTCGCGTACCTCTCTGCGGACACGGGCGTCGTTCCGCCGCACAGGCTCCGCCCCGGCCCGCGCACGGCCGCCGTCCGGCCAGGGCCTTTCCGGAGCCGCCCCCTCCAGCCGCCTGTCACGCTCACCCGATGACGTGGCAGGCACCCGTGGCCGCCCCGCACGAGCGCCGGCCGGGGCGGCCACGGCCGGCGGCGCGTTGCGCACGGCCGGCCGGAACCGAACCGGACCGGGCGATTCCTTAGACGGTCGAAAGATTTGCGCACATACTCGTCAAATATGGGAAAGACATACGAGCGCATCGACGGCAGGCTCCGCGCTTTCATCGAGTCCCAGCCGCTCTTCTTCACCGCCACCGCCCCCCTGTCCGCCGACGGCACGGTCAACCTCTCCCCCAAAGGGCTCAAGGGCTCCTTCGCGGTGCTCGACGAGCACACCGTGGCCTACCTCGACTTCGCCGGCTCCAACGCCGAGACCATCGCCCACCTGCGGGAGAACGGCCGGATCACCCTGATGTGGTGCGCCTTCCAGGGACCGCCGAACATCGTCCGCGTGCACGGCCGCGGCGAACCGGTCTTCCGCGACGACCCCCGCTTCAAGGGCCTCCTCGCCCGTTTCCCGGACATCGACCCGACGGTCCACGGCCTGCGCGCCGTCATCGTCGTGACGGCCGAGCTCGTCCGCGGCACCTGCGGCTACGCCGTGCCCCTGATGGCCTACGAGGCCGACCGGAACCTGCACGGCAAGCGCTTCGCGCGTGAGGACGACGCCTCGCTGAGCGCCTACTTCACCAAGAAGGAGCACGTCGCGACCAGCCTGGACGGACTGCCCGGGCTGCCGCTGCCGCTGCCCCCGGCCCCGGTCTGAGCCATGCCCCGGTGCCGTCGCTGCCCCGCCCCCACTCGTGTCCGCCGCCGCTGCCGGCCCGGACGGCCGACGCCGCCGGCACCCGGCCGGTCACCGCGCTCGCCCCGCGGACCGGCTCCGCCTCGGGGACGGTGACCTGCTGGGACCGCGGGGGCGGCGGATGGACCGGGGCCGGTCCGGCGCCGGCCCGCTCCGGCACGCGGGGCCCGGCCGTCCGGCCGGGACGAGCGGCCCTGCCGGGTGCCCGTGGCGGCCCGGCGTCCGGCGCGCCTCAGTGCCCGTTCTGCGCCAGCCGCAGCAGGTGATCGGCGAGCGCCTGCCCGCCGTCGGGGTTCCGGCTGATCAGCAGCAGCGTGTCGTCACCGGCGATGGTCCCCAGGATGTCGTGCAGCTCCGCCTGGTCGATGGCCGAGGCGAGGAACTGCGCGGCCCCGGGCGGCGTCCGCAGCACGACCAGGTTGGCGGAGGCCTCCGCCGAGATCAGCAGCTCCTGCGACAGCCGCCGCATCCGCTCCTCCTTCGCCGACTCCCCCAGCGGCGCGCGGGGGGTGCGGAAGCCCCCCTCGCTCGGCACCGCGTAGATCAGGTCGCCGTCGGTGTTGCGGATCTTCACCGCGTTCAGCTCGTCCAGGTCCCGGGAGAGCGTCGCCTGCGTGACGCTCAGCCCGTCGTCGGCGAGCAGCTTCGCCAGCTGGCTCTGCGAGCGCACCGGCTGCCGGTTGAGGATGTCCACGATCCGGCGGTGGCGTGCGGTGCGGGTCTGCGGCACGGCAGGCCCGGCGGGCTGTTCCTGGTCCTGCGCCTGGCTCATCGTCGTCTCATTCTCCGGATCGTCCGTCCCCGTCGGCCTCGATGGCCTTGTCAAGGATGCCGGGCAGGGCCCCGAGGAAGGCGTCCACCGCGTCGTCGCCGAGGATCAGCGGCGGCATCAGCCGTACGACGTCGGGGGCGGGCGCGTTCACGAGGAAGCCGGCGTCCTGGGCCGCCTGCTGCACCTCGGGCGCGAGCGGCTCGGTGAGCACGATACCCAGCAGCAGGCCCGCGCCCCGGACGTGGTCGACCAGTCCGTGGCCCAGGGACTCGATCCCCCCGCGCAGCTTCTCGCCCTGCCGCTTGACGTTGTCCAGCAGCCCCTCGCTCGCGACGGTGTCGAGGACGGCGAGTCCGGCGGCGCAGGCGACGGGGTTGCCGCCGAAGGTGGTGCCGTGCTGGCCCGGCCGGAACAGGTCGGCCGCCCGTCCGAACGCCACCGTCGCGCCCAGCGGGAGCCCGCCGCCGAGCCCCTTGGCGAGGGTGACGACGTCCGGCAGGACGCCCTCGTGGGCCTGGTACGCGAACCAGTGCCCGGTGCGGCCGATCCCGGTCTGCACCTCGTCGAGGACCAGCAGCGCCCCGGTCGCGGCGGTGATCGCGCGGGCCGCCTTCAGATAACCGGCCGGGGGCATCACGACGCCGTTCTCGCCCTGGATCGGCTCGATGACGACCAGGGCCGTCTCCTCGGTGACCGCGGCGGCCAGCGCCTGCGCGTCCCCGTACGGCACGTGCGTGACGTCGCCGGGCAGCGGCAGGAAGGGCTCCCGCTTGCCGGGCTGCCCGGTCAGCGCCAGGGCGCCCATGGTGCGGCCGTGGAAGCCGCCCTCGGTGGCGACCATGTGCGTCCGCCCGGTCAGCCGGCCGATCTTGAACGCGCCCTCGTTCGCCTCGGCGCCGGAGTTGCAGAAGTAGACCCTGCCGTCCCGCCCGAAGAGCTGCAGCAGCCGCTCGGCGAGCGCGACGGGCGGCTCGGCGACGAACAGGTTGGAGACGTGGCCGAGGGAGGCGATCTGCTCGCTCACGGCGGCCACGACCGCCGGGTGGGCGTGGCCGAGGGCGTTGACCGCGATGCCGCCGACGAGGTCCAGGTACTCCCTGCCGTCGGCGTCCCAGAGCCGGGCGCCCTCACCGCGGACCAGGGGCAGCCGCGGGGTGCCGTAGTTGTTCATGAGTGCGCCCTGCCACCGGGCGGTCAGTTCCTCGTTGCCGGTGGCGTCGGCGACGGTGTCGCTGGCGGCGTTGCTCACGGCTCCCCCTGTTCGTCCGGCACGACCATCGTGCCGATGCCCTCGTCGGTGAAGATCTCCAGCAGGATCGAGTGCTGGACCCGGCCGTCGATGACGCGCGCGGTGCGCACGCCGTTGCGCACGGCGTGCAGGCAGCCCTCCATCTTGGGCACCATGCCCGAGGACAGCTCCGGCAGCAGTTTCTCCAGCTGGGATGCGGTGAGGCGGCTGATCACCTCGTCGGAGTGGGGCCAGTCCTCGTAGAGTCCCTCGACGTCCGTGAGGACCATGAGGGTTTCGGCGCCCAGTGCCGCAGCGAGTGCCGCAGCCGCCGTATCAGCATTGACGTTGTAGACATGTCCGTCGTCCTGGGAACGGGCGATCGACGAGACGACCGGGATCCGGCCGTCGGCGAGCAGGGCCTCGATGGCGCCCGTGTCGATCTCGGTGATCTCGCCCACCCGCCCGATGTCGACGAGTTCGCCGTCGATCTCGGGCCGGTGCCTGGTGGCGGTGATGGTGTGCGCGTCCTCGCCGGTGAGGCCGACGGCGAGCGGGCCGTGCTGGTTGAGCAGCCCGACCAGCTCCCGCTGCACCTGCCCGGCCAGCACCATCCGTACGACGTCCATGGCGTCCTCGGTGGTGACGCGCAGGCCGGCCCTGAACTCGCTGACGATGCCGTGCCGGTCGAGGGCGGCGCTGATCTGCGGGCCGCCGCCGTGCACGACGACGGGCCTGAGGCCGGCGTGCCGCAGGAAGACGACGTCCTGGGCGAAGGCGGCCTTCAGCTCCTCGTCCACCATGGCGTTGCCGCCGAACTTGATGACGACGGTCCTGCCGTGGTGGCGGGTCAGCCAGGGCAGCGCCTCGATGAGGATCTGGGCCTTGGGGAGCGCGGTGTGCTTCCTCGTCGTGCTCATGAGCTGTAGGCGCTGTTCTCGTGGACGTAGTCGGCGGTGAGGTCGTTGGTCCAGATGGTGGCGGTCTCGGAACCGGCGGCGAGGTCGGCGACGATGTGCACCTCGCGGTAGCGCATGTCGACCTTCTCGCGGTCCTCGCCGACGGAGCCGTTCTTGCACACCCAGACGCCGTTGATGGCGACGTTCAGCCGGTCGGGCTCGAAGGCGGCGGACGTGGTGCCGATCGCGGAGAGCACCCGGCCCCAGTTGGGGTCCTCGCCGTGGATGGCGCACTTGAGGAGGTTGTTGCGGGCGATGGAGCGGCCCACCTCGACGGCGTCGTCCTCGGTCGCGGCGCCCACCACCTCGACCTTGATGTCCTTGCTGGCGCCCTCGGCGTCCCGGACGAGCTGCCGGCCCAGGTCGTCGCAGACGGCCCGGACGGCCTCGGCGAACTCCTCGTAGCCGGGCGTGGTCCCGGACGCCCCGGAGGCGAGCAGCAGGACGGTGTCGTTGGTGGACATGCAGCCGTCGGAGTCGATGCGGTCGAAGGTGACCCGGGTGGCGGCGCGCAGGGCCCGGTCGAGGGTCGCGCCGTCGAGGTCGGCGTCGGTGGTGAGGACGACCAGCATGGTGGCGAGGCCGGGGGCGAGCATGCCCGCGCCCTTGGCCATGCCGCCCACCGTCCAGCCGTCCCGTGTCACGACGGACGTCTTGTGCACGGTGTCGGTGGTCTTGATGGCGATGGCGGCCTTCTCGCCGCCGTGCTCGGACAGCTGGGCGGCGGCCGTCTCGACGCCGGGCAGCAGCTTGTCCATCGGCAGCGGGACGCCGATGAGGCCGGTGGAGCAGACGGCGACCTCGATGGCGCCCCGCCCGAGGACCTCGGCGGCCTTCTCGGCGGTGGCGTGGGCGTCCTGGAAGCCCTTGGGTCCGGTGCAGGCGTTGGCGCCGCCGGAGTTGAGGACCACGGCGGAGACCTGCCCGCTCTTGATCACCTGCTCGGACCAGAGCACCGGCGCGGCCTTGACGCGGTTGGCGGTGAAGACGCCGGCGGCGGCGCGGCGGGGCCCGTTGTTGACCACCAGGGCCAGGTCCGGGCTGCCGTTCTCCTTGATTCCGGCGGCGATGCCCGCCGCCGTGAACCCCTTTGCTGCCGTGACGCTCACGGTGCGACTCCGATCGTGGGAAGACCGAGCTCCTCGGGAAGTCCGAGGGCGATGTTCATGCTCTGGACGGCACCGCCCGCGGTGCCCTTGGCCAGGTTGTCGATGGCGCTGATCGCGATGATGCGGCCCGCCGCCTCGTCGTGGGCGACCTGCACCTGAACGGCGTTGGAACCGTGGACGGAGGCGGTGGCGGGCCACTGCCCCTCGGGCAGGAGGTGGACGAACGGCTCGTCGGCGAACGCCTTCTCGTACGTCTCGCGGAGCGAGGCCGCGGTGACCCCGCCGCGCGCCTTCGCGCTGCACGTGGCGAGGATCCCCCGGGACATGGGCGCGAGGGTGGGGGTGAAGGAGACCGAGACGCGCTCCCCCGCCGCCGCGCTGAGGTTCTGGATCATCTCGGGCGTGTGCCGGTGGACGCCGCCGACGCCGTACGGCGACATGGAGCCCATGACCTCGCTGCCCAGCAGGTGCGGCTTGGGCGTCCTGCCCGCGCCGGACGTGCCGGAGGCGGCGACGATCACGGCCTCGGGCTCGGCGAGCCCCGCCGCGTACGCCGGGAAGAGCGCCAGCGAGACGGCGGTCGGGTAGCAACCGGGCACCGCGACGCGCTTGGACCCCTCCAGCGCGGCGCGGCCGCCCGGCAGTTCGGGGAGGCCGTAGGGCCAGGTGCCGGCGTGCGGGGAGCCGTAGAACCGCTCCCAGTCGGCGGCGTCCCGCAGCCGGAAGTCGGCGCCCATGTCGATCACGAGCACGTCCGGGCCGAGCTGCTCGGCGACGGCGGCGGACCGGCCGTGCGGCAGCGCCAGGAAGACGACGTCGTGCCCGGCGAGGGCCTCGGGGGTGGTCGGGCCGAGCACGCGGTCGGCCAGCGGCAGCAGGTGCGGCTGCAGCGCGCCGAGCCGCTGGCCGGCGTTGGAGTTGCCGGTCAGGGCGCCGATCTCGACCTCGGGATGGGCCAGGAGCAGACGCAGCAGTTCCCCGCCCGCGTATCCGCTCGCTCCGGCCACTGCCGCACGTACCGCCATGGAACCTCCTCCTAGACGGCATGACTATACGTTCGATTGCACGTTTATGCAACGCCGTGCGGGAGAGGCCCGGCGCCGGCACGGAGGCGCGGGCCGTCCCCGCCCGGCGGATCCGGCGGTTACCTCTGCCTGATCCGCAGGAAGGTGACGGAGTTCGCCGGGAAGGTGTACGTGAACCTCTCGGCGACCCCGGAGAAGGCCGACGTCACCGGCGTGACCGGGGCGTCGGTCTCGGTGTTCACCGCGTCCGCGTCGGCGGCCAGCGTGGTCACGCGGGCCCTGGACGCGACCTTCGCGCCGCCGAGGTCGATCGCCGTGCGGGCCGCCGCGTCCTGGGCGTTGACCACCTTGACGATCAGCTCACCGGTCCGCGCGTCCTCGGTGACGACCTGGCGGAAGGGCTCGGCCGGCTTGTCGTCGGTGAAGCCGCCCCACTCCTGGCCGTCGAGGTAGAGGGTGACCTGGCGGCCCCGCACCTTGACGTGGATGTCGTAGGCGCGGCCCGTCTCGATCGACCCGGCCCTGGAGACCAGCGTCGACTTGCCGCCGTCCACGGCCTGCTCGACGGCGGACCGGGTGTTGTTCCAGCCGCCCAGGTTCCACCAGTAGTAGTTGCCGGTGTCCTTGACGCCGAAGGCGACGAGGAAGCCCTCCTTGCCGGACCGCTTGGTGGCCCTCACCCGCAGGTCGTAGTCGTGCCAGGCCGGGTCGCCGGCCGTGACCAGGGTGTTCTCGGCGGCGGCGTCGCTCTGGACGTAGGCGCCGTCCTGGACGCTCCAGGTGCCGGCGCCCCGGTGGGTCCACTGCGAGGCGTCCCCGGAGAAGTCGTCGCCCAGCAGCGTCGAACCGTCCGCCGCGGTGACCCGCACGTCGTCGTAGGCCGCGCTGGTCGCCCAGGTCGACAGGCCGACGGCGCCGGTGATCGGGCCGCTGACGCCCGGGGTGCCGGTCGCGGTGGAGGGGATCACGCGGTCGCCGGTGTTGTTCATGAACAGCTTCTGGACCTCGTAGTTGGCCGAGCCCCAGGAGGCGTGGTTGTTGAACCAGATCATGTCCGGGCTCCACTGCACGTAGTCCTCGTTGGCGAGCAGCGGCGCGTAGGAGGCGAGCTTGACGACGTCCGCGTTGCGCTCCAGGCCGGTCATGTACGCGGCCTCGGCGAGGGCGTTCTTCCAGGCGTTGCCCTGGGAGGCGTACTCGCCGAGGAAGACCTTGGGACCCTGCCGGTCGTAGGAGTCGTAGCGGTCGTTGTTCTGCAGGAACCACTGGGGGCTGTTGTAGTAGTGCTCGTCGACCATGTCGACCCCGCCCTCGCGGTTGAGCCGCCAGGCCGTGTCGAAGGTCGTGCCCGAGTCGTCCGGGCCGGAGTTGGAGACGACGGTGATCTGCGGGTGCTTCGCCTCGATCGCCGCCCGGAACCGCTGGAAGCGGGCGAAGAACTCCTCCGGGAGGTTCTCCTCGTTGCCGACCGCGATGTGGGTGAGCCCGAAGGGCCTGGGGTGGCCCATCCGGGCGCGCACCTTGCCCCAGGTGGAGGTCGCCGGGCCGTTGGCGAACTCGATGAGGTCCAGGGTGTCCTGGACGTGCCGCTCCAGCAGCGCCTCGTCGTCGGTGGCCCTGTTCTGGCCGCAGCCGGTCACCAGGGCCGGGACGACGGGCAGCGGCATGGCGCCGATGTCCTCGGCGAAGCGGAAGTACTCGTAGTAGCCGAGTCCGTAACTCTGGTTGTAGCCCCAGAAGTTGGCGTTGGTGGCGCGCTCCTCGACCGGGCCGACGGTGTCCTTCCACTGGTAGGCGCGTTGGCGCTGCCAGCCGGAGGCCTCGCTGTAGTCCTCCATGGAGCCGGTGTTGACCAGGCAGCCGCCGGGGAAGCGCACGAAGCCCGGGCGCAGGGCGGCGATCTTCTCGGCGAGGTCCTTGCGCAGGCCGTTGGGCTGGTTCCTGTACGTGTCGCGCGGGAACAGCGACACCATGTCGAGGGCCGCCGCGTCCGTCGAGGCGACGGCGAGGCGGCCGCGGCTGCTGGTGCGGGTCGCGGTGAAGGCGGCGGTGTACTTGCGCCAGCCGCCCTTCGCGGCGACCTGGCGGGCGGTCGCCAGGGGGCCCGCGGCGTCCTTCAGCGTGACGGTGAGGGTGGTGCCGGCCTCGGCGCGGGCCCACACCGAGAAGTCGTACCTCTTGCCCTGTTCGACGCGGATGCCGGTGTTGTAGCCGGCGTTCGTCACGGACGCGCCGGCGCCCAGGGACAGGTAGTGGCGGTTGCGCTCGTTCAGCCGCCCGGCGTCGTTCACGACCTCGGCCGCGCCCTCGGCCGTCCAGGAGGTCAGCGGGGTGTAGGAGCCGTTGTCGGCGGTGGAGTACTCGAAGGACCGGTTCTGCACGAGTTCGGCGTACAGGCCGCCGTCGGCGGCCCGGTTGATGTCCTCGAAGAACACGCCGTACATCGTGTCGTCGACGGCCGCGCCCCGGGCGGACGGGTCCAGGGTGATCGTGTAGTCGGTGACCGCCTCGGCGTGCGCGGGGGCCGGGACGAGGGCGGTGGCCGTCAGGAGCGCGGTGGCGGTGACACCGAGTCCGAGGCGCGTGCGGGTGGTGCGTGACATGGATACTCCGCGGCTCTCTGGGAGGGGGTGGAGCGGTGCGCTGGTGCGTCTGCGTGTACGTCCTTGCCGGAGTTGTTCGATATATCGACCAATGGTCAGCACTTCGAACGGCAAGATAGGGAGGGGGCAGGTGCGCGTCAATGGGTCGCGCAGCAACGGCCGAGCGGGAAGAGCGGTACGCGATGGGCGAGTTCTGGCCAGTACCAGAGGTGCTGACGTATCTGGAGGGGAGCTGGCGGGTGGCGCGGTCGGTGCGCGACCTCGCGAGCGGCGAGACCGGCGAGTTCTCCGGCACCACCGTGTTCGACCCGCTGGAGCGGGGCGGTCTGCTGCACCGGGAGTCCGGCACCTTCGTCTGGCGGGGCGTCGCCCGCCCCGCCGAGCGGACGCTCCGCTTCCTGCCGGGGGCGGCGCCGGGCACGGCGGACGTGCGGTTCGCGGACGGGCGGCCGTTCCACGGCCTGGACCTGACGTCCGGGCGGTACGTCGCCGACCACCCGTGCGCCGCCGACCTCTACCGGGGCGAGTTCACCGTCCGGGACGCGGACCGCTGGCGGACCGTGTGGCGGGTGCGCGGCCCGGCCAAGGACCTGGTGCTCACCACCGACTACACCCGCGGGGACTGAACGGACGCCCCGCCGGAACACACGGGCCGAGGAGGCGGCCCGGGGGACGAGGACCTCCGCGCCTCACGGGGTCAGGGACAGCGCCATCCACTGCCCGGGCCGGTCCAGCGCCCGGAAGCCGAGCCTCTCGTACACCCCGTGCGCGTCGTGCGTGGCGAGCAGGACGCGCCGCAGCCCGTACGGCCGCAGATGCGCGCACACCGCGCCGACCAGGGCCGTGCCGATGCCCTTGCCGCGCGCCGCGGGGACGACGTACACGTCGCACAGCCACGCGAAGGTGGCCCGGTCGGTGACGACCCGGGCGTAGGCCACCTGCTCCCCCGACACCGCCGCGTACACCCCGAAGTTGAGCGATCCCTCGATCGCCCGGTCCTGCTTGTCGCGGGGGCGGCCGATCGCCCAGTACGCGTCGGTGGACAGCCAGTGGTGCAGGCGCCCGGCATCGAGGCGGCCGGGGTCGGTGGAGATCTCGTAGCCCTCGGGCAGGCTCGGCGTGTCCGTCATGGCGGGATGCTCGCAGGCCCGGCCGGACCGCGTCGACCGGTTATCCCAGCACCTCCTCGCAGGCCGCTTATCCCAGCACCTCCTCGCAGGCCGCGCGCAGCCGCCGCACCCCCTCGGTGATCTCCCCGCCGCCCGCGACCGCCGCGAAGCTGAGCCGCAGGTGCGCGGCCGGCGGCTCGGCGCTGAAGTACGGGCGGCCCGGGGTGACCGCGACGCCCGCGCGCAGGGCGGCCGCCGTCAGCGCGGCCTCGTCGCAGCCGTCGGGCAGCCGCAGCCACAGGTGGTAGCCGCCCGCCGGGACGTGCGGCAGGGCGAGGTCCGGCAGCTCGCGGCGGAGCGCGGCCGTCATGGTGTCGCGGCGCGTCCTCAGCTCCGCCGCGATCGCCCGCAGGTGCCGCGGCCAGGCGGGCGAGCCGACCAGTTCGAGCGCGGCCTCCTGCAGCGGCCGGGGCACGAAGAAGGTGTCGACGACCTGGATCGCCCGCAGCCGCTCCAGCACCGGCCCGCGGGCGGCCAGCGCGCTCACCCGGAAGCTGGGCGAGGTCGCCTTGGTCAGGGAGCAGACGTGGACGACGACGCCGTCGGGGTCGTCGGCGGCGAGCGGGCGCGGCAGCGGCCCCGCGTCCTCGTGCACCAGCCGTCGCACGAAGTCGTCCTCGACGACGAACGCGCCGGCCTCCCGCGCGAGGCGCAGCACCTCGCCCCGGCGTCCGGCGGCCAGGACGGCGCCGGTCGGGTTCTGGAACAGGGGCTGGCAGACCAGGACGCGGGCGCCGGTGGCCCGGAACGCGTCGGCGAGCAGGGCGGGCCGCACCCCGTCCGCGTCCACGGGGACGGGTACCGGGCGCAGTCCGGCGGCGCGGGCGATGGCCAGCATGCCGGGGTAGGTCGGCGACTCGACGAGGACGGGCGCGCCGGGCGGGGCGAGGGCGCGCAGCGCGGTGGTCAGCCCGGCCTGGCCGCCCGCGGTGATCAGCACCTCGGCGGCCGTGACGGCACCGCCGATGCTGCGCGCGAACCACTCCCGCAGCTCCGCCAGCCCCTCCACGGGCGGGCGGCCCCAGGCGCCGGGGCGGCGGCCCGCGCGGGACAGGGCGGCGGCCAGCGCCCGCTCCGGCTGCAGCGGCGGGTGCAGGTAGCCGCCGTTGAACTCGATCACCCCGGGCGGCGGGGCGGCGAGCGAGACCAGCACGCCCGAGGCGTCCACCGAGCGCGGCACGAGGTCGGCGGCGCCGTCGGCGCTGAGGGCGACCTCCTGCCAGGAGGTGTCCCCGGCGGCGGGGGCCGCGGCCCGGGGCCGGGCCCGGAACGCGCCGGCGCCGGGCCGGGTGACCACCAGTCCCTCGGCGGCCAGCTGCGCCAGGGCCCGCGACACGGTGACGGGGCTCACCCGGAACCGTTCGACCAGGACCCGGCTCGACGGGAGCTTTCCACCCTGCGGGTAGCGGTCCAGCTCGCGCCGCAGTCGTTCTGCCAGTTCGGCCACACTGCTACGCTCATGCATGAGAGCACAGAGTAGCGCTACTGCCACCGTCCCGATAGCGGTCACCGCCGACCGGAAGCGCGTCGCCCTCGGCACCGGGCAGGCCGCCCTCGGCGTCGCCGCCTTCTCCCTCACCTTCCCCGCCACCGCCTGGGGCCTGGAGGGCTTCGGGCCCTGGTCGCTGGTCGCCGTGCGCAGCGTGCTCGCCGCCCTGATCGCGGGCGGCTGCCTGCTGGCCCTGCGCGTACCGCTGCCCGCCCGCCGCCACTGGCCGGGCCTCGCGGTGGTCGCCGGCGGCGTGGTCCTCGGCTTTCCCCTGCTGACCACGCTGGCGCTGCGGACCTCGACCACCGCGCACGCCGCCGTCGTGGTCGGCCTGCTCCCGCTGACGACGGCCCTGTGCTCCGCCCTGCGGGTCGGCGTCCGCCCCTCGCGCACCTTCTGGGCGGCGGCGCTGGCGGGCGCCGCGGCGGTGGGCTTCTTCACCGTGCAGCAGAGCGGCGGCGCGCTGACCTCCGCCGACCTGTACCTGTTCGGGGCGCTGCTGGTGTGCGCGGCCGGCTACACCGAGGGCGGGCGGCTGGCCCGGGTGATGCCGGGCTGGCAGGTGATCGGCTGGGCGCTGGTGCTGTGCCTGCCGCTCACCGCGCCCGCCGCCGCGCTCGCGCTGGCGCACGAGCCCGTACGGCTGACCGCGCACGCCGTGACCGGGCTGCTGTGGGTGGCGGCGGGCTCGCAGTTCCTCGGCCTGGTCGTCTGGTACCGGGGCATGGCGGCCATCGGGATCCCCAAGGCCAGTCAGTTGCAGCTGGCCCAGCCCCTGCTCACACTGGTGTGGTCGGTGCTGCTGCTGGGCGAGCACCTGACGCCGGCCGCCCCGCTGACGGCCGCGGCGGTGCTCGTGTGCATCGCCGTCACGCAGCGGGCGCGCGGCTGAGCGGCGCGTCCGCGCCGGTTCCGAGCCGGTGCCCGCGCCGTAGACTCAAGGCCAGGACCGCTGCTCTTCGCAGATGGTGGAGGAGGCCCCTCAGATGCGTGCAACCGTGGGCGACCAGCTTGTCCAGCACGGCAGGGTGGTCGGTCAACACGACAAGGTCGGCGAGATCGTCGAGGTACTGGGCCCGAAGGGCAACCCCCCGTACCGCGTCCGCTTCGAGGACGGGCACGAGGGCGTGTGCTCCCCCGGCCCCGACACCGAGATCCGGCACAGGGAGACACAGCAGTAGATCAGCGCGGGGGCCTCGCCGGCTGCCGGTAGTGGTCGGCGACCACCCGCGCCATCGCCCCGATCCGGTCCGCCGCCAGGTCCTTCGCGGCGAAGAACACGTGCCCGCGCACCTGCGCGTGGTCCTTGGCCAGGGCCAGGTGCCGGGACAGTTCGGCGGGGTCCTGCCAGGCGGCGGGCTGGGCCGGGTCGCCCGCCTTGTACAGCGCCTCGCCCGCGTACAGCTTCGTCCGGCTGCCCCGGGCGACCTTTGCCCACCAGCGCAGCAGTTCGGCGTAGTCGGCGGCGGGCAGGCCGATGTGCCAGTACAGCTGCGGCACGATGTAGTCGAGCAGGCCCTCGCGGACCCATGCGCGGGTGTCCGCGTACAGGTCGTCGTAGGTCTGCACGCCCGCCCGGGTGGCGGAGCCGCGCGGGTCGGTGGCGGCGTTGCGCCACACCCCGAAGGGGCTGATCCCGAACCGGGTGCCGGGCCGGATCTCCCTGACGCGGGCCGCCGTCTCGCGCACCAGCCGGTCGATGTTGTCCCGCCGCCAGTCGGCCCGGCTCGCGAAGCCGCCGCCGTAGCGGGCGTACGCCGCGTCGTCGTCGAAGGTCCGGCCGGCCACCGGGTACGGGTAGAAGTAGTCGTCGAAGTGGACGGCGTCCACGGGGTAGCGCTCCACCGCGTCCAGCATCGCGTCCCGCACGAAGGCCCGGACCTCGGGCAGCCCCGGGTTGTAGTACAGCTTCCCGCCGTACGCCACCACCCAGTCCGGGTGCCGCCGGGCCGGGTGGGAGGCGACCAGCCTGGCCGGGTCCGCGTGGCCCGCGATCCGGTACGGGTTGAACCAGGCGTGCAGCTCCAGGCCGCGGGCGTGCGCCTCCCGGACGGCCGTGCCGAGCGGGTCCCAGCCGGGGGACCTGCCCTGGGTGCCGGTGAGGCAGTGCGCCCACGGCTCGTACGGCGAGGGCCACAGCGCGTCGGCGGTGGGCCGCACCTGGAGGATCACCGTGTTCAGCCGGCATCGCACCGCCCGGTCCAGGTGGGCGGTCAGCTCGGCGCGCTGCGCGGCGGCGGTCAGCCCCGGCCGGGACGGCCAGTCGCGGTTGGCCACGGTCGCCACCCACACCCCCCGCATCTCGGCGGGCGCGGCACGGCGGCGCGGCGCCGCGGACGCCCGGGGCGTCGGGGTGAGCGCCGCGAACGTGGCGGCGGCGAACGCCCGGCGTGACACTCGTCCCATGGGTGCGCTCCCCTGGCGAAGACGCGGATCCGCGCCGTCGCGGATCCTGTGGCGCGCCCAGCATGCCCCGGCGGATGCCCGCCCCCCGCGATCGATCATCGATACTTGGGAGTAACGTGCACGAACGGAGCAGGCGCCGGACCGGCGGGCCCGCCGCCGGCCGTACACCAGCGGATCAGCGAAGGGGACGATGTGACAGCCATCCCATCGGCAGATGTCGAGCGCGTCGGAGTGGTGGGCTGCGGCCAGATGGGCGCGGGCATCGCCGAGGTGTGCGCCCGGGCCGGTCTGGACGTCAGGGTCGCCGAGACCACCGGCGAGGCCCTGGAGATCGGCCGGACCCGGCTGTTCAACTCCCTGGCCAAGGCGGCCGAACGCGGCAAGATCACCGAGGAGGAGCGGGCGGCGACCCAGGCGCGGCTGAGCTTCACCACCGACCTCGGCGAGTTCGCCGACCGCGATCTGGTGATCGAGGCCGTCGTGGAGAACGAGCAGGTCAAGACCGAGATCTTCCAGGTGCTCGACCAGGTCGTGACCCGGCCCGACGCGATCCTGGCCTCCAACACCTCCTCGATCCCGCTGGTGAAGCTGGCGGTCGCCACCTCGCGGCCCGACCAGGTCGTCGGCATCCACTTCTTCAACCCGGCCCCGGTGCAGAAGCTCGTCGAGCTGATCCCGGCGCTCACCACCTCCGAGGGCACCCTGGGCCGGGCCCAGCTGTTCGCCGAGAAGGTGCTCGGCAAGCACGCCATCCGCGCCCAGGACCGCTCCGGCTTCGTGGTCAACGCGCTGCTGATCCCGTACCTGCTCTCCGCGATCCGGATGTTCGAGACGGGCATCGCCAGCCGCGAGGACATCGACAACGGCATGGAGCTCGGCTGCGCCCACCCGATGGGCCCGCTGAAGCTGTCCGACCTGATCGGCCTGGACACGGTCGCCTCGGTGGCCCGGTCGATGTACGAGGAGTACAAGGAGCCCCTGTACGCCGCTCCCCCGCTGCTGCAGCGCATGGTCGACGCGGGCCGGCTGGGCCGCAAGACGGGGTCGGGGTTCTACACCTACGGCTGACCGTGCGGGCGGCCGGCCGCCGGCCGCCCAGGGGCCGCCGCCCGGCCCCTGGGCGGCGGCCGCTCAGCCGACGGCGTGCTCGGTGAAGTGCCCGCAGGGCACGAAGCCCAGGCGCCGGTAGACCGGTTCGCCCTCCGGCGACGCCTGCAGGACCGCGATCCGCTGTCCCCGGTCGCGCGCCGCGTGCAGTGCGGCGAGGGTGACGGCGCCCCCGTAGCCGCGCCTGCGGTGGGTGACCAGGGTGCTGATGTTGTAGATCCCGGCGACTCCCGCGTGGTGGAAGACCTCGGCCGAGCAGACCGGGTGGCCGCGGTGGTAGCCGATCAGGTACTGGGCCGGGCAGTCGGCGGCGAGCGCCCGGGGGGCGGCCAGCCGGAAGAAGCGGCGGACGGTGGCGGCCGGCGGGTCCCAGTTCGCCGCGAGGACGGCGGAGTAGTCGGCGAGCTGTTCCGGGGCGACGACCTGCCGGATGTCCAGTTCGGGCAGGTGCGGCCGGGGCGGCAGGGTGTCGAGCGCGGCCCACATGGCCGTCTCGTTCTCGTGGGGTGCCAGGCCGGCGGACCGCAGCCGGGCGGAGAGGTCCGAGGGCTCCGAGGCGGGGCCCACCCACCAGGAGAAGCGCCGGCCCGTGGCGGTGAGGTCCCGGAGGGTCCGGCCGATGCGGGCATCGGCGTGGTGCGGTGCGAAGCGGGCGGCGGCGACGATGTTGAAGGTGTCGTCGTCGAGGCCGCTGTCGGCGATCAGCAGATCGTCCGTCTCCGTGACCGTCGCGCCGTCCATGTGCCGGTGCAGGTGGCTCGCGTGCTCCGCGAGGTTGGCTTCCATTCTGGCCAGGAGGGTGCCGTCGTCGGCGGTGAGGGGGTTCGTCATGGTGACAGTCGTTCGCATCCGGGTCGGGGCGGGTCTGCGGGCGGGGGAGGGCGCCGGGTGACGGGACCGGGCCGTGTCCGGGCCGTCGCGGCGCGCCACCGGTACCGGGTCGGTACCGGTGGCGCGCCCCGGCCGGCCGGGCAGCGCGGGTGCCCGGCCGCGGGGCCGGTCCGCTGCCGTGGAGCGGTGTCCGGCCGGCCGGCCGCCGGGCCGGTCCGGGTCTGCCGCCGGCCTACGCGGTGAACCGCACGGGCAGGCTGAGCGGGCCGCGGATCATCATTCCCGGGCGCCAGGCGAGGGCCGCCGGGTGGATGTCCAGGGCGAGGTCGGGGCAGCGTTCCAGCAGCGTCCTGATGGCGATGCGCGCCTCCAGACGGGCCAGGGGCGCCCCCAGGCAGTGGTGGATGCCGTGGCCGAACGCCACGTGGCCGCGGGCGTCACGGGAGATGTCGAACCGGTCGGGCGCGGGGAAGCGCTCCGGGTCGCGGTTGGCGTCGGCCATGGCGACGATGACGAGTTCGCCGCCACCGGGGACGGTGGTGTCGCCGATCGTCACCGGCTCGGTGGTGAAGCGGAACGTGGGGGTCTCCAACGGGCCCTCGTAGCGCAGCATCTCCTCCACCGCGTCGTCGATCAGGGAGAGGTCCGCGCGCAGGGCGGCCAGCTGGTCCGGATGGGTGAGCAGGGCGAGCACGCCGTTGGAGATGAGGTTCACGGTGGTCTCGTGGCCGGCCACGAGCAGCAGCCAGGCCATGCCGAGGAGTTCCTCGTGGGACAGCTGGTCGCCGTCCTCGTCCGAGCCGTGGATCAGCGCGCTCATGAGGTCGTCACCGGGCTGCTGCCGCTTGCGGTCCACCAGTTCCACCATGTACTGCGCCATCGCGGCCGCGGCGGCCTTGCGGACTTCGGGATCGGCGGCGCCCAGCGCGTCGTTCGACCACGTCCTGAAGGACTCGCGGTCCAGGTCGGGGACGCCGAGGAGTTCGCAGATGACGGAGATCGGCAGCGGGAAGGACAGCGCCTCGACCAGGTCGGCGCGTCCCTCGGGGTCGGCGAGCATCCGGTCCAGCAGCGCGTCGGTGGTCCGCTGGATGCGCGGGGCGAGTTCCTGCACCCGGCGGGTGGTGAACTCGCGGGCGACCAGTTTGCGCAGCCGGGTGTGGTCCGGCGGGTCGGCCCTGAGCATGTGCGGGCCGGAGGAGATGGCGCCCAGCGGCAAGGAGGGGGAGGCCTTGCTCCAGTCCTTGGAGAGCCGGGGGTCCGCGAGTGCGGCGCGCCCGGCTTCGTACCCGAGGACCAGCCACGCCTCCGCGCCCCCTTCCGGCATCCGGATGCGGTGCACCGGTCCCTGTGCCCGCAGCCGGGCGTACACGGGGTAGGGGTCGCGGGTGAAGGACTCACCGAGCGCGGCGAGGTCGACGATGCTCATGGGGCTACCACCTCACGGGTAGGGACGGTTGTCCGGCCGGCGGACGCCGCCGTGCCGGCCGGTGCGGCGGACCGGGGCCGTTCGGCGGCCCGGGTCGTCGGGTTCTCGTCGTACGGGCGGCCGCCGCGGCGCCGCACCGCCCGGCTCCCGCTGCAGGGTGGACCGGCGGCGACGCCGGCGCCGGCCGGTGGCGGTAAGGACGCGGCGGCAGCCGCGAAGTCCCCGTGGGTCATGGTGTGTTCCCCCGTCGGATGTGGTGGTGGCCGGTCCGGCCGTGGGTTGGACGCGCGGTGCCGTGCGGGAGTTGTGCTCCGCCGCCCGGTCGTGACGAAGCGGTGACAGGGACGCGGACGGCGGGCGGGGCGGCAGGCCGGTCCGCGCACCGTCCCACGGGGCGCCGCTCCGCGGGGGTCCCTGTCCGGGCTCAGTTCCCGCTGGTCACGGGCCGCCGGACCCTGTGGTCGAAGGCGAAGGCGTCGCCGCAGGCCAGGTCGATCCGTTGTCCCGACACCCGCACGGTGACGGCAGCCGACAGCGGTGTCTTCCAGCCCTTCACCACCACCTGGCCCCACGGTTCGTCGTGCACCTCGTGGACGCGTTGCCGCGGTCCGGCGGGCGTGTAGGAGCCGTCGACGACGACCGTCCGTGCGGGGCCGGTCGTCTCCCCTCCCTCGTGGACGGTCACCTCGCGGGAGATCGTGCCGTGGTCGAACAGACCGGCGTCCGTCTCCCCGTCCCGCAGGTACTCGGTGTCCGCCGTCCGCACGCTCACGTACGCGTAGGTGCCGAACGCGGAGTTCTCGTAGAGCTGTACGGCCGCGCTCACCCCGTTCCGCTCCCCCGCGCAGTCGAGCACGTGTCCCTTCTCCTCGGTGAGGGTGAAGGGTCCGTGGGAGTCGGGTGCGGACGCGGCTGCCGCCGTCGGCAGCGCCGACAGCAGCATCGCGGCCAGTGCACCGCCCACGGTCGTCCGGGTGCGGCAGGTCATGGTTCCCCCCTGGGATGTCGGGTCGTGTCAGGTGCGCGCTTCCCCGCCGGCCGGGCGCGGGCCCGGCCGGCGGTGGTGGACGGCGGGATGGCCGGCGAGGGACGTCCGCGCCGCGTCCGGCTCCTTCGGGATCGTCAGCGGGTGACGGTTCCTAAGGGGCGTCCGGCCGGGTGGCCGCGCGTGAACGGGCCGTCGAGGGCTGCCCACTGCAGCAGCATGATGGCCTTGGCGTCGACGATCTCGCCACTGTTAATCATGTCGAGCGCCTTGTGGAAGGGCAGTTCCACGACGGCGATGTCCTCCCCCTCGCCGATGACGCCCCCGTGGGTCGCCGCGACGGAGGCGGGATGGTAACGGGCGGCGAAGAAGTGCAGGCGCTCGGTGACCGAGCCGGGACTCATGTAGACGGTGAAGACGTGCTCGGCCGCGTCGACGACGCATCCCGTCTCCTCGGCCGCCTCCCTGCGGACGGCCTCCTCGGGGGTGTCGCCGTCCAGCAGGCCCGCCGCCGTCTCGAGCAGCATCCCGTCGGGATGCCCGTTGACGTAGGCGGGGAGGCGGAACTGACGGGTCAGCAGCACGGTCCGCCGGTCGGTGTCGTAGAGCAGGATCGTGGCGCCGTCGCCGCGGTCGTAGGTCTCGCGCTGCTCACGGCTCCAGTGGCCGTCGCGGTGCTGGTAGTCGAAGGTGGTCCTGCGCAGGACGTACCAGTCGCAGGAGAGGACCTCCACGTCGACGATCCGCACCCGCGGGTTGCCGGTCAGATCGCGGCCGTGCCGGTCGAGGCCCGTGCGGCCGCGCCGGTCCGGTGTGTCGATGCCCGCGGTCACCGCGCGGCCGGGACGTCGTCGAGGCCGGTGTACACCGCCTTGCCCAGGGCGCGTGCCCGGGCGACCATCCGGTCGGCGCCCTCGGACGGGCCGCCGATCCGCAGCACTCCGTCGCAGCGGGCCAGCAGCTGCTCGGCGACGGGGTGGAAGATCTCCTCGTACGCCGCGTCACCGGGACCGGTGCTGCCGGCGGTCTCCAGCAGCGGCAGGGCCAGGGCCTCACCGGTGACACCGAGGTGACCGGCGCGGAAGAGCTTGAGGGCGACCTCGTTCATGGCCCGGACATTCGTCTCCAGCTTGCGCGGGTCGTCGCCGGTGCCCGACCGGTAGGGTCCGGCGACCAGGATCATCAGCGAGCGGGTGGTGGTGTGCACGGAACTGCTCCTCGGTGTGAAGTGGGTGACGGGGTGTCGGACCGGAGGGGTCCGGACATCCGGCTGCCGCGGTGCCCTGAGGGTGGTCGGGCCGTCGGGGTGGGTGCGCGGGTCGTCGGCGGCGCCGGTGACGACGTGATCGGCCGCGCCGGGTCCGGCGACCCGGCCGAAGGCGCGGACGCCGGACCCGGCGGCGTCCGCGACCGTGATCGCGCGGGAGGACCGGGCGCGCCGGGCCCCGGTGCGCCGGCGCGTCCAGGCCCCGGCGCACGGTCGTCTCCGGGGCTCACACCGGGAGGGCTCCGGCGCGGAGACCTTGCCGGAGCCCTGCGCCGACCGCAGGGTCAGGTCCGGACGATCGGCGACACCCATGAGTCATTTCTAACATACTCATGTTTGTTTGAACACCGAGTTGTGAAGTATCCGCGGCCGCACCCCTTTGTCGACGCGCCGCGGAGAACCGGCCGCCCTCCCGGCCCTGCCCCGCTACGGGTGGCCGGGACGCGGCGAGGCGACCGTGAGACGACAAGGGTGCGACAAGCCAAGGCCCCTGGGGCGTGCCGCCTGACGCCTGACCATTGGCGACAGCTGTGTGTTCGAATGAACGTCGACATGTGAGGGCGGGGACTCGCAACGAGTGGCGCGAGCCGCACGCGTGCCCTTGTTCCCCGGGCTCCCCCGCCCGCGGCCCGGCAGGAACCGGGCGCCCGGCCCGCTTCCGGGCCGGGCGGCGGTCAGGGCAGTGGCTTGATGTCCCCGGCGAAGACGATCACTTGGTCGATGCGATCGCGCCGCAGGTGGACGACGTCCGTCCCCGCCAGCCGCGGCCCCCCTTCCGGCGTCGTGAAGACCCAGGTGTACCGGGCCCACTCCCCCGGCATGTCCACCCCCGAGGTCCGCACCATCCGGCCGGCGCCGGCCGGATGCCGTCGGATGTCCAGCACGAAACGCTCCACCGCCTCGATGCCCTCACTGCGCCCGAGGGGGCCCCAGAGGATGACGTCCGAGGTCAGGGCCTGGGACAGCAGAACGGTCACATAGCTGTCGTCCGACGCGTTGAACGCGGAGACGAACGTGTCGATCGCCGACTGGGCGGTTTCTTCCTGCATGCACCAAGTCATACCAGTCCCCGCACCGATGACACCGCGTCCGGCAACTGCCGCGCCGGGCACTCCCGTTCACGACCGGGCCGCCGCCCGGAGCGGGACCTCCGCCGGCGGCCCGCCCGCGGATCCGCCGCCGGAACCCCGGCGCCCCGCGGCATCCGCCGCAGAACGGTTCCCTCCCCTTACCCAGCTGGTTACGGAGGGTGAATTTCCAGTCGGCCCGCGGGCCCGGCACCGCTGAGGGCGCCGGGCCCGCGCCATTCACACACCGTGTGCGCGCCGAGCCCGCATATGCCCTGCGCACACGCTCCCCATGCGCCCACCAGGCGAGTTGACTCAGTATGCGCATGCAAGGGATGTGCTTCGACTACGGAAAGGAGCGGACACGTGACCGCCGATCCCGAGCATCCCGTCGTCCATGGAGAACTCGCAGAGTTACGGCGCCGCCTCGACGTGGCGCACGCCCGCGTCGAGGGCGGGCTGGCCCTGCTCAGTCACCGCACCGAGGAGACCGCCAAGGAACTGGACGAGTTGCACTCCCGGCTCGTCACCCTGGAACACGCCCGCTGGCCGCTGCCGTCGATCGCGGCCCTCACGGCCGTGGGCGCCCTCGTCGTGGCGGTCTGGCAGGCGTTCGGCCGCTGAGCGGCCGAACGCCTGCGAAGGATCAGGGCAGGACGTCCTGCCCGAGCCTGAGATGGTGCAGCAGGAGTAACGCGGCCGCCATGTTGGCGGCCGGGACCTCGCCGCGGGCGACCAGGTCGGGGACGAGCTTGAGGGGCACCCACTCCCGGCGGTCCGACTCGAAGTCGTCCACGGGGTGTCCGACGTACTCGCCCTCGTCGGCCCAGTAGATGTGGTGCCGGGCGTCGGTGAGACCGTTGGACGGCTCCACGCTCATGAGGTGGCGCAGAGGTCCCGGCCGCCAGCCGGTCTCCTCCTCCAGTTCCCTGGCCGCCGCGGCGGCGACGCCCTCGCCGTCCTCGACGACGCCCGCCGCGAGTTCCCATCCCCAGCTGTCGGTGATGAAGCGGTGGCGCCACAGGAGGAGGACCTCGTTGGCCTCGTTGACCACCGTGGCCACGGCGACGGGCCGCAGCCGCACCAGGAAGTGGTCGAGGTGCCGGCCGTCCGGCAGTTCGACATCCGCGAGATTCACGCTGAACCAGCGGTTCGCGTACACAGTTTGTTCGTTCTTTTTCACCCACTGCACGGCTATGCCACCTTTCGTCGGGTAGGTGGCAATATCGCAGCAGGGGCGGTCTGGCAGCAGGCGCACGGCCGCCGCTCGCGGCGCAAGGGGAGGCACGGCCTCCGGCGACGTGGGCGTCAGGGGATCACAGCGGGACGCGCAGCGCCCCGTCGATGAGCTCGGCCGCCTCGGCCGTGCCCGCGCAGCCGCTGCGCACCAGGTGCTCGCGGACCGCGCGCAGCCGGTCGCGCAGCCGCTGGGACTCCATGCCGCGGGCCTGTTCGGCCATCCGCACCGCGGTGGCCGCCGCCTTGTCCGCCTTGCCCTGCCGGAGCTCGATCGTGCTGAGTATGGCGAGCCGGTGCACCCGGCCCCGGTCGTGGGCGGGGTTGTCGACGGCCGCGGCGGCGTGCTCGGCGGCGGCCCGGAGTTCGCCGAGGCTCAGCAGCGCCTCCGCCACCTGGACGTTGACCAGGCCCGGCTGGACATAGCCGGTCTCGTCGGGTTCGTGTCCGCGCCGGATGCGTTCGGCGGCCCGCTCGGCCCGCCGGATGCAGGACAGGGCGCTCGTGCCGTCGCCGAGATGGGCGTACGCCTTGGCCTGCATCGCGTACAGGTCGGAGGCGAGCGCCGGGGTGATGTGCTTGCCGGCGGCGCGCAGGGCGGCCTCGGCGAAGGCGACGGCCTGGCGGAACTCCCGCATGAACAGCGACTGGTTGACCAGCAGCGCGATGACGTACGCGCCGAGGCCCCGGTCCCCGCTGGCCTTGGCGAGCCGCAGGGCCTGGTGGAAGTAGCGCTGGGCGAGGCCGTGGGCGTCGGAGTCGTACGCGCAGATGCCGGCGATCGCCACCAGCCCGCCCGTCGCCCGGTGCAGGTGGCGGCCGGTGGCGTCGGTGTAGCTGCCGCGCAGCAGGGGGGCGGCCTCGGCGTTGAGGAAGCCGACGATCCGGGCGCGGGTCGCTATGCCGCCGGCCTTGCGGTACAGCTGCTCGTAGTGGGTGCGAGCAGCGCGCAGCATGTCGAGGTCGGCCGGGGTCACCCGGTGCCGGCCGCCGCGGGAGACGTCCACGTCCTCGGGCGGGTTCTCCCACTCCCACACCGGCATCACGGCGGGCGTGCCGGTGAGCGCGGGCGCGTCCAGGACGTGCGGGCGCCGCTGCTGGTCGGAGCGCCACAGGGCGGTGGCGCGCTCCACGAAGCCGGACAGCGAGCCGACGTGCGGGACGGACGGCTCGCCGGGCACGCCGAGGCCGATGTCGTCGAGGGTGACGGGCCGGTGCAGTCGGGCGGCGAGCACCTCGCAGATCAGGTCGGGCACCTGGCCGCGGGGCCGCTGCCCCTTCAGCCACCGGGCGACGGCGGTGTGTTCGTAGCGGAGGGCGAGACCGCGTCTGCGGCCCGCCTGGTTGACGTGTGCGGCGAGTCCCGCGTGCGAGATCCCGGCTTCGTCCAGGATCGCGTCGAGCAGGGTGTTGGGCTGCATGGGTGCCCCCGGGATGGCTCGGTGCCGACAGCGTAGTGCGTCCGCCTTCACACGGGGTGTGAACGGAGTGCTCGGATCCGGGCGGTGCGCGCGCTGTCGCGCGGGGTTTCCGGCCGGTTGACTGGTTTTCCTCGTGAAGAGGCCGGCCGGGCCGCCGGCTCCCCCCTCGTAGCAGTGCGGCGGCCCGCAGCCACGCCGTCCGCCCCGCCGCCTGCCCGACACTCCGCGGCGGGGCGGACGGCAGCCGGTTCCGCCGGTGGCGTCGCGGGCTCAGAGGCTGGTGGTCGGCTGCGCGTTCGACGTGGCCGGCCGGGGCCCGGCGACGGAGCCGTCCCGGTCCCGGCCTCCTGCCGTCGGGGGGTGCTGCGGCGGGCGGTCGTTGCGCAGCACCAGCAGGGCGACGTCGTCCGGGGGCGCGTCGCCCGTGTGGCGCAGCAGCGCGGTGAGGACGAAGCGCAGCACGGCCTGGGGCACGGGGACGGGATGCTCGTGCAGCGCTCCGGTCAGGGCCGCCGCCAGGGGGAAGAACCGGCCACCGGCGTCCCGCGCGTCCTCGGCTCCGTCCGTGTGGAGGAAGAGGGCCTGGCCGGGCAGCAGGTGACCGCAGTGGACCGGCGACAGGTCCGGCGGCAGCGGGAACGGCCCGAGCGGAGGCAGGCACTCCGCGCCGGCGAGCTGCTCGACGCGCGTCGCGTCCAGCAGGTACGGCCACGGGTGGCCGCAGTTCAGGGCGCGCACCTCGCCGTCCGGGCGGATCTCCAGGAGCAGCACGGTGACGAACTCCTCGGCCGCCGCGTACTCGTCGCCGGACCGCCGGCGCAGGTGCCGGGCGAGCGCGCGGTCCAGCCGGCGCAGCACACCGGGGAGTTCGGCCTCGTCGTGCACGGCTTCGCGGAAGCTGCCGAGGACGGCGGCGGCGGTCTCCACGGCGGCGATGCCGTGCCCGCGCACGTCGCCCATGAGCACCCGTACGCCGTGTTCGGTGCCGACGGCCTCGTACAGGTCGCCGCCGATCGCGGCTCCGGGGTCGGCGGAGAGCTGCACGGCGGCGATGTCCAGCCCGTCGATGCGCGGGGGCGGCGGTCTGAGCAGCGCGCTCTGGGCGGCGCCCGCGACCCGGCGGGCCTGCCGCAGCTCGCGCAGCAGCCCCCGCCGCACGTGCAGCACCAGTCCGGTGCCGGCCGCGAAGAAGACGGCACCGGTGACGACCCGGGCTCCGAGCCCGTTCTGCGGGGCGGTCGGGGAGACCAGCCGGTAGGTGATCGCGGTGGCGCCCAGGACGGTGGGCAGTCCGAGTGCGAGGGCCCGGAGCAGGGGCCCGCGGCCGTCTTCCCGCGACGGGCGCCGGGCGCCCGGCCGGGCGCGTGCGGGAAGGCCGGGGTGGGCGGGTGCCCGGGAAGTCGTCCGGGGCCGCACCCTTCGGGGGGCCCCAGCCTTGATGCGGATCATGCCGAATGGCCCCCCAGTCAGGCCCTGACAGTGCGGACCGGCCCCGAAAGGCCGGTCCGATTCTGTCCAGCACATGCCCCTAAAGGGCCGGATTGCGAAGGATCTCACCCGATCGAGTGAGGTGATCCCGTATGTCCCACAGGGCGTGGGCTGCGGTGACGCGCGACTCCACCGGTGGGCGCGACACCCACGACGAACCGGTGGCCGCCGGACGCCCGCAGCCCCGCCCCCGCGGCGCTAGCTCCGCAGCACCGCTCCCGTGCGCTCGCCCGCCAGCGCCACCGCCGCGTCCCGGGCCGCCGACGCCTCGTCGACGGTCAGCGTCCGGTCGGCCGCCCGGAACCGCAGCGCGTACGCCAGCGACTTGCGCCCCTCGCCCAGCTGCTCGGCGTTCTCGTACACGTCGAACAGCCGGATGGACTCCAGCAGTTCACCGGCGCCCTCGCGCAGCGCCGCCTCGACCTGTGCCGCCGGGACGAACGCGTCGACGACCAGCGCGACGTCCTGCGTGGCGACCGGGAACGTGGAGATGCCCGGCGCCTGCGGGGTGTCGTCGCCGACCTGCTCCAGGACGTCCAGGTTCAGCTCCGCCGCACAGGTGCGCGCGGGCAGCCCCAGCGCCTTCAGCACGCGCGGGTGCAGCTCACCGGCGTGGCCGACGACCCGCTCCGCACCGTCCGCGACGACCGCCAGCTCGGCGCACCGGCCCGGGTGCCACGGCCCGTACCGGCCCTTGCGGACGATCAGTTCGGCCCCGGCCTCCCGGGCGACCGTGCGCGCCGCCTCGACCGCGTCGGCCCAGTCGGCGGGGCGGCCCTTGCCCCACCAGCCGGCCTGCTCGCGGGCGCCGGCGAGGACGACGGCGACGTGCCGCGGCTGCTCGGGCAGCGCGGAGTCGAGCTCCGCGATCTCCTCGTCGGTCGGCCGCCGGTCGACGGGGAGCCGGACGGCGGCCCTCTGCTCCTCGCGCGGGTGGAAGACCAGGCCGGTCTCGAACAGCGCGAGGTCGTGGCTGCCGCGGCCGTCGTTGCGGCGCAGCGCGCCCAGCAGGCCCGGCAGCAGCGAGGTGCGCAGCGCGGGTTCCTCGTCGTTGAGCGGGTTGGTGAGCTTCACGACGCGGCGGGCCGGGTCGTCGGCGTCCAGGCCGAGCTGGTCGAAGACCTGCTCGGCGACGAATGGGTAGTTCGGCGTCTCGACGTAGCCGGCGCCGGCCAGGGCGCGGCCGACCCGGCGGTGCAGCCGCTGCCGGTGGGTCAGGCCCCGGCCGGCCGGCGGCCTGGGCAGCGTGGAGGGCAGGTTCTCGTAGCCCTCCAGGCGGATGACCTCTTCGGCCAGGTCGTTCGGGTCGGTGAGGTCGGGCCGCCAGGACGGCACGGTGACGGTCAGCTCGTCCTGCCCGTACACGTCGCAGCCGATCTCCTGCAGCCGGCGGACGACGGTCTCGCGGCCGTAGGCGACGCCCGCGACCTTGTCCGGGTGGTCGGCGGGGATGGTGACGGTGCGCGGCGCGGACGGGGCGGCGACCTCGGTGACGCCGGCCTCGGCGGTGCCGCCGGCCAGCAGGACCAGCAGGTCCACCGTCCGCTGGGCGGCGGCGGCCGCGGCCTGCGGGTCGACGCCGCGCTCGAAGCGGCGGGACGCCTCGGAGGACAGCTTGTGGCGGCGGGCCGTGCGCGCGATGGACACCGGGTCGAAGTGCGCGGCCTCGATGACCACGTCGGTCGTGGCGTTCTCCGCGTCCTCGTGGTCGGCGATCTCCGTGTTCGCGCCGCCCATCACGCCGGCGAGGCCGATGGGGCCGCGTTCGTCGGTGATGACCAGGTCCTCGGCGTCGAGGGTGCGGACCACGCCGTCGAGGGTGGTGAGCTTCTCCCCCGGCTCGGCGCGGCGCACCCCGATGGCGCCCTGGACCAGCTTGCGGTCGTAGGCGTGCAGCGGCTGGCCGAGCTCCGTCATCACGTAGTTGGTGACGTCGACGGCGAGCGAGATCGGGCGCATGCCGACCTTCTGCAGGCGGCGCTGCAGCCAGATCGGGGAGCGCGCCTCGGGGCTCAGGCCGGTCACCGTGCGGGCGGTGAAGCGGTCGCAGCCGGTCGGGTCGGAGATGCGCACCGGGTGGCCGAAGGCGTTCGGGGCGGGCACGTCGAGCAGCGCCGGGTCGCGCAGCGGCAGGCCGTAGGCGATGGCGGTCTCGCGGGCGACGCCGCGGATGGACAGGCAGTCGCCGCGGTTGGCGGTGACGGCGATGTCGAGGACCTCGTCGACCAGTTCCAGCAGTTCGATGGCGTCCTTGCCGACCTCGGTCTCGGGCGGCAGGACGATGATGCCCTTGGTGCCGTCGTCGCCCATGCCCAGCTCGTCGCTGGAGCAGATCATGCCGTGCGAGACGCGGCCGTAGGTCTTGCGCGCGGAGATCGCGAAGCCGCCGGGCAGCACGGCGCCCGGGAGCACGACCACGACCTTGTCGCCGACCTGGAAGTTGCGCGCGCCGCAGATGATCTCCTGGGGCTCGCCGGTGCCGTTGGCCTGCCCGACGTCGACGGTGCAGAAGCGGATCGGCTTCTTGAAGCCCTCCAGCTCCTCGATGGTCAGCACCTGGCCGACGACCAGGGGGCCCTTCAGGTCGGCGCCGAGCTGCTCGACGGTCTCGACCTCCAGCCCGGCCGAAATGAGCTTGGCCTGTACGTCGCGCCCGGTCTCCGTCGCCGGCAGGTCGACGTACTCCCGCAGCCAAGAAAGCGGGACCCGCATCAGATCTCCATCCCGAACGGCCGGGTGAACCGGACGTCACCCTCGACCATGTCTCGCATGTCCTCGACGTTGTGGCGGAACATCAGCATCCGCTCGATGCCGAACCCGAAGGCGAAGCCGCTGTACTTCTCCGGGTCGACGCCGCAGGCGGTCAGCACCCTGGGGTTGACCATGCCGCAGCCGCCGAGCTCGATCCAGCCCTCGGACGAGCAGGTGCGGCAGGGCCGGTCGGGGTTGCCGACGGACTCGCCGCGGCAGACGTAGCACACCATGTCCATCTCGGCGGACGGCTCGGTGAAGGGGAAGAAGTTCGGCCGCAGCCGGGTCCTCATGCCCTCGCCGAACAGCGACTGGACCATGTGGTCCAGGGTGCCCTTGAGGTCGGCCATGGTCAGGCCCTCGTCGACGGCGAGCAGTTCGACCTGGCGGAAGACGGGCGTGTGGGTGGCGTCCAGCTCGTCGGTGCGGTAGACGCGGCCGGGGCAGATGACGTAGACCGGCAGCTCGCGGTCGAGCAGGGAGCGGATCTGCACGGGTGAGGTGTGGGTGCGCAGCACGACGCCGGACTCGGTGCCGCCCTCGGGGCCCTGCACGAAGAAGGTGTCGGCCTCGCCGCGGGCCGGGTGGTCCGGGCCGATGTTGAGGGCGTCGAAGTTGAACCACTCCGCCTCGACCTCGGGGCCCTCGGCGACCTCGTAGCCCATGGCCACGAAGACGTCCTCGATGCGCTCGGACAGCGTGGTCAGCGGGTGCCGGGCGCCGGCCGGTACGCGGTCGTAGGGCAGCGTGACGTCCACGGCCTCCTCGACCAGCACGCGGGCGTCCCGCTCGGCCTCCAGCTCGGCCTGCCGGGCGGCGAGGGCCTTGTTCACGGCGCCGCGGGCCTGGCCGACGCGCTTGCCGGCCTCGGCCTTGGCGTGCGGGGGCAGGGCGCCGATCTCGCGGTTGGCGAGGGCCAGCGGGGAGGCGGGGCCGGTGTGGGCGACCTTGGCCTCGTGGAGCGCGTCGAGGGAGTCCGCGGCGGCGAAGGCGGCGAGCGCCTCGTCCCGCATGCGCTCGATCTCTTCCGGTTTCAACGCCTCGACCTCGACAGGGTCGTACGACTTATTGGGTGCCGACATCTCTTCCCGTGCTTCCGATTGGCTGGCTGAAGTCCCCGTCACCGACTCCGAGGGCCGTCTGCGGGACACAAGGGTGCCAAAGGCCGAGTCTAACGGGGCCGAGGTGGACGAATGCGCCCGCGGGCCGCTCAGGTCAGATAGGCCGGAGCGCTCACGGGCAGGGTGAATCGGAACTCGGCGCCGCCGCCGGGGGCGCGGCCGACCGTGATGGTGCCGCCGTGGGCCTCGACGATGCCCTTGACGATGTAGAGCCCGAGGCCGGTGCCGCCGCGCTTGCTGCCCCGCCAGAAGCGGGTGAAGACGCGGTTCATGGACTCCTCCGGGATGCCGGGGCCCTCGTCGCTCACCGTGACCGACGTGCCGGCGTCCTCCCCCTCGCGCGGGGACGCCGCGGGCGTGATGTCGATGGTGACGGTTCCCTCGCCGTGGCGCACGGCATTTTCGATGAGGTTGCTGAGCACCTGGTCGATCTTGTCGGGGTCGGCCCACAGCGCGGGCAGGGGCTGCTGGAGGCGGAGCAGGAACCGGTCGGCGGGCTGCCCGGCGGCGACGTACGCCTGGATGTGCCGGCCGACGGCGGCGCCGATGTCGACGGGCTGGCGGCGCACCTCCAGCCGGCCGGAGTCGATCCGCGAGATGTCCAGCAGTTCGGCGATGAGCCGGGTGACCCGGTCGGCGTCGGCGTCGACGGTCTCCAGCATCAGCCGCTTCTGGTCGTCGGTGAACCGCTCCCACTTGGCGAGCAGGGTGGCGGTGAAGCCCTTGACGGAGGTGAGCGGGGAGCGCAGCTCGTGGGCGACGGTGGCGATCAGCTCGGCGTGGCTGCGCTCGGTGCGCCGGCGGGCCTCGGTGTCGCGCAGGGTGACGACGACGCGGCGGACGGGCCCGGTGGGCCGGGTGCGGACGTACCGCGCCGAGACCAGCACCTCGCGCCCGCCGGGCAGCAGCAGGTTGCGCTCGGGCTGGCGGACCCGGATGGCGAGCCCGCCGTACGGGTCGGTCAGCTGCCACCAGCGCCGGCCCTCCAGGTCCTCCAGCGGCAGGGCCTGGTCCAGCCGCTGCCCGAGGGCCTCGGCGGCGGGCCGGGCGGTGATGCGCTCGGCGGCGGCGTTGAAGCAGACGACGTGCCCGTGCTCGTCGGCGACGACGAGGCCGTCGGGCAGTTCGTCGGGGTCGATGCCGAGCTCGGCGGGATCACCGGGCCGGGGTGCGGGCGGGCGCCGCACCTCGGGTGCTCCCGGTGCGCTGCTCGTGCCGACGCTCATCCCCGTACCCCACCTCTCGGACGGCCTGGGGGCGCCTCCCCGCTCGTGCGGAGCCGAGCGCTCGGGAGAGGGTCCCCGAGCTGGTCACCCTACTAGCTCTCGGTGACGGAGCGGCACCCTCCGGCGGCGCGCTGTGCACGCGCCGACGCGTAGAGACATACGGCGGCGGCGGTGGCGAGGTTCAGGCTCTCGGCCTTCCCGTGGATCGGGACGCGTACGACGGCGTCGGCGAGCGCGCGGGTCTCCTCCGGCAGCCCCCAGGCCTCGTTGCCGAACACCCAGGCGGTGGGCCCGCCCATGGTGCCGTGGTCCAGCTCGGCGTCCAGGTCCCGGTCGCCCGCGCCGTCGGCGGCCAGGATCCGCACGCCGGCGTCCCTCAGCCCGGCCACGGCCCGCTCGGCGGGCACGCCGACGGCGACCGGCAGGTGGAACAGGGAGCCGACGGAGGCGCGGACGGCCTTGGGGTTGTACAGGTCGACGGAGGCGTCGGTGAGGACGACGGCCTCGGCTCCGGCGGCGTCGGCGCAGCGCAGCACGGTTCCGGCGTTGCCGGGGTCGCGGACGTGCGCGAGGACGGCGACCAGCCTGGGCCGGGCCCTGAGGATCTCCTCGAAGGGCGTGTCCAGGAACCGGCAGATCCCGACCAGGCCCTGCGGGGTGACGGTGGTCGAGACGTCCTCGATCACCTGCTCGGAGGCGAGGTGGAGCCGGGCGCCCGCGGCGCGGGCCGCGCCGATGATGTCGGCGTACCGCTCGGCGGCCTCCGGGGTGGCGAACAGCTCGACGAGGGTGGCCGTGCCCGCGGCCCGGTGCAGTGCCGCCTCCCGCACGGCCTGCGGTCCTTCCGCGAGGAACAGCCGCTCCTTCCCCCGGAAGTTCCGCTTGGCGAGCCGCCGCGCGGCGGAGACGCGGGGCGAGCGGGGGGAGATCAGCTCGGGGGTGGCGGGGGACATGCTTCACCTTCACAGGCTCGTTCCCGCCGCACGGCGGTCGGCCGCTGCGGCGGTATTCGGCGGTGCCGAACCGGCGGAGCGGCGCGCGGCGTGCGACCGGCGCCGCGACGGACACAGCAGGACCCGCAGGCCTGCGCGGCCTGCGGGTCCCTTCAAGACGTGCCGGCGTGGAGCCGGCTCGGCGTCACGCGGCCTTCGGCGCGTTCACGTCGCTCGGCAGAGCCTTCTGGGCGACCTCGACGAGCGCGGCGAACGCGGTCGGGTCGTTGACCGCCAGCTCGGCCAGGATCTTGCGGTCGACCTCGACGTTCGCGGCCTTCAGACCCTGGATGAAGCGGTTGTAGGTGATGCCGTTGGCGCGGGCGGCCGCGTTGATGCGCTGGATCCACAGCTGGCGGAAGTCGCCCTTGCGCTTCTTGCGGTCGTTGTAGTTGTAGACCAGCGAGTGGGTGACCTGCTCCTTGGCCTTGCGGTACAGGCGCGAACGCTGACCGCGGTAGCCGGAGGCCTGCTCCAGGATCGCCCGGCGCTTCTTGTGAGCGTTGACTGCCCGCTTGACGCGTGCCACTTGTTAACTCCTTGTAGCGGGGTCGCGGTGATCCTCACGCGACCCGGAATCGATTGGGTCCCGGTCCGAGATCGGGCGCGCGGCGCGCGCCCGGCCTCACTTGCCGAGAAGCTTCTTGATCTTCTTGGCGTCGCCCGGGGCCATCTCGGCGTTGCCGGTGAGGCGACGCGTCACACGGGACGACTTGTGCTCGAGCAGGTGGCGCTTGCCGGAGCGCTCACGGAGCACCTTGCCGGAGCCGGTGATCTTGAAGCGCTTACTGGCACCGCTGTGCGACTTGTTCTTCGGCATAGCGCCGTTCTCTCCTCGTCGGTGGCACTCCGGTGCCCGGTCGCGAGAACCGGGCACGGTGGAGCGTCGCTCTTGTTTCGGTTACTGCTGGGACCGTCGTCCCGGGGATCACGCCTCGGCGTGCTCCTCGGCCGGCTCCTCGGCGTCCGCAGGGTTCTGCGAGCGGCCGGGGTTGGCCTTCGCGGACGCCTTCCGGGCCTCCTGCGCCTGGCGGGCCTCGGCCATCGCCTCGGTCTTCTTCTTGTGCGGACCGAGGACCATGATCATGTTGCGGCCGTCCTGCTTCGGGTTCGACTCGACGAACCCGAGGTCCTGGACGTCCTCCGCGAGACGCTGCAGCAGCCGGTAGCCCAGCTCGGGACGGGACTGCTCGCGACCACGGAACATGATCGTGATCTTGACCTTGTCGCCCTGCTTGAGGAACCGGACGACGTGACCCTTCTTGGTGTCGTAGTCGTGCGGGTCGATCTTCGGCCGGAGCTTCATCTCCTTGATGACCGTGTGCGCCTGGTTCTTGCGCGCCTCACGGGCCTTCATGGCCGACTCGTACTTGAACTTCCCGTAGTCCATGAGCTTGCACACGGGCGGACGGGCGTTCGCCGCGACCTCGACCAGGTCCAGGTCGTACTCCTGCGCAAGCTCCAGGGCCTTGGCAAGCGGCACGATGCCGACCTGCTCGCCGCTGGGACCGACAAGTCGCACCTCGGGAACGCGAATCCGGTCGTTGATGCGGGGCTCGGCGCTGATGGATCCTCCTCGGTAGCACCACGCGACGGTCTGGCGGACAGCCGCGTAACGTCTGTGTTCGTTAGACCTAACCGCGCCGAAGCAGAAAAAATGCCCCGGACGATCACAGCGGGGCTCCTCGAACTACCGGAGCACCGCCGCGGTGACCGCGGGGCGCGACTTCGGGCGGATCACCGCTGTGAGGACGGTGCCGCCTGACCGGTGACCCGCCGTCCCGGGGGACGGTCAGGTGGGAGTTCGAAAGCCTCCACTTGTGGGCCGGGCCCGTTGCCGTGAGGCATACGTGTCCGACCGGTCGTTGCCCAGATTAGCAGGTCCGGAACGCGTGCGCGAACCCGGTGTCCGCCGCCTCCTGCTGTCAAGGGGGTGCGCGGCGGGCCCTATGGTGTGGGCATGAGTGAGACCCCTCCTGAGACGCCCGGCACCCCCGACTTCGACGCCATGGCCCGCGACATCGCCGAGGTCCCCGCGGTCGAGGTGATCGTGACGGTCGCCGTCAACCTGATGAGCGCCGCCGCGGTGAAGCTCGGCCTGACCGAGGAGGGCGACACGTACAAGGACCTGGACGAGGCCCGCAAGCTGGTGCACGCCCTGGCCGGCCTGCTGGACGCGAGCGCGACCGAGATCAGCTCCTTCCACGCGGCCCCGCTGCGCGACGGCCTGAAGTCGCTGCAGCTGGCGTTCCGCGAGGCGTCGCTGGTGCCGGACGAGCCGGGCCAGGGCCCCGGCGAGAAGTACACGGGCCCCCTCTACAGCTGACTCATCCGCCCGCGGCCGATCCACCGCGCACGTACAGGGGCTCGCCCGGTGGCGTCGTCCCGGCCGGCAGCAGCGCCAGGTCGAGGCCGCGCACCAGGCGGGCCCTGAGCGTCTCGTCGGCGGCGAGGCGCCGGGCGACCGCGCGGGCGGCCTCGGCCGGGGCCGCGGCGGGGTCGAGGACGAGGGCGAGGGTGCCGTCGGCCTGTCCCGGCCCGAGGTGGGCGCGCAGGACGGCGGGCTCGGCGGCGACGGCGTCCCGCACCGCCCCGACGACGGCCGGGTCGGCGAGCGGGTCGGTCGTGGTCCGCCCCTCGGCGAGGGCGAGCAGCGTGGGGCCGGTCAGTTCGAACGGCACCGGGCCGGCCAGGTCCAGCACGACCGTGTCCGCCCGCTCGTGCGCGGCGGCCTGCAGCGCCTGGTGCAGGGGCACGGCGACCGGGCGGGCCGCCGGGTCCCAGCGGGCCAGGGAGTCGGTCGAGGTGAAGGCGGGCAGGGCGGTGCGGCCGCCGGCCCTCAGGGTGGGCACGGCCATCTCGCTGGTCTTCTCGCGGCGCAGCCCCTTCTCGTCCTCCTCGGTCTCGCCCAGCACGGCCACGACCGGGACGAGCAGCCGGGCGCCCCTGAGGGCCTCCAGGACGGGGCCGACGGCTGTGCGGTCCTCGGCCCAGGCCGCGAGTGCCGCGCTCAGCCGGGGGTCGGCGGAGCCGTCGTCGTCGGAGAAGCCGGAGTCGGGAATGTTCTTGTTCGCCACGGTCCCCGACCCTATAGGGGGGCTGCCGCCGGGCCTGTGCGGCCCCGGGAACGCGGACGTGACGCCCCTCGCGGGTTTCCCGGGGACCCCTGACGTCCTTCTTCGGCGGTCGCGGACGGCTCGCGGCGGGCCCTGAGCGGCGGGTGGCTGCCGCGCAGCGCCGCCGGGCGTGGGACGACAGCGCCGGGCGGGTGACGGATCCGTCGGTCAGAAGTCGTGGCGGGCGGTGCGGCGGCGGCCGCGCCACAGCACCACGGAGGCGACCAGCAGCACGCCGCCGGCGCCGCCCGCGAGGGGGGCCGCCCAGGCCGAGGGGTCGTCGCCGGCGGGGGCGGGGTCCGGGCCGGGGCCGAAGTACCGGTCGCCGTACGCCGCCGGGCGCAGGCTCTCCGGGCGGAGGCGGCCGGCCGCCTCGATGGCGGCGGCCGGGTCGACGAAGCCGAAGCCGCGGGAGTCGTCGCGGCCGCCGACCGGGGCGTCGCGGGCGGTGTCCTCCAGGAGCCGTTTGATCTGGGCCGGGGTGAGGCCGGGACGGGCGGCCCTGACGAGGGCGACGGCGCCGGAGACGAACGCGGCGGCGGCGCTGGTGCCCCAGCCCTCGTAGTACTTGTGGTCGGGGTCGGCGATGACGACGTCGACGCCGGGGGCGCTGACGGTGGCGTACCAGCGGCGGGTGGAGAAGGCGGCGCGGGTGCCGTAGCGGTCGACGGCGGTCGCGACGATCACGCCCGGATAGGCGGCCGGGTAGGAGATGTGGTCGCCCTTCTCACCGCCGTTGCCGGCGGAGGCGACGACGACCACGCCCTTGCTCAGGGCGTACTGGATGGCCTGGTCCTCGGTGGGCTCGGGGTGGGCGGAGGCGGAGTCGTCGCCCAGGGAGAGGTTGATGACGTCGGCGCCGTGGTCGGCGGCCCAGCGGATGCCCTCGGCGAGGGCGTTGCCGCGGGTCTTGCGGGCCCTGGCGCGGGAGGGGTCGCCGTCCTCCAGGATCACGCGGACGGGGAGGATCCGTGCCTCGGGGGCGACGCCCATGACGCCGTCGGCGCCGCCGGGTCCGTGGCCGTGGCCCGCGATGATGCCGGCCATGGCGGTGCCGTGCCGGGCCCAGGCGCGGTCGCCCTGCTCGGCTCCGAAGCGGACCAGGTCCCGGCCGGGCAGGACGTTGCCGGCGAGGTCGGGGTGGCCGGCCTCGACCCCGGTGTCGAGGACGGCGACGGTGACGCCCGCGCCCTTCGTGGTCCGCCAGGCCTCCTCGGTGCGCATGGCCTGCAGGGCCCACTGCTGGGCGCGTATGCCGTCGGCGTGCGCGGCGGTGGGCGGCAGAAGGGCGAGGCAGGCGGCGAGCAGGACGCTCAGGGCCCCGGCCCGGCGGGTCGTGGCGGCGGTTGTCACGACGGCTGCTCCGTGGCCGAACGGACGTTTCTGCGCAGGCCGCGTTCGATGCGGTCGGCGAGGCCCCGGGCCTCGTGGCCGAGGCCGGCCTGGGCGGGGGCGGTGGTGGCGCCGGAGGCCATGGCCTCCTTCGCGGGCTGCGGGTCGTCGACCGCGCGGCCGTCGGCCCAGCCGGAGACGGCGTAGACGACGACGGGGGCGTCGGTGAGGACGGAGACGGTCCAGGAGGCGCGCTGTCCGGGGCCGAAGCCGGCCGCGGCGGTGTCCTCCGCGGCGTACGGCAGGGGCATGAGGTCGGTGCGGCGGTCGAGGCCGTCCCGGGCGAACCGGGCGTCGAGGGCGCGCATGGCGGCGGCGTCGGCCTTGGTGAAGAGCAGGCCGATGGTGGTGACGTGGCTCTCGGTGGCGTCGGTGTAGGTGGCGCGCAGCAGGCGCCGGCAGCCGACCGGGGCGAGGGCCTGGCTCAGGAGGGGGTCGAAGGCGTCCCGGCAGCCGCTGTCCGGGGCGACGGCGATCCGTGTCCAGGTGCGGTCGGCGCCGCCGGGGCCGGCGCCCCGGCCCTGCACCGTGGGCGGGAAGAGCCGGTCGACCGGCACGCTGTGCCACAGGCCGCCGGCCGTGGCGAAGGCGCCGCGGGCGGCGGCCTCGCCGGAGTCCCCGATGAGCCAGGTGCCGGTGACGGCACCGCCGATGAGGCCCAGTCCGAGCACGAGGCAGGCGGCCGCGGCGACGGTCCGCGAGCGGGCCCGCCCGCCGAGCGGCCGGGGCCGG
>NZ_BAAATK010000040.1:0-62104 GCF_039533365.1 Streptomyces glaucus
GGGCGGGCGGTCCCGGGCGCCGGATGCGGTGCGCCGCGCCGTCCCCGCCGGGCCGGGCCGCGGACTCCGCGCGGCGGACGGGCGGCCGCCGCCCGGAGACTTCGGGGCCGGTGGGCCGTGAGCCGCTCCGGTGGGTCCGGACGCCGGGCGCGCCGGTGACGGCCGGGGCGTCCGGGCGGGCGGCGCGCGGCGGTGCCGGCGGAGGTGCCGCCTCCGTCGGCCCGGAACTGCCAGCCCGCCACGTCAGTATCCCGCTTCCGCGCTGCTCACAGCGCCCGGAGGCCGTTGATCACGTCGCGCAGAATACTCTCGTCCGGCAGTTCCGCCGGGGGCACGGGCCGGTTGACGTGGACGAGTCCGGCGTCCACGAGGTCTCCGACGAGGACCCGTACCACTCCGATCGGCAGGTCGAGTTCGGCGGCCAGTTCGGCGACCGACTGCGGGGTGTGACGGCACAGTTCGACGATGTCCACGTGTTCCGGGGACAGCGTCGAGTCGGCTTCCGGGTCGTCCGCGTGGGGCTCCGTGACGACCACCGCGATCAGGTCGAGGCGGTGCTGGACCGCGCTGGTGGTGCGGCCGCGTGTCATGGCGTACGGGCGGACGACCGGTCCGGCCTCGTCGTCGAACCAGTGGCTTCTTCCCTGACCGTCAGCGCTCATGTCATCCCACTACCCGCCCGAGGGCAGGTCGGTGCGCGGAGCGGTGCCCAGATGCACGCCGACCCGCTTCACGAGGAGGGTCATCTCGTAGGCGACCTGGCCGACGTCCGCGTCGGCGTCGGCCAGGACCGCGAGGCAGCTGCCGTCGCCCGCGGCGGTGACGAACAGGAAGGCCTCGTCGAGCTCGACGACGGTCTGCCGGACGTCGCCCGCCTCGAAGTGGCGGCCCACCCCCTTGGCGAGGCTGTGGAAGCCGGAGGCGACGGCGGCCAGGTGCTCGCTGTCCTCCTGGGTCAGGTCCTTCGAGGCGCCCGTCGGCAGGCCGTCTCCGGAGAGCACGACGGCCTTGCGGATGCTCGCGACGCGGTCCACCAGATCGTCGAGGAGCCAGTTCAGCTCCCCGGACTTGGTCGCGGTCTGGCCGGTCGCCTTCGATGCGGTCATCGACCGTCTCCCTTGGTCGTTCCTTGTGGTGCTGTGCCGCTGTGGGCGTCGTCGCCCGCGGCGTTCTCTGCACGGCCGCGCTGCCAGCCGCGCTGGAGCGAGGCCATACGGCTGCGTACTTCGTCGGCGTCCCGTTCGGCGGGTCCGGCCCGCTCCTCGGTGCGCCGTCGGGGGCCCTGCCTCAGCTGGGGGGCCAGGCTGGCCTGCCGCACGCGCCGGGGCAGCGAGCGCGTGCCCGAACCGTCCGGTTCGGCGTCCCGCGGATCGGGGCCGGCGGGCCGGGCGGGGCCGTCCGGGCCGGCCGGGGGTTCCCCGCCGCCGCGACGGGCGGCCGGCGGGGAAGCGGACCCGGGTTCGTGCCCGCTCGTGTCCCGGCCGGCCGGGGCGTCCTGGCCGCGGCGGCGGGCCGGCAGCGAAGGCAGTGCCGCCGGCTCCGGGCGGCCGGTGGCCGCGGGCTCCTCCCCGGTCCGCTCCCGCCGGGTGCGCTCGGTGACCGGGCGCCCGTGCGAACTGACCAGCTTGGGGGTGCGGGGGCGGGGCAGCGGGCCCGGGGCGCCCGGGCGGTCCCCCGTTCCGGCCCCGCCGCGGGTCCCGGGCGCCTGGTGGCGCTGTTCGCCGTCGCGGGCCGCCGGCTCGTCCTGCGCGCGGGCGAGGGAGCGGTGCGGACGCGACGGGCCGCCGCCGTCGCCGGCGAAGTCGTCCAGGGCGTCCAGGTCGACGGGGGCCTCCAGTTCGACGGGCCCGTCCAGCGGCGCGGCGGGCAGGCGGCCCGGCAGCCGCCCGGGCACCCGGGAGAGCCCGGCGCGGCGCCCGTCGTCCGGTTCGCCCGCCGTGGAGCGCTGGGGGCGGTCGAGGCGGAAGCCGATGCCGTTGGTGTCGGGGACGTCGTCCGTCAGCAGCGTGTCGGGGATGAAGACGACGGCGGTGGTGCCGCCGTACGGGGAGGGCTGCAGGGAGACCCGGACGTTCTGCCGCTGGGCGAGCCGGCTGACCACGAACAGGCCGAGCCGGTCGGTGTCGGACAGCTCGAACTCGGGTGTCTCGGCGAGGCGGAGGTTGGCGTCCAGCAGGGCGTCGGCCGCCATGCCGAGGCCCCGGTCGTGGATCTCCAGGGTGAAGCCGTTGGCGACCCGCTCGCCCACGACCTGGACGGCGGTGTGCGGCGGGGAGAACACCGTGGCGTTCTCCAGGAGTTCGGCGACGAGGTGGGTCAGGTCCGCGACCGCCGGGCCGGTGACGGCGATCCGCGGCAGGCGGCGGACCTCGATGCGCTCGTAGTCCTCGACCTCGGCGACGGCGGCGCGCACCACGTCCATCAGCTGGACGGGCTTGCGCCACTGCCGGGAGGGGGCGGCGCCGGAGAGGATCACCAGGCCCTCGGCGTGCCGGCGCATGCGGGTGGTCAGGTGGTCCAGGCGGAACAGGTCGGCGAGTTCCGCGGTGTCCTCGGTCCTGCGCTCCATGGCGTCGAGCAGCGTGAGCTGCTTGTGCAGCAGGACCTGGCTGCGCCGGGCGAGGTTGACGAAGACCTCCGAGACGCCGGCGCGCAGTTCGGCCTGCTTGACGGCGGCTTCGACGGCGGCGCGCTGCAGGGTGTTGAGGGCCTGGCCGACCTCGCCGATCTCGTTCTTGTCGTACTCCAGGCGCGGGACCTCGGTCTCCACGTCGACCTGTTCGCCGGCCGAGAGGCGGCGCATGACGCTGGGCAGCCGGACGCCGGACGCCTCGTGGGCCTCCAGGCGCAGCTGCCGCAGGTCCCGGATGAGGCCGCGGCCGACGCGCACCGACAGGAAGAGCGAGAACAGCAGGGCGAGCAGGCCGAGGACGCCGACGACGACGGACTTGGTGATGACGGACATCGCGGCCGGGCGGACCCGGTCCTGGTAGCGGTCGTTCGCCTGGTCGTTGAGCGCGGCCAGGTCGCCGAGCACGCTCTCGGCGGCGGCGTCCCAGCTCCGGGCGGTCACCGTGCGCGGGGGCTCGGAGCCGACGGAGGAGATGACGGCCTGTTCCTCCGAGCGCAGGGGGGCGGTGGTGGCGCCCTTCCAGAAGCGGGTGTAGCGCTCGCGCTCGGCCGCCGGCAGGACCGGCAGGCTGACGTCGTACAGCAGGTTGCGCTGGGCGACGAGGTAGGAGACGTCCAGGACCTCGTCGCGGGAGAGCTCGCCGACCACGAGGGCGGAACCGAGCAGGGCGTCCTCGCGGGCGAGCAGTTCGCGGGCGCGGGCCAGGTTGACGAGGGCGCGGTTCTGCTTGTCCATCTCGACGCTGTCGATGCCGTCGAGGGAGGCGAGCAGGACGTAGCACGGGTCGACGAGGCGGTTGTACAGGTCGAGGGCCTGGGCCCGGGTGACGGAGCCGTCCTCGACGCTGCGCCGCACTTCGTCGATGCCCTGCAGGGTGTCCAGGACCGCGGTGAGGTGCTCCCCGTCGTCCTCGTCCACTCCCCCGCGGATGTCGGGATCCTGCCCGTTCCGCCGGATCCCGGCGACCGCCTCGTCGGTGGCGGTCCGGGTGGCGCGCAGCGCGGACAGCGCGTCCGCCGCGCGGGGGTCGGCGAGGTACACGAGCGTCTGGCGGCGTTCCTGCTGCAACGCGCGGACGACGTCCTCGGCGGGATAACCGATCTTCTCCACCAGGGACGTCACGTGCCAGAGCTGGGCCACCTCACGCCCCGTCAGCGCCGTGGTGAACGCCCAGATCGCGGCCAGGGACATCAGCGGCACGAGAAGCAGCGCCACGATCTTCCGGCGGATCGACTTCCCGCGAAAGCGCATGGCCTCCCCCAGCTCGACCCCCACTGACAGGGGGTACACATGTGCGTCAACAAACGGCGTGAGCCTACTACTGAAGTCCGGTCGGCTCGAAGGCAGATCCGGGGAATGAACTTTCGCACAGCGGCGGGGTATGCGGAGTTGTCCGCCTATTGCGGGAGATTGCCCCCGGATCCGGCGAGGACCGCGGGAACGGATGGGCCCGGCGGGCTCGGGCAGTTGGCCGGATTCTTTCGCTCCCCGGGAATCCTGGGGCCGCGCCGTTCGTCCTTCTCCACGGGAGACGGGGGCGGAACCGGCGGCAGGAGCCGCATTCCGCGTCCCGGCGGCGTAGAACAGCGCAAGCCGGGCAGCCACTGGGGAGCCGGGTCTTCGGACGCGGGCGAGGGGTCTGCCGGCGGTGGGGAGTGACACGGTGATGGGCACGGCGGAGCGGCGCGAGGCGCCCGGGGACGGCGGGACGGTCCGGCCGGCGGCGCAGCGGGGGCCCGGCGTCCCGGCGGCCGGACGCGGGACGGTGGGCGCGCGTGAGCTCCCGGCGGACGCGGCCGGCGGGACGGCGGCGTACGCGGCGGGGACGGCGCCCGGCGGGGACGGCGGGGAGCAGCCGCCCGGCCGGCCGTTGTGGACGGAGGAGCCGGCGCGGCGGCGCCGGCTGCCCGACCCGGTGCGGACGGCCGCGGTGCGGGCCGTGCTCGTCGTGGCGGTGACGCTGATCCAGGCCATGGTGGCCTTCCTGTGCACGATGGCCGGATCCTGGCTGGCGTTCCCGATGGTGATCAGCAGTGTGGCCAGCACGGTGGTGGCCACCTGGGGCGTGCTCGACGTCTGGGTGACACGCCAGGTGTGGAACCAGCGCAACGGCGTGGTCTCGACACCGAGCAGCACCGCGCGCGCCCTCCGGCGCGAACGCCGCCGGGCCCGGCGCCGGGCGCGGGCCGCCGAACGCGCCCAGGAGCGCATACGGCGGCGGGGCGGCACCGGCCAGCTGTCGCACTCGTGAGGACCGGCGCCGGGCGCCGTGTCCCCGGGAGCCGGCGCCCGGCGGCCGCGCTCCCGGGGACCGGCGGCCGGGACGGTCGCGGACCCCGGCGGCACGGACCCGCCGGGAGCGCCCGCTTCCTGACCGGCCCCGGGGTGCTCTCGTCCCGGCCGGCCGAGGTGCTCCCGGAGTCCGCCGGCGCTGCGCCGCCCGGCCGTCACGACGACGGCCGGCGTGCCGTGCGCGGATCCGCCGCGGGAGGACGCCCGACGGCTACGCGGGCCGTCTGAACATCCGGGTCGCCGTGATCTCGCTGTGCACCGCCTCCCCGGCCGGGATCTCCCGCGGCAGCCCCGGCCGGAGGTGTTCCTCCACGCTGATGTACTTCAGCCCGGCCCTGAGGTCCGCGTCGTTGCGCAACCGGATGACGAGGGGGAACTCGGCGAGCGCGGTGGTGTCGAACAGGCCGGTGGTGTACAGCAGTTGCACGCCCAGCGCGTCGGCGACGGCCCGCTGGAGCTCCAGCAGGTACGTGGCATTGGCGCGGCCGATCGGGTTGTCGAGGAACAGCGTGCCGGCGTGCCGGTGCCTGTCGCGGCCCCGGTCGTTGCTGCGCAGCGCGGCCATCGTGCAGTACAGGGCGATGGCCGCGGTGAGCAGCTGCCCGCCGGAGAACACGTCGCCCATCTGCCCGACGGGCACCCGCTCGGCGCGCAGCACGGCGTCCGGCTTGAGGATCTCCACAGCGACGCCCTTGGGCTGGAGGGCGGCGGCGACGCCCCGCAGCAGCAGGGACATGCCGTCGCGCCGCAGGTCGGAGTTCTTCTTGACGGCGGCGCGGGTCGCCTCGTCGATGACCTCGCCGAGCCGCTCGGTGAGCGTGGCCTGGTCGGGCTCCTCGAAGCGGATCCGCAGGAACTCCTGCCCGGACCACTCGCCGAGCCCCTCGGGCAGCCGGGACAGCCGCTGGGCCGACCGCAGGGTGGCGAGGGCCGACTCGACCAGTCCCCGCAGCCGGTCCACGATCGAGTCGCGGTTGCGTTCCAGCTGCGCCAGCTCGTCCGTCAGGACCCGCAGCCGGGGCGCGAAGGCGTCCGCCCACTTCTGCGCGTGCTCGGGCAGCGCGGCCGCGGGCAGCTCGCGGATCTGCTGCCGCGCGGGGGTGCGGACCTGTTCGTAGCGCGTGGAGTTGGCGTGCCGGACGAGCACGTCGCCGGCCTCCCGCACGGCGGCCTCCGCGGCGGACAGGTCGGCGGCGCAGCCGCGCAGCGACCGGCGGGCCTCGGCGGCGGACCGCCGGGCCTCCTCCAGAGAGCCGGGGTAGGGCTCGGGCTCCTCCCGCTCCTCCTCCGGGGCCTGCTCGCGCAGCAGGTCGCGGAGCATCGCGGCGATCTCGTCGAAGCCGCCGGCCGCGTCCTCGGCGGCGCGGTGGGCCTCGAGGAGTTCGGCATGCGCCTCCCGGGCCCCGGCCAGCTCCTCGGTGCGGGAGGCGAGTTCGGCCGTCGCCGTGCGCAGCAGCGCCTGCGCGTGCTCGGCGTCACGCGGCACCAGCTCCTCGGGCAGCTCGGTGTGCGCCTCGCCGTCCTCGGGCGCGAGCCGCTCCGCCTCGCCGCGCAGCCGGCCCAGCTGCTCGCTCGCGCTGGACATCCGGGTCTCCAGGAGCTGCACCAGTTCCTCCGCGCGCGCGGCGGCGGCCTGCCGGGAGGGCCCGTCCGCCCCGTCGGGGGACTCCAGCAGCTGCTCCGCCCGGGTGCGGACCTTGTTGCTGAGCCGGTCCAGCTCCGCGCGCGCCGCGCTCTCGTCGCTCTCCGCCCGGGCCTGCTCGGCCCGCAGGTCGGCGCCGACGCCGACCTTCTCGTAGACCTGGGAGGCCGCCCGGTAGGCCTCGCGGAGCGCGGGCAGGGACGCCTTCGGGGCGTCCGTCCCGTCCTGCGGCACGTCGTCGGGGGCGCCCGCGATCTCGGAGCGCTCGGCGCGCAGCGCACGCGCGGTGCGGCGGGCGTCGTCGGCGGCGCGCTGGGCGGCCCGCCGGTCCTCGTCGGCGGCGCGGGCGTGCTCCAGGCAGGCCTGGGCGCGGGCCTCCGCCTCGGTCGCCTCGTCGGCCAGCTCCCGCAGCCTGGCCTGCCAGCCGGCCCGTTCGCGCAGCCGGAAGGCGAGCCCGGCGAGGGCGTCGGCGGCGCGCCGGGCCTTCTGCGCGGTCTCCTGCCGCTCGTCCCGCACCCGTACGGCCTCGGCGGCGGCCTCCTCGGCCTCGGCCCGCTCGGTCCGCGCCTCGGCCAGCTCGGCCTCGGTCTCCTGCGCGAAGGCCCGTGCCTCGCGCGCGGTCTGCGCCAGCTCGGCGAGCCGCCCCGCGGGGCAGCCGGTGCGCCAGGAGGCGAGCCGCGCGGCCAGTTCCCGGTCCTTGCCGAGCCGCGCGGCGAGGGTGCGGATCTCCTCGTCCCGCTCGGCCGCCCGCGCGCGCAGCGCCTGCCGCTCCTCGTCGGCGGCGTGTTCGTCGTGCATGGCGGGGTTCGGCGGTACGAGGAAGACGTCGTCGGCGCCGGCGTCCGGGGCGGGGGTCGGGGCGAGCAGGGCGGCGGCGGTGCCGACCGCGACGGCGGAGCGCGGCAGCAGGGCGGCGTCGCTCAGCGCCGCGCGGGCCCGCGCGTGCGAGTCCGGGTCGGTGATGATCACGCCGTCGACCAGCTCGGGCCGGGCGGCCAGCACCCGCGCGTGGTCGGCGGGGTCGACGGCCTGCGCGAGGTAGCGCCAGCCGGGCAGCGCCGGGATGCCGTGCTCGCCGAGGAACTCGACCGTGGCCAGCACGTCCGGGCCGGGCGGCAGCAGCCCGCCGTCGCCGAGCGCCCCGAGGATCCGGGCGTCGTCGGCTGCGGCCGTGCGCAGCTCGAACAGCTGCCGTTCGGCGGCGGACACGGCGTCGTCGAGGAGTTCGCGCAGGTCGTCGGCGAAGCGGTCGAGTTCCTCGGGGGTGAGGGGGCCTTCGGCGCCGGAGGCGTCGTCGTCGCCCGTCCGGGGGTCCGGCGCGCCCGCGGCGCCCGCCAGCCCCAGCAGCTCCACCAGCCGCTCCTCCGCCGCCAGCGCCTCGGCCGTACGCCGCTCCCCGTCGTAGGCGCGCTCGGCGGCGATCGCGGCGTCCGCCGCACGCGCCGCCGTCAGTTCCGCCCGGGTCTCGGCGGCGGCCGCCTCGCGGGCGTGCTCCGTGGCGCGGCGGGCCGTCTCGCGGGCGGTGTCCCAGGCCGCGACCGCCGTCTTCTCGGCGTCGCTGGCGGCGAGGGCGGCGCGGGCCGGGTCGGCGTCGGGCGCGCTGTCGTCGAGCCAGCCGGCGCGCACCGCCTCGGCGGTCTCCTGCTCGACCTCGGCGAGGCGCTGCCGCAGATGCCCGGCCTCGCTGCGGGCCCGCTGCGCCTCGGTGGCGGCGGCGGTGGAGTCCCGGTACGCGGCCTCGCCGGCCTGCTGCAGCGCGGCCGACCGCTCCTCCTCCTCGTTGGCGAGGTGCTCGGCGTCCCGCGCGGCGGCGTGCAGGGCGCGGACGAGGTCGACGGCGGCCCTGGCGCGGGCGGCCAGCGCGGGGGCCGCGTCCCGCTCGGCCTCCTGGATCGCGGCGGACACCCGGGCGACGCGGTCGGCGGCGGCGCGGTGGCGCAGGACGGCCTCGGCGGCCTGCCAGGCGGAGTACAGGGTGCGCGCGTCGGCGAGCTCCCGCTTCTGCGCGGCGGCGGCCTTCTCCGCGGCGGCGAGCGCCAGCGAGGCGTGCCGGTAGGCGAGTTCGGCGGCGATCAGCGCGCTGCGCTCCCGGGCCGTCTCGGCGTGCGTGACGGCGTGCGCGGCGGCGGTGACGCGCTGCGCGAGGTCGGCGGCCCGTGCCCGCTCCCGGGCGCCGCGCGCGGACAGGCGGCGCGCCAGGGTCCTGGTCCGGCGCTCGGCGGCGGCGTGGACGTCCCGCGCGCGGGTGCGGGCCCCGGCGGCCTCGACGATCCGGCCGAGCAGGTCGACGGACCCCGCGGTGAAGTCGCGTTCGGCGATCAGCTCGGCGCGGCGGCCCAGCTTGTTGCCGAAGCCGCTGACCAGGTCGGCGAGCCCGTCGGTGTCGCGGGTGTCGGTGACGGCGCGCAGCAGCAGGTCGGTGAAGTCGGAGTCCTTCTTCACCGCGAACAGGCCGGCGGCCTCGCCCTCGTCGGCGTTCATCTCGCGCTGGTAGCGGAAGAGTTCGGGGTCGAGGCCGAGTTCGCCGAGGTGCTCGGTCCAGCGCTCGTGGATCTCCTCCCAGTGCACCTCCAGGTGCGGGTAGGCCTTCCCGGCCTCCATGAGGGCGTCCCGGAAGCCCTTCATGGTGCGGCGGCGTCCCTGCGCGCCCGAGGCGCCCTCGACGGGCGGGCGTACGGCGGTGGACTCGGCGACGGGCAGGTTGTCCAGGGACAGTCCGGGGCCGGGCCGGAAGGAGTACCAGGCCTCGGCGAACTTCCGCGGGTCGCTGGAGACCTGGCGTCCGCGCCACTCGCTGACCTTGCCGACGACGACGCACTCGCCGGTCTGCACGTGCTGCCACTCCAGGGCGACGTGCCCGCAGTCGTCGGCGAGCAGGAACTTGCGCAGCACACCGGAGCTGGCGCCGCCGAGGGTGTTGCGGTGGCCCGGCAGCATCACCGAGAAGATCAGTTTGAGCAGGACGGACTTGCCGCCGCCGTTCTCCAGGAAGAGCACCCCGGCGGGCGCGGGCCGGCGCGGCGGGCCGACGGGCTCCTCCTCGAAGAACTCCGCCTGGGTGGGCGCGGGGTCGGGCACGGGCTCGCCCACCCCGCGCAGGTCGAGCACGGTGTCGGCGTAGCGCGCACCGGCCGGCCCGATGGAGTAGAGGCGGACCCGGGACAGCTCGTACATGGCGGACTCTCGTAAGTCTTCTTCGGGCGGGGATGCGGGGAACGGGGGGACGGGAGGGTCAGGAGGAGTGGAAGGGCAGCCCGGCGTCGGCCACCAGCTCCAGGTCGTCGGTGTCGTCGGGGGGCAGCAGGGTCGGCGTGCCGTCGGTCACCGGGACCACGCCGAGTTCCAGCAGCTCGGCCATGGCGGCGCTGCCCGCCATGTCGCGCACCTGGAGCTGGTAGCGGGCCGTGGTGCGGTAGGTGCCGCCGTTGTCGTCGCCGGTGCGCTGCAGGAACCCGGAGTCGGTGAGGAAGGCCAGCGCCTTGGCCACGATGCCCGTGGTCGAGGAGGCCGGCCGGCGCGCGTCCTTGGTGGCGCCGGTCGCGCTGCGCCTCGACCAGATCCGCCAGGCGGCCTCCAGGCCGGGCGCGTCGGTGGCCGGGTCGGTGTTCTCGCCCTGCTCGGCGGCCCGCTCCTCCAGCCGCCGGCAGGCCTGGCGGACGAAGGCGTCGACGCCGTTGACCGTGACGCGGCCGATGTAGCCGTCGTCGGCGAGGTCCTCGGGGCGCGGGAACGCCAGGGCGGCGACGGCGAGGTGGGCGAGCCCGTGCAGGAACCGGTCGCCGGAGTCGGCGGCGGTGCGACGCGCGTAGTCGCTCATGCGGACGGCGAACACCGAGTCCTCGGCGGCGGTCACGGCCATCCCCGCGCGCGGGGACACCTCCAGGACGACCAGCCCGAGCCCGGCGGCCACGGCGTCCGCGAGCCGCGCGAACGCCGGGTCCTCCCGGTAGCGGCGCAGCAGGTCCGCGTACTCCTGGTCGCGTGCGGGCGCCAGCTTGGGCTGGAGGCCGAAGGCGACGAGCCGCGCGGCGTCGGCGGCGTCGGCGGGCGTGACGGCGGCGGGGGCCGGTACGGCGCCGGTCTCCGGTTCGCTCCGGTCGGCGTGCTCGGTCACGGTCGGTGCTCCTTGCTGCGCTGTCGCTGGTACGTGCTGGTGCGGCTCATGCGGCCTCGGTCCGGTCCGCCGCCATGCCCGCCGCGTCCAGCAGGGCCGTGCCGACGATGAGGTCGGCGCCGCCGAACTCGGGGTCGTCCAGCTCGGTGCCGTCGTCCACGGCGAACAGCAGTTTCTCCTCGCCCTGGCGATAGGCGGTGCCGACCGGCGGGCTGGCCGCGTGGATCGCCAGCAGGGCCACCAGGTACGGCAGCTCGGGGTCCCGTCCGCGCGCCTCGGCCAGCAGCCCGGACAGCCGGCGGGGCGCGTCGGCCGGCAGGTCGAGGAGTTCCGTCGCGGCCGCCAGCTGCTCCTCGCTGAAGCGGCTGTCGTCCGGTGTGGCGATCAGGTCGGGCTCCGGCATCTCGGCGCCCAGGTGCTCCCGTTCCACCGGCGGGGTCAGGAGGATGTCGACGAGGTCGCCGACCCGGACGGACACCGGTGTGCGCAGCCCGGTGCCGTGCGCGAAGAAGGCGTCGGTGACGCGGATCGCCTGCTCCAGGGGCAGCGGCAGCACGGGGGCGAGGAGATGGCCGTACAGGTCCATCGCCGAGGCCGCCGCGGGTGCGGCGAAGGCCTGGCGGTCCTGCTCGGCGCGGAAGAGGGGTCCGGCCTCCAGCAGCCGGGACTGCAGTTGGGTGTGGCGGCGGATGCAGTCCTTGACGATGTCCACCAGCTCGGCCGCGCGGCGCTTGTGCTCGGGGTCCTCGGACTCGTCGCGGGCCTTGCGGATGTTGGTGAGGATCGCGTTCTCGTGGCGGTACCGGTCGGCGACGTGGTCGAGGGCCTCGGCGATCATGTCGGGCACGGCGTTGAGCCAGTCCACCGCGCGGACGTTGCGCCGGGTGGCCTCCAGTGCCTTGCGCAGCGTCTCCGAGTACTGCACGGTCCGGTAGCGGGCCTGCTCGGCGGCGAGCTGCGCGTCGGCGAGCCGACCGCGGCTGATCAGCACCTCCAGTTTGACCTCGGCGGCGATCTGCGCGCTGGTGACGTCGGTGTCGAGGGCGCCGACGAGGACGTTGACCGCCTCGTCCGTCGTGCGCAGGTAGACGGTGCCGCCGGGGCCGGGGACCTCCTCGATCAGCTTGAAGTCGTAGTCGCGGCGCACATAGGTGCCGTCCGGCTCGAACGTGCCGTACACGGCGCGGAAGCCGCGGTCGGCGCTGCCGACGTTGATCAGGTTCTCCAGCACCCAGCGGGCCACGCGCTCGTGCTCGGCGGCGGGCCGCTGCGGGGCCTGGGCGGCGACGCGCGGGACGAGCCGGGCCACGATCTGCTCGTGGTCCGCGCCCGTGTCGAAGTCCATGTTCAGCGTGATCAGGTCGATGGCGGCGAGGGCCGTCTCCGCCATGCCGTACACCGAGTACTCGCCGGCCAGATTGACCTTCCGCGCGTCGAGATCGTGCAGCGGCGCGGTGCAGGCGAGCGCGCGCAGCCGCCGCGCCAGTCCTTCGTCGGCGGCCGGGCCCTGCGCGGGCCGCGGCCCCGCGCTGAGCTGGGGCGGAACACTGTCCGTCGATGCAGGCGAAGTCACGATGCACAGACTAGGTCCTGGGTCCGACAACGAACCAAACGGCGCTTCCCCGCCCCGGCGCGACGGCCGTCGCGCCCCTGCCCGGCGCCCCTGCCCGGCGCCGCGGAGCCCGCCCCGCGCGACGGCCGCCACGCCCCTGTCCGGCGGGCCCGTCCCGGACGCGACGGCCGCGTCCGCCCGCCCGGCGCGGCGACCGCCCCGTCCGGTCCTCCGGCCTCCGGCCCCTAGTGCTCTGACCGGGAAGGTTCGCCGGGGCGGTCGTCCGGGCGGTTGGATGCACGGTGACGTCCGATCCGATTGCTGGGGGTGGAGTGGCTGAGCTTGTCCATGTGCGCAGGTTGACCGACCAGGAGGGGCAGAAGCTGCAGCAAATCGTGCGCCGGGGCAGCACCAGTTCGGTGCGGTTCCGGCGCGCGATGATGCTGCTGGCCTCGGCCGGCGGAAACCGGGTGCCGGTGATCGCGAAGCTGGTGCAGGCCAACGAGGACACCGTCCGCGACGTGATCCACCGGTTCAATGAGATCGGCCTGGCCTGCTTGGACCCTCGGTGGGCGGGAGGCCGTCCCCGCCTGCTCAGCGACGACGACGAGGACTTCGTCATCCAGACGGCCACCACCCGCCCGAGCAAGCTCGGTCAGCCCTTCACCCGCTGGTCCATCCGCAAGCTCGCCGCCTACCTGCGGAGAGTGCACGGCCGTGTCATCCGGATCGGCCGCGAGGCGTTACGGTGCCTGCTCGCCCGCCGCGGTGTCACCTTTCAGCGGACCAAGACGTGGAAAGAGTCGCCTGACCCCGAGCGCGACGCCAAGCTGGACCGCATCGAGGAGGTGCTGGAGCGTTTCCCGGATCGTGTATTTGCGTTCGACGAGTTCGGGCCCCTGGGCATCCGGCCCACCGCCGGGTCGTGCTGGGCCGAGCAAGGCCGGCCCGAGCGGCATCCCGCGACTCACCACCGCACCCACGGGGTGCGGTACTTCCACGGTTGCCACTCGATCGGCGACGACACCCTCTGGGGCGTCAACCGCCGCGGGAAGGGTGCCGCGAACACCCCGGCTGCGCTGAAGTCGATCCGGACCGCCCGCCCGGACGGCGCCCCGATCTACGCGATCCTGGACAACCTGTCCGCCCACAAGCGCAGCGACACCCGCCGCTGGGCGAAGAAGAACAAGGTCGAGTTGTGCTTCACCCCGACCTACGCCTCGTGGGCCAACCCCATCGAGACGCACTTCGGACCGCTTCGCCAGTTCACCATCGCGAACTCGCACTACCCCAACCACACTGTGCAGACACGGGTCCTGCGCGCCTACCTCCGCTGGCGCAACGCCAACGCCCGCCACCGCGATGTCCTGGCCGCCGAACGCAAGGAGCGCGCCCGCATCCGCAGCGAGAAAGGGATCCGCTGGGGCAGACGCCCCCTCGCCACCGCAGGCTGAACGATCCAACGAATGTACGCGGTCACAGCACTGGCGAGCATGGGTTCACCGGGCAGGCGAACCGCTCGTGACCACGGACTCATGCGGGCGAGAGCATCTCCTGAAGGATGCGCTGCAGCTCGGTGCGGTCCCGCGGAGTGATCCTCGCCAGTCTGCGGTCGTACTCCGCCGCGAGGGCTGCAAGTGCACGATCCCGTGCCTCTGTGCCCTCAGCGGTCAGTACGAGCCGGTGACGCCGCAGGTCCGCCTCGTCGATCTCGCGGCGGACAAAGCCCTTGGCGACGAGGTTGCGGACGTAGACCGTCACGCTCGCCTTGGGCAGCAGCAGCGCCGTCGCGATCTCGGCCGGGTACGGCGATGCCTCCACCTCGGCCAGGACGAAGAACTCCTTCGTCTCCAACCCGAGCTCGGCCAGCTTCCCCGTGCAGGCATCCATCACGACGCCCAGCAGCCGCTGGTTCAGCGTCCACAGCTGCGCCCCGTCGACTGACATCGACCCTCCATCCAGATGATACAGTTTCGTATTAGTTTCATATCGTACAAGATATTGTTTTGTACTGGACTCCTATGGAACAACAATCTCACGAAGGAAGCCAGGCATGCTTCAGCACCTCACGATCCCGCGCGGTCCCATCAACCTCGCCGCCAACCTCCACCTGCCCGACAACGCCGACAGCAGCGCACCGCTGCCCGCCGTGGTGCTCTCCACCCCAGGCAGCAGCGTCAAGGAGCAGATCGGCGCCAACTACGCCTCCCGTCTCGCCGCCCACGGCATCGCCGCCCTTGTTCTCGACCCCGCCCACCAGGGCCAGAGCCAGGGCGAGCCACGCGACCTCGAAGACCCCTACCGCCGCGGTGAGGACATCTCCTACGCCATCGACGCGCTCACCACGACCCCCGGCATCGACCCGCAGCGCATCGGCGTCCTCGGCATCTGCGCCGGTGGCGGCTACGCCGTGCACACCGCCCGCACGGACCACCGCATCAAGGCGGTCGGCACGGTCGTCCCCGTCAACATCGGCCACGCGTTCCGCAGCTTCTCCCCCGACGGTCCGGCCGCAGCACTCGACGCCCTCGCGGACGCACGGACCGAGGAGGCCCGCTCCGGCGAGACGACCCGCGTGAACTGGCTGCCCGACACCCTCGAGGACGCCGCAGCAGCGGGCCTGACCGACATCGACACCACTCAGGCCATCACCTACTACCGCACCGAGCGCGGCGGCAACGAACACTCCACGAACCGGCGCCTCCTGCGCAGCGACTCCCTCCTGCTGGGCTACGACGCGTTCCACCTGGCCGATCAGCTCATGACCCAGCCCCTGCAGGTCATCCTCGCCGGACGCATCGGCAACACCGGCTCCTACAACACCGGCATGCAGCTGTGGAAGCTGGCCCCCAACCCCGTCGACCTCATGGTGATCGACGACGCCGGCCACTACGAGATGTACGACGAACCCGCATACGTCGACGCCGCCGTCGAACGACTCACCAGCTTCTATGCGAACAACCTGTAAGGCATCCGAACCGGCGAACCTTCCCGGTCAGAGCACTAGCCCTCCTCGCCGACCCTCCTGCGGTAGACCTCCACGATCTCCTTCAGGGAGTCGTCGAGGTAGACCGAGAGCAGCCGCTCGGCCCCGGCCCGGTCCCCGGTCCGCAGGGCCTGGAGGATCTCCTGGTTGCGGGCGATGTACGGCTCGTGCAGGCGGCGCGGTTCGTCCACGACGTGGAAGGCGAGGCGCAGTTCGGCGAAGACGCTGCGCATCAGCTCGTCCGTGCGCTCGCTGCCGGCGAGGGCCACCAGCTCCCGGTGGAAGTGGATGTTGGCCGTGCCCACCGCTTTCCAGTCCCCTTCGCGGGCCGCCCGCCGCCCCTCCTCGACGGCTTCGCGGAGCGCGGCGAGGTCGTAGGGGGGCGCGCCGAGTCCCCGGACGACCGCGCACTCGACGAGGGCGCGGGTGCGGTAGATGTCCTCGACGTCCCCGACGGTCAGGACCCGGACGAAGACGCCCCGGTTCAGCTCGTGGACGAGCAGGCGTTCGTGCGTGAGCAGCCGGAACGCCTCGCGCAGCGTGTTGCGAGAGACGCCGAGCGCCCCGCCGATGCCGTCCTCCGACAGCCGTGTCCCCGGCGGGAAGAACCCCTCGGAGATCCGGCTCCGGAGGATGTCGGAGACCCGTTCGGCGGTACTGGTGCGTCCGAGGAGGGCCCGGTCGCCGGCGAGTGACGTCAGCTGCTCTGCCATGCCGGAATTCAATCGCAGGGAACAAGAACGAAACAACATGGGTATTGAGGGATCGTTGAACGATCCTCTACGGTGCTCCGCAAGGTGCCGCTTCCCGCACCGCGGCGCCGACGGCTTCCGCACGGCACGGCTCACCCCTCACGCACCCTCCGTCCCCCCTCTGCGAGGTGCCCATGAGCACGACTCCTCCCCCGCGGGCCCCGGCCGCCGAAGCGCACCCCCCGGCGGCCGGACACGCCGCCGGCGACGGGGCGCCGGGCTGGCTGCGCGCCCTCGGCCCGCGCGGCCGCCGCGCCTTCGCCGGCGCGTTCGGCGGCTACGCCCTGGACTCGTACGACTACTTCACGCTGCCGCTGAGCATGGTCGCGCTGTCCGCGTACTTCGGCCTGAACAGCGGCCAGACCGGGCTGTTCACCACGGTCACGCTGGTGGTCTCCGCGATCGGCGGCGCCCTCGCGGGCGTGCTGGCCGACCGGATCGGCCGGGTGAAGGCGCTGCTGGTCACCGTGGTCACGTACGCGGTGTTCACGGTGGCCTGCGGGTTCGCGCCCGACTACGAGACGCTGCTGGTCTTCCGCGCCCTCCAGGGCCTCGGGTTCGGCGGCGAGTGGGCGGTCGGCGCGATCCTGGTCGCCGAGTACGCGAGCGCGAAGCACCGGGGCCGCACACTGGGCGCGATCCAGAGCTCCTGGGCCGTGGGCTGGGCACTCGCCGTCCTCGTGTACACGCTGGTGTTCTCGGTGGCCGACGACGACCTGGCCTGGCGGATCATGTTCTGGACCGGTGCGCTGCCCGCGCTGCTCGTCGTCTGGGTGCGGCGCAGCGTGCACGACGCGCCCAAGGCGGCCGCCGCGCTGGAGCAGGGCGCCGGCAAGGGCTCGTTCACCGCGGTCTTCCGGCCCGGCCTGCTGCGCACCACGGTCTTCGCGACGCTGCTGTCCACCGGCGTCCAGGGCGGCTACTACACGCTGGCCACCTGGGTGCCGACGTACCTGAAGACCGAGCGGGACCTGTCGGTCGTCGGCACCGGCGGCTACCTGGCGTTCCTGATCTCGGGCGCCTTCACCGGCTACCTGACCGGCGGCTACCTCACCGACCGGCTGGGCCGGCGGCGCAACATCTGGCTGTTCGCGCTGCTGTCGGCGATCTGCATCGTGGCGTACGCCGACATCCCGAGCGGCGCCGACACCCTGATCCTGGTGCTCGGTTTCCCCCTCGGGTTCTGCATGTCGGCCATCTTCAGCGGCTTCGGCTCCTACCTGAGCGAGCTGTACCCGACCGCGGTGCGCGGCACCGGGCAGGGCTTCACCTACAACGCCGGGCGCGCGGTGGGGGCGGTGTTCCCCACGACGGTCGGTTTCCTGGCGGACAGCTGGGGCGTGGGCGGCGCGCTGGTCTTCGGCGCGATCGGCTACGGCCTCGCGGCGCTGGCGCTGCTGGGACTGCCGGAGACGCGCGGGAAGGAGCTGGCGTGAACTTCCCGCACCCCCTAGACCGCCCGCCGGCCCCCGTCGACGAGCAGGCGCACGCGTGGAGCCCGCAGACCGCGCGCGCCCGCTTCCGGGCGGGCCTCACACGCCCCACGGCCGGGGTCGCGGCGGGCCGCACCCAGGCCAACCTGATCCCGGTGCCCGCCGACCGGGCCTACGACATGCTGCTGTTCTGCACCCGCAACCCCAAGCCCTGCCCGGTGCTGGACGTGACGGACGCCGGGTCCTGGACCACGGTCCTCGCGGACGGCGCGGACCTGCGCACCGATCTGCCGCGCTACCGGGTGTGGCGGGACGGCGAGCTGGTGGCCGAGCCGACGGACGTGCGCGCGCACTGGCGGGACGACCTGGTGTCGTTCCTGATCGGCTGCAGCTTCACCTTCGAGTGGGCGCTCACCCGCGCGGGCGTCCCGATCCGCCACGTCGAGCAGGGCCGCAACGTCCCGATGTACGTCACCAGCCGCCGGTGCCGCCCGGCCGGGCGGCTGCACGGGCCGATGGTGGTCTCCATGCGCCCGGTGCCGCCGGAGCACCTGTCGGCGGCGGTCCGGGAGACCAGCCTGCTGCCGGCGGTGCACGGCGGCCCCGTGCACCGCGGCGACCCCTCGGTGCTCGGCATCGACGACCTCGGCCGCCCCGACTTGGGCGACCCCGTGACGGCCGGCCCGGACGACATCCCGGTGTTCTGGGCCTGCGGAGTGACCCCGCAGGCCGCCGTCACGGCCTCCCGCCCGCCCTTCGCGATCACCCACGCGCCGGGGCACATGTTCCTCACCGACGCCCGCGACGAGCAGTACCGCGTGGCCTGGACCGGAGTTATCAAGGACTCATGACCTCCATCGATCTGAACGCCGACCTCGGCGAGGGCTTCGGCCGCTGGCGGCTCACCGACGACGAGCGGCTGCTGTCCGTCGTCACCAGCGCCAACGTGGCCTGCGGCTTCCACGCCGGGGACCCGGCCATCATGCGGCGGGTGTGCGAGCTGGCGGCCGGGCGGGGCGTGACGATCGGCGCCCAGGTCTCCTACCGGGACCTGGCCGGGTTCGGGCGGCGCGCGATGGACGTGCCGCCCGCCGAGCTGGCGGCCGAGGTCGCGTACCAGATCGGCGCCCTGGAGGTGTTCGCGCGCGCCGCCGGGACCCGGGTGGCGTACGTCAAGCCGCACGGCGCGCTCTACAACCGCGTCGTGCACGACGAGGAGCAGGCCGCCGCGGTCGTCGACGGCGTGCGCCTCGCCGGCGGCGCGCTGCCCGTGCTCGGCCTGCCCGGCTCGCGCCTGCTGGAGCTGGCCGCGAAGGCCGGTCTGCCGGCGGTCACGGAGGCGTTCGCGGACCGCGCGTACACCGACCGGGGCACGCTCGTGCCGCGCGGCCGGGAGGGCGCGGTGATCACCGACCCGGAGGCCGTCGTGGAGCGCTCGGTGGAGCTGGCCCGCTCCGGCGCGGTCACCGCGCACTCGGGGACCCGCATCGAGGTCCGCGCGCGCTCGCTGTGCCTGCACGGCGACACGCCCGGCGCGGTGGAGCTGGCCCGCCGGGTACGCGAGCGGCTGGAGGCGGCCGGTGTGCGGGTGGAGGCGTTCGCATGAGGGTCCTGCCGGCCGGCGACGCCGCCCTGCTGGTGGAGGTGGCCTCGGGCGACGAGGCGCAGGCGCTCCACGCGGAGCTGGTGCGCCGCCGCGCGCAGGGCGCGCTGACGGCCCGCGAGATCGTCCCCGCGGCCCGTACGGTCCTGCTCGACGGCCTCGACGACCCGGATCGCCTGGCAGCCGAACTGACCGCCTGGCGGATCCCGCCCGTGCCCCCGCGCGCGGGGGAGGCGGTCGAGATCCCGGTGCGCTACGACGGCCCCGACCTGGCCGAGGTGGCCGCGCACTGGGGCGTCTCCCCCGAGGAGGTCGCCCGGATCCACGCGGGCACCGGGTTCCGCGTCGCCTTCTGCGGGTTCGCGCCCGGTTTCGGCTACCTGACCGGCCTGCCGCCGCGCTACGACGTCCCGCGCCGGGCCACCCCGCGCACGGCCGTTCCGGCCGGTTCGGTGGCGCTGGCGGGCCCGTACACCGGGGTGTACCCCCGCTCGTCGCCCGGCGGCTGGCAGCTGATCGGCACCACGGACGCCGTGCTGTGGGACCACGCGCGCGTGCCGGCCGCGCTGCTGTCGCCGGGCACGCGCGTGCGCTTCGTCCCCACGGGGCCGGCCGCGTCCCCGGAACCCACCGGCCCGGCCGCGTCCCCGGAACCGGCCGGGCCGGTGGGGACGGCGGGTGCGGCATGACGGACCGCGCGCTCCGCGTCGTCCGGGCCGGGGCCCTGACCACCGTGCAGGACCGGGGGCGGCCCGGCCACGCGCACCTCGGCGTCCCCCGCTCCGGCGCGCTCGACGCCCCCGCCGCCGCGCTCGTCAACCGGCTGGTCGGCAACCCGCCCGGGGCGGCCGTCCTGGAGACCACGCTGGACGGCTGCGCCCTGCGGCCCCGTTCGACGGTCACCGCGGCGGTCGCGGGCGCCCCCTGCCCGGTTGCGGTGGACGGCCGCCCGGCGCCGTGGGGCGCGCCGGTGCGCGTGCCCGCCGGGGCGCTCCTGGAGGTCGGGGCGGCCGTGTCCGGGGTGCGCAGCTACGTGGCCGTCTCCGGCGGCATCGCGGTCGAGCCGGTGCTCGGCAGCCGCTCCACCGATCTGCTGTCCGGCCTCGGCCCGCCGCCGCTCACGGACGGCTCGGTGCTGCCGCTGGGCAGGGTCCGCGGGGTCCCCGGGCGCGTGGACGTGGCTCCGCAGCCGGCGCCCCCGGCCGAGCTGGTGCTGCGGGTGGCGCCGGGCCCGCGCGACGACTGGTTCACGCCGCGGGCCGTGCGGGCGTTCACCTCGCGCCCGTACCGGGTGTCCGCCGCGAGCAACCGCATCGGGCTGCGCATGGAGGGGCCCGCCCTGGAGCGTGCCGTTCCGGGCGAGCTCCCCAGCGAGGGCATGGTGCTGGGGGCGGTCCAGGTGCCGCCCGACGGCAGGCCGGTCGTCTTCCTGGCCGACCATCCGACCACCGGGGGCTACCCGGTGATCGCGGTGGTCCGCGCGGCCGACCTCCCGGCCGCCGCCCAGGCCGTCCCGGGCACCCCGGTCCGCTTCGTGGCCGTACGGCGCCGCTGACGCGCCGTACGGCGCCGCGTTCCGCTCCCCCGCCCCGGGACACCGGCGCCCCGGCGGCCGCGGCCCCGGCTACGCGGCCCGGGTCGCGTCCTGCCGCTCCCCCGCCGGCAGCGCCGCGAGCGCCGCCGCCACCGCGGCCGACGCCCGCAGGTCGAGCCGGGCGCTCGTCCCCCGCGCGCGGTGGCCGAGTTCGTCGGCGGCCAGTCTCAGCAGCTGCGGCAGCAGGTCGGTGCAGCGCCGGGCCACCCAGCCGGTGCCCGCGGTGGCCAGCCACCGCAGGCGTGCCGCGCGGGTGGGCGGGGGGAACTCCGGCTCGGGCGAGGGCGCGGCCCCGGTCGCGACGCCGTGCTCGGCCAGCAGGGCGTGGAAGCGCACGGCCAGCTGCCGGTGTCCCCGTTCGCCGGGGTGCAGCCGGTCCGCGCTCCACAGGGCGCGGTCGGTGATCCAGTCGCCCGCGCAGGCGTGCAGGTGCAGGGCCCCGTACCGGTCGGACAGCGCGTGCACCACGGTGTTGACGGCCCGTTGCCGCCGGGCCAGCGGACCGGCCAGCGCCCCCGGCAGCCCGAGCATCGCGCCGGGGTCGGGCAGGCACGCCGTGAGCAGCACCGCGTCCCGCCGGGCGAGGGCCGCGTACACCTCGTCCAGCCGTGCGGCCACCGCGTGGATGTCGAAGGTGCGGCGCAGCGTGTCGTTGACGCCGACGACGACGGACGCGACGTCGGGCCGCAGCGCCAGCGCGGCGGGCAGCTGCCGCTCCCGCACGTCCCGCGTCTGCGCCCCGCCGACCGCCAGGTTGGTGAACTCCACGGGCCGCTCGGCGAGGGCCGGGGCGAGCAGCGCGGCCCACCCGCGCCACCCGTCGCCGACGGGGTCGCCCACGCCCTCGGTCAGCGAGTCGCCGAGGGCGGCGAACCGCAGGGCCCTCATCCGGTGCTCCCGGGCGCGAAGGGACGGGCCGGGACCGTCGCGTCGTGCGCCGTGAGGAAGGCCGCGACCGCCGTCCCCCAGCCGAAGCACTCCGCACGCGCGCGGGCGGCCTCCCGCCGGTCGGTCTCCGGGCTCTCCAGCAGCATGTCCACGGCGTCCGCGAAGGCCTCCCCGTGGTCCGCCGCCACGGCGCCGGCGGAGCCGATCACCTCGGGCAGCGCGGAGGAGGCGCTGGCCACGACCGGCGTGCCGCACGCCATCGCCTCCAGCGCGGCCAGCCCGAACGTCTCGGCGGGGCCCGGCGCCAGGGCCACGTCGGCCGACGCCTGCAGCGCGCCCAGCTCACCGCGGCCGCAGACGTGCCCGAGGAAGGTGACCGGCAGGCCGCGCTCCCGGGCCCGCTGCTCCAGCCGCGGCCGCAGCGGCCCGTCCCCGGCCACCACCAGCACCGCCCGCCGGCCCCGCCGACGCAGCGCCTCCAGCGCGTCCAGCGCCGTGCCGGGCCGTTTCTCCACGGACAGCCGGGAGCACATCACCAGCAGCGTCTCGTCCCCGCGCGCGTACCGGGCCCGCAGCCCCGCGTCCCGCAGCGCCGGGTGCCGCTCGACGAGGTCGACGCCGAGCGGGGCCCGCACGACGTTGCGCGCCCCGATCCGCACGAACTCCCGCTCGGCGAACTCCGTGGTGCACACCACCCGCGCGTACGTGTGGGCGGTGCGGGTGTTGAGCGCGTCGGCGGCGCGCCGGGCCGCCGCCTCGGGCAGGCCCCAGGTGCGCAGCACGCCGTCGGCGGTCTCGTGGGAGACCATCACGGCGGGCACCCGGGCGCGCCGGGCCCACTTGCCGGTCCAGCGCAGCGTCGTGCGGTCGGACACCTCCAGCCGGTCGGGCTCCAGCTCCTCCAGGAGGCGGGCCAGGCGCCGCCGGTCGGTCAGGACGCGGTAGCCGCCGGTGCCGGGCAGCAGCGGCCCCGGCAGGGTGATCACCCGTCCCTGTTCGGTCTCCCGGTCGCTCGCGCGTTCGCCGGGCACGACGAGGACGGGTTCGTGTCCGGCCGCCCTGAAGCCCTTGCCCAGTTCGCGCAGCGCGGTGCGCAGGCCGCCGGAGGCGGGCGCGACGAAGTTGGCGAGCCGTACGATCCGCAGCGAGGCGCTCATGCCGCCACCACCGCCCGGCGCGCGGCGAGCACGTCGTCGTAGTGCCCGATCAGCCGGTCGCCGACGGCCGCCCAGGTGCGTGCGGCGACGGCGGCGCGGGCGGCGGCCCCGAACGCGGTCCGCAGCCCGGCGTCGGCGGCCAGGGTCCGCACCGCGTCCCGTACGGCTCCCGCGTCGCGCGGCGGGACCAGCAGGCCGGTGCGCCCGTGGGCGACCAGGTCCAGCGGGCCGCCCGCGGCGGGCGCGACGACCGGCACGCCGCTGGCCATGGCCTCCTGCACGGTCTGGCAGAAGGTCTCGAAGGGGCCGGTGTGCACGAAGACGTCCAGGGAGGCGAAGATCCGGGCCAGGTCGTGGCCGGTGCGGCGGCCCAGGAAGACGGCGCCCGGCAGCGCCTGCTCCAGGCCCGGCCGGCTGGGCCCGTCGCCGACGACCACGACCCGTACGCCCTCCAGGCCGCAGGCGCCGGCCAGCAGCTCGACCTGCTTCTCGGGGGCGAGCCGTCCGACGTAGCCGACGATCAGCTCGCCGTCCGGGGCGAGTTCGCGGCGCAGCGCCTGGTCGCGGTGGTCCGGCCGGAACCGTTCGGTGTCCACGCCGCGCGGCCACAGCCTGACCCGGGGCACCCCGTGCGCCTCCAGGTCGCGCAGGGCCGCGGTGGACGGGGCCAGGGTGAGGTCGGCGGCGGAGTGCACGGACCGGATGCGCCGCCAGGCCGCCGTCTCGCCCGCGCCCATGTAGGTGCGGGCGTAGCCGGCCAGGTCGGTCTGGTAGACGGCCACGGCGGGGACGCCGAGCCGGGCGGCGGCCGCCATGCCGCGGACGCCGAGGACGAAGGGGCCGGCCAGGTGGACCACGTCGGGGCGGTGCTCCAGGAGCGCGGCGGCCAGGCGCCGGCTGGGGAGTGCGACGCGGACCTGGGGGTAGCCGGGCAGCGGGAGGGAGGGGACGTGGACGACGGGGCACGGCGCGAAGGCGGCGGGCCGGTGCCCGGGGGCGGGGGCGGGGGCGACGACGACGGGGGCGTGACCGCGATCGACGAGGTGCCGGGCGGTCTGGAGCGCGCAGTGGGCCACGCCGTTCACATCGGGGGGAAAGGATTCGGTCACGATGACGACACGCATACGGGTGTTGTCGCCGTACCGGACGTGGCCGCGTCAACGTGGATCTTTCCGGGCGAGGAACGTCCCATGAGCGTTGCGCTCCGTGCCCGGGCGGGTCAGGCGGCGTCCATGTCCGCCTGACCCGCGGGCCGGCTCCCGTTCACCGGCCGGGCGCGCGTCCGCCCGGGGTCTTGTCCGTGCCCGGGGGGTCAGGCCGCGGGCGCGTCCGGTCCGATCCGGCTGCGCACGGCCGTCTGGACCTCGGCCTCCTCGGCCGGGTCGGCGGCGAGCCGGCGCAGTCGCTCGACGACGCGGGCGTCACCGGTCTCGGCGTGCCGGGCGGCGAGTTCGCGGGTGGACTCCTCGCAGTCCCAGAGGCACTCGACGGCGAAGCCGGCGGGGAAGGAGGGGTCGGTGGCGGCGAGGGCGCGGGCGGCCCGGCCGCGCAGGTGGGAGGAGGCGGTCTCGCGGTAGACGTGGCGCAGCACGGGGGCGGCGCAGCCGATGCCGAGCCGTCCGGCGCCGTCGACGAGGGTCCACAGGGTCGGCGCGTCGGGCCCCTCGCCCCGTACCGCCTCCCGCAGCGCGGCGAGGACCAGGTCGCGGTCCCGGGTTCCGCCGCGGCAGGCGAGCACCCGCCCGGCGGCGGCGCCCAGCGCGTCGGGCCGGTGCGCCCAGCCGCGCGCCCGGTCGACGGCGATGGGACCGCGCATGCGTTCGAAGGCGTCGACGGCGGCCTCCACGACCGTCGCCGAACCGGTGACCACCGCGCCCTCGATCAGGTCGAGGGCGTCGGGATCGTCGCTGTCGGCGAGGTAGCGCAGGGCGGCGCAGCGGGCCCCGTCGGCGCCGTCCCGGGCGGCGGCCACGATCTCGGGCCGGTCCTCGGGGCCCGCCACGGCCGTCAGACAGCGGGCCGCCGGCACGTGCAGCGCGGCGCCGCGGTCGGCGCCCTGCCGGGCCCATTCGAGGACGGCCCGCACGCTCCAGTCCGGCCGTGGGCCGGTGGGCCGCAGCTGCCGCTGCCAGCGGTCGAAGCAGCCGGCCTCCTGGGCGGCGCGCACGCGCGCGGCGACGGACGCGCGCGGATCCTCGGCCCACAGCCGCCAGGGCCGCGGTTCGAAGGCGTCGCGTACGGCGGCGGCCAGCTCGGCCTCGCCCTCGGCGTCGGTGGCGAAGCGGGCCAGGACCGGCACGGCGAGGGCGCGCAGGCCCGCGTCGTCGTCCCGGAGGGCGAGTTCGTCGAGGGCCCAGGCCCAGTTGGAGCCGTGGGCGGCATACCTGCGCAGCAGGTGGAGCGCGTCCCGCCTGCCGTAGGAGGCGAGGTGGCCGAGGACGGCGAGGGCGAGCCCGGTGCGCGACTCGTCGGTGTCCAGGGCGTCCTCGGGGTCGAGGAGGTGGGCCTCGATCGCGTCCAGTTCGCCGTTCAGGTCGAGGTAGAGGCGGGCGTAGTAGAGGGAGCGGTTCTCCACCTGCCAGTCGTGGCGGGGGTCGCGCAGCACACAGTGGTTCAGCGCCGCGAGCGCGTCGGCGCGCGGGGCGGTGAGCGCGTGCAGCGTGCCGTCGCCGCGGCCCCGCTGGAGCAGGCCGAGCAGCGTACCGCTGGGCGCTATGACCGGATCGAACATGGGAAACAGCCTCACATCAAGCGTCGACGCAACCGGGGACGTGCCTTACCTGGCCGCGTGACAGCACGTCGGGGCGCCCGCCGTTTCCTGCTCGCTGTAGACCATCTTCCTCTGCCTCTCGTCGGTGGCCCGTGCGGACCGCGTCACGGTCCGCGCGGTGCGGCAACACCTGCCCAGCCATCACGTCCGTGAACCACGACGTCATGATGGCCCGGCGGTCACACCCGCCGCGACCGAAATTCCGGCGGCCCGGTACCGCCTCCCCCGTCTTCCGCGTCTTCGCCGGTCACCGCCGTGGGGTCACCGCTCGCCGAAGAGTTCGAGCAGGTGCGTCCGGCCGAACATGCGGGCCGTGTCGACGGCCGACGGCGTGCCCGCGGACGGGTCCGCGCCGCCCTCCACGAGGGCCTCGACCACTTCCGTCTCGCCCTTGAAGACCGCCCCCGCGAGGGGGGTCTGGCCCCGGTCGTTGACGCGGTCGGCCTCGGCGCCGCGGGCCAGCAGGGCGCGCACCGCGTCGGCGTGGCCGTGGTAGGCGGCGAGCATGACGAGGGAGTCGCCGCGGTCGTTGGTGAGGTTGGCCGGAACGCCCGCGTCGACGTAGGCCACGAGTTCCTCGGTCCGCCCCTGCCGGGCGAGATCGAAGATCTTGGTCGCCAGCTCCACGACCTCGGGGTCGGGGACTTCGCTCATCGGCCGGACCGCCTTTCACTGCGCACACGAACGGGGACGGAAGGGGCGTACGGCCGCGAGCGGCGCGTCCGTACGGGTGAATCGCCAGGGTACTGGCTCGCGCGGCACATGCCCGGATGCGCCGGAGGCAAAGATCATCACGGATCGGGCCCGGCACGGAAGTCCGGCCCGGACGGAGCGGGGACCGCTCCGTCACCCAGAGTGACATATCCGTTTTCCCCCGTTTGCGCCTTTAGTCGTACAGATACATCCTGTGAGCCTGGAAGCACCCATGGTGACTGTCCCCGCGAACCAGGAGAACTCGCATGATCCTCTCCATCTCAGGCGTGGTCCTGCTCGGCATCGTCGTCTTCATCTTCTTCCGCAAGGACGGGCTGAAGGCGTCGCACGCGCTGATCTCCGCCCTGTTCGGCTTCTACCTGGCGAGCACGGCCATCGCCCCGAGCATCAAGGCGGGCGGCGAGAGCCTGGCGAGCCTCATCGGCGGCATCACGTTCTGACGGCCGCCCGCCCCCTCCCCGCACGCACCCCCAGGAGACAGCAGTGGCCCGGCGCCCCCTCCCCCGCATTCTGAGCAACGGCAGCGCGCAGCTCGCCCGGAGCCGGGAGCTGGCCCGGACGGCGGCCGACAGCGCCACCGACGTCCTCCAGCCGCTCATCGTCATCGCCCGCGGCCTGCGCCGGCTGGCGTCCGCCGGACGGCGCAAGTGGGCCGCCACCCCCAAGGACAGGCGCGGAACGCTGCTGTTCCTGGCGGCCGCGGTGGTCCTGGCCGTGGCGCTCGTGCCCTACGGCCCGCTGCTCGCCGTCATCACCCTGATGGCGGCGGCGGCCCGGCAGGGCCGGGACCGCGCCCCGTCCGCGTCCGGCGGCCCGGACGCGTCGCAGGCCGAGCGCCTGAGGTCGCTGTACGAGGCCCTGGTGCCGTACTTCTCGGCCGCCGAGGACCCGGCGCCGCTGTACGCGCACGGCGGGGCGTGGGAGAAGGCCTTCCCCGAGTACGAGTTCGACGACGGCGGCCGCGTCACCCGTCTGGTGGTCCGCTACCCCGCGTACTTCACCGACGGCGAGGCCGAGGCCCGTGCCCGGATCGAGCACCTGCTCACCGTGAAGTCCGGCCGCGGCCGCGAATACCACTTCGCCTGGGACGAGGAGGGCAACCAGCTCACCCTCACCGTCCTCGCGCCGCTGCCCACCGACATCGCCGCCCAGCGCTTCGTCACCGCGCCCGGCGAGACGGTCCTCGGCTTCACCGACCCCACCGCGGTCCACCGCACCCTGCCCCTCGCCCACGGCGCGGAGCGGCGCGACGCGCCGCCGGTCGTCTGGCGCACGGGTCCCCGCTCCACCGAGCCCCACCTGCTGGTCCTGGGCCAGCCGGGCAGCGGCACCTCGACCCTGCTGCGCTCGATCGCCCTGCAGGCCCTGCGCCACGGCGACGTGGTCGTCGTCGACGGCGGCGGCACCGGCGAGTACGCCTGCCTGACCGGCCGTGACGGCGTCCTGGCCGTCGAGTGCGGGCTGGCGGGGGCGCTGGCGAGCCTGGAGTGGGCGGCCACCGAGACCGAACGCCGGCTGATCGCGGTCAACCGTGCCCGCCAGGCCGGCCATCCGCCGCCGGACGACGCCAAGCGGCCCCTGTGGCTCCTGCTGGACCGCCCCACCGCGTTCACCCACGTGGCCGCCGCGGACGGCCGCAAGGACCCGCAGTCCCTGCTCCAGATCCCGCTGCGGCACGGCCGCGCGGCGAACGTGACGGTGGTCGTGGCCGACCAGCTGGACGGCGTGGAGGGCCTCGGCGAGGCCGTACGGCAGTACACGCGCGCGCGGGTCGTGCTCGGCCCCGCGACGGCGGACCAGCTGGAGGCCGTGCTGGGCGCGCCCCCGCACACGACGCCGGTCGCCCACGTCCCGCCCGGCCGCGGTTACGCCCGCCTGGGCACGGGCCCGGTCCACCGCCTGCAGGTCCCGGCCACCCCGGACCCCTACGACGACGCGACCGGCGACGCCCACCGGCAGGCGGTGCTGGACCTGCTCCCGCCGCGCACCACACCGGCGGACGGGGAGACCGTCCCGGAGTCCGCGCGGCCCGCGCCGGAGCCGGCCGAGGCGCCCCCGGACCGCGCCCGGCCGGAACCGGCGGGCCCCGTCCCGACGCCGGCCGAGCCGGAGCGGGCGAAGACGCTCCCGACCCTCAGCAAGCCGTAGCCCGCCCCGGACCACCCGCCGGCGCGGGCGAGCGCCTCCCGCCGCCCGCGCCCCGCCGGTTCACGCCACGAACGTCCGCGGGTCCTCCGTCCCGGCCGTCCCGCCCGTCCGCACCAGCCGCGCCGCCGCGGCCAGCCGCGCCGCCGCCTCCTCCGCCACCGCGCCCCCCACGGTGAACGGCAGCCGCACATAGCCCTCGAACGCCCCGTCGACCCCGAAACGCGGCCCGGACGGCACCCGCACCCCGACCCGCTCCCCCGCCTCCGCGAGCCGCGACCCGGACAGGCCCCCGGTGCGCACCCACAGCGTGAGCCCGCCCCCCGGCACCTCGAACTCCCAGTCGGGCAGCTCCCGGCGCACCGCCGCGACCAGCGCGTCCCGGTTCTCCCGGGCCTGCCCGCGCCGCAGCTCCAGGGCCCGCTCCCAGCCTCCGGTGCCGAACAGCCAGTGCACGGCCAGCTGCTCCAGCACGGGCGTGCCCAGATCGGCGTACGCGCGCGCGGCGACCAGGCTGCGGATCACGTCGGGGGCCGCGCGCACCCAGCCGATGCGCATCCCCGCCCAGAAGGCCTTGCTGGCCGAGCCGACGGTGACGACGGTGGACCCGGCCGGGTCGAAGGCGCACACCGGCCGCGGCAGCGCGCCCGCCAGGTCCTCGTCCAGCCACAGTTCGCTCATCGTCTCGTCGGCGACGAGCACGGTCCCCGCCGACCGGGCCGCGTCCACCAGGCGCCGCCGCTGGTCCTCGTCGGCGAGCGCGCCGGTCGGGTTGTGGAAGTCGGCGACGACGTAGGCGATCCGGGGCGCGGCGTCCCGCAGCACCTGCCGCCAGCGGTCCAGGTCCCAGCCGGCCAGTCCCTCGGCCATCGCCACGGGCACGAGCCGGGCGCCCGCCTCCCGCATCAGCTGGAGGATGTTGGCGTAACTCGGCGACTCGACCGCGACGCGCTCGCCGCGGCCCGCGAAGAGGTGGCAGATGGCGTCGATGGCGCCCATCGCCCCCGTGGTCACCATGATCTGCTCGGGCATGGTCGGGATCCCGCGCGCGGTGTAGCGGTCGGCGATCATCGCACGCAGGACGGGCAGCCCGGCCGGGTAGTCGCCGTGCGTGTGCGCGTAGGGCGGCAGCTCCTCCAGGGCGCCCTGCACGGCCCGGGTCAGCCACGGCTCGGGTGCGGGCAGCGCCGCGGTGCCGAGGTCGATCATCGAGCCGAGGGCCTCGGGCGGCAGCGGCTCCAGCCCCCGCGCGGGCAGCGGGTTCCCCGCCGGTACGGCGGTCCAGCTCCCGGCGCCGCGCCGCGACGCCAGGAACCCCTCCGTGCGCAGCGCCTCGTAGGCGGCGGCGACCGTGGTGCGGCTGACGGACAGGGCCAGGGCCAGCTCCCGCTCGGCGGGCAGCCGGGCGGCCACCGGCACGCGCCCTTCGAGCACCAGCAGCCGGATGCCGTCGGCGAGCGCCCGGTAGGCGGGCGGGCGGCGGGTCCCGGGGCCCGCCGGGCGGTCCTGCTGGGAGGTGAGCAGCCGCGCGAGCTGCGCCGCCCCCACGGCCGAGGTCCACTGCGCCATGCGAATCGGTCCACCTTCCCCGGATTGGCCATGGAAGACATCGCTTCCCGAGCCACAGGGTGTCATGCATCGGTCCATTACCACCACAGGGGGGCAGCACTGTGTCCGCACGGCACCATGTCGGGAGACGGTTGATCCAGCTGTACGCCGGCCTCGCTCTGTACGGGGCGAGTTCGGCGCTGCTCGTCGAGGCGGGCCTCGGCCTGGAGCCGTGGAACGTGCTGCACCAGGGGCTGGCCCGGCTGACGGGCCTGACGATCGGCGCCGTGTCCGTCGTCGTGGGCGCGGCGGTGCTGCTGGCCTGGATCCCGCTGCGCCAGCGCCCGGGCCTCGGCACCGTCTCCAACGTCTTCGTCGTCGGCGTCGTCATGGACGGCGCGCTCGCCCTGCTCCCCGAGGCGCGCACCCTGGCGGTGCGGGTGCCGCTGCTGCTGGCCGGCGTCCTCCTCAACGGCGCGGCCACCGGCCTGTACATCGCCGCGCGCTTCGGTCCGGGCCCCCGGGACGGGCTGATGACGGGGCTGCACCGGCGCACCGGCCGCTCGATCCGTCTGATGCGGACGGCCGTCGAGGCGGCCGTCGTGGTGACCGGCTTCGTCCTGGGCGGCACCATCGGCGTCGGCACCCTCCTGTACGCGGTGTCCATCGGTCCGCTCGCCCAGCTGTTCCTGCGCGTGTTCGCCGTCCCCCCGGCACCCGGCGGCAGCACGGTCGTCGCCGCCGGGCCACCCCGGGGGGCGATACTGCGTCGGTGAGCACGCGGACACGCCATCCCTACCTCGACCATCCCGGCCCGATCGCCTTCGCCCACCGGGGCGGGGCGGCGGACGGTCTGGAGAACACCGTGCGGCAGTTCCGGCGCGCGGTCGAGGCGGGTTACCGGTACATCGAGACCGACGTCCACGCCACGCGGGACGGCAAGCTGGTCGCCTTCCACGACGCGGCCCTGGACCGGGTGACGGACGGGGCCGGCCGGATCGCCGACCTGCCGTGGTCGGACGTGCGCCAGGCGCGCGTGGCGGGCACGGAGCCCGTGCCCCTGTTCGAGGAGCTGCTGGAGACCTTCCCCGAGGTGCGCTGGAACGTCGACGTCAAGGCGGAGGCCGCGCTGCTGCCCTTCCTGCACCTCGTCGGGCGCACCGGGTCCTGGGACCGGATCTGCCTCGGCTCCTTCTCGGAGGCGCGCGTCGCGCGCGCCCAGCGGCTGGCCGGGCCGCGCCTGGCCACGTCGTACGGCACCCGGGGCGTGCTCGGCCTGCGGCTGCGCTCGTGGGGCCTGCCGGCCGCACCGCGTCCCTCGGCGGTCGCCGCCCAGGTCCCCGAGTCCCAGTCGGGCATCCCGGTGGTGGACCGCCGCTTCCTGCGCACCGCCCACGCGCGCGGGCTGCAGGTGCACGTGTGGACGGTCAACGACGCCGACCGCATGCACCGGCTCCTGGACCTGGGGGTGGATGGCATCATGACCGATCACATCGACACGTTGCGCGAGGTCATGGAGGACCGCGGCGTCTGGGTCTGAGACCCCGGGCCGGGGCCGGGCCCGGCCGTCGCGCGTTCACGGGGAAGCGAGGGCACGGGTGGACACCGACACCGTGCGGGCGGCTCAGCCGGGGGACGCCTCCGGGCGGCGGCGCGAGCAGCGCGGCTGGTACTTCTACGACTGGGCCTGCTCGGTCTACTCGACGAGCGTGCTCACCGTGTTCCTGGGCCCTTATCTGACGTCGGTCGCCGAGTCCGCGGCGGACGCGGACGGGTTCGTCCACCCCCTGGGCGTCCCGGTGCGCGCGGGGTCCTTCTTCCCGTACGCCGTGTCCCTGTCGGTGATCGTGGCCGTGCTGCTGATGCCCCTGGTGGGCGCCGCCGCCGACCGCACCGGCCGCAAGAAGCCGCTGCTGGGCGCCGCCGCCTACACGGGGGCCGCGGCGACCGCCGGCATGTTCCTCCTGGACGGCGACCGCTATCTGCTCGGCGGGGCGCTGCTGGTCGTCGCCAACGCGGCGCAGTCCGTGGCGATGATGCTCTACAACTCCTACCTGCCGCAGATCGCCCCGCCCGAGGAGCGCGACGCGGTCTCCTCCCGGGGCTGGGCCTTCGGCTACGCGGCGGGCTCGCTGGTGCTGGTCGCGAACCTGGTGCTGTACCTGGCGCACGACTCCTTCGGCGTCTCGGAGTCCATGGCCGTCCGCATCTGCCTGGCCTCGGCCGGCCTGTGGTGGGGCGCCTTCACGCTGGTGCCGCTGCGGCGGCTGCGCGACCGCCGCTCCCCCGCGCGGGAGGCGGCCCCGCCGGGCCTGCGGCAGCTCGCGGCGACCGTCCGCGACATGCGCCGCCACCCGCTGACGCTCGCCTTCCTGCTGGCGTACCTCGTCTACAACGACGGCATCCAGACGGTGATCTCCCAGGCGTCGGTCTACGGCGCCGAGGAACTGGGGCTCGGCCAGTCCACCCTGATCGTGGCGGTGCTGCTGGTCCAGGTGCTGGCGGTGGCGGGCGCGCTGGGGCTGGGCCGGCTGGCCCGCAGGTACGGGGCGAAGCGCACGATCCTCGGCTCGCTGGTCGCGTGGACGGCGACGATCGGGGCCGGGTACTTCCTGCCCGCCGGGGCGCCCGGGTGGTTCTTCGCGCTGGCCGCCGGGATCGGCCTCGTCCTCGGCGGCAGCCAGGCGCTGTCCCGCTCCCTGTTCTCCCACCTGGTCCCGCCGGGCAAGGAGGCCGAGTACTTCTCGGCGTACGAGGTGAGCGACCGGGGCATGAGCTGGCTCGGCCCGCTGCTGTTCGGCGTCACCTACCAGCTGACCGGGAGCTACCGGGACGCGATCATCTCGCTGGTGGTCTTCTTCGTGCTCGGCTTCGCGCTGCTGGCGCGGGTGCCGGTGCGGCGGGCGATCGCCGAGGCGGGGAATCCGGTACCGGAGAGGATTTAGCGCTCGGTGCCGAAGGGCTGTAGTGTACGCGTTTGGCCTGCCAGGCGTACCGTTACTGCGTGTCAGAGATGCCGAAACGCTGGGTCATATCTGCTAGCAGATGTGACAAACCGGGCGCCGGTGGGTACGACATTGGTCAGCAAGGCTGCGGCTACGACGGCGACGCACGACCCGGAACGGGACTCGGAACGGGAATCTTTACCGCCGACCGGACGTTGACCGGATGACGACGACAGCGACACCTGTCCTGTGGGCGACAAGCCCGGGAGGCACGATTCATGAGTGAGCGAGCTCTTCGCGGCACGCGCCTCGTGGTGACCAGCTACGAGACGGACCGCGGCATCGACCTGGCCCCGCGCCAGGCCGTGGAGTACGCATGCGAGAAGGGGCACCGCTTCGAGATGCCCTTCTCGGTCGAGGCGGAGATCCCGCCGGAGTGGGAGTGCAAGGTCTGCGGGGCCCAGGCACTCCTGGTGAACGGCGACGGCCCGGAAGAGAAGAAGGCCAAGCCCGCGCGTACGCATTGGGACATGCTGATGGAGCGGCGCACCCGTGAGGAGCTCGAAGAGGTCCTCGAGGAGCGGCTGGCCGTTCTGCGGTCGGGCGCGATGAACATCGCGGTTCATCCGCGGGACAGCCGCAAGTCGGCCTAGTCCCCGCGCGGCTCGGGCGAGAGCCCGGCGCGCCGGTCACCGCGGGCGCCGCACGTGAGGTTCACGTGCGGCGCCCGCGGTTTCGTCGTGCGGTCGGGGCGGACGGCGGCCCGCCCCCGGTCCCGTCCCGGCTCCCGCCGTCCTGAGCGGCCCCGCCCCGGCTCCCCGGGCCCCTGCGGCGTCCCCGAGCCGTGCGGCAGGGGATGCCTCCGGGACGGGCCGCGCACAGCCGGCCGGCGCGGCGGGGTCAGCGCGTCAGCGGCGGACGGGGCTCCCGGGGGGCGTCCCCCGGCTCGTCCCTGACGACCTCGCCCGGGACCACCTTGCCGTCCGGGCGGTGGATGCGGGCCTGCCGGAAGGCGTCGCCCAGGGTGCCCCGGGCGGCCTCGCGGAGCCTGCGGTCGAAGGCGCGCTCCGCGTACCGGCTCACGGCCTTCTGGACCGGCGGTATCAGAAGGAGCAGGCCGGCCGCGTCCGAGATCAGGCCGGGAATCATCAGCAGCAGGCCGCCCAGCATCATCAGGCCGTTGCCCTCGCTGCCGGCCCGGGCCGCGGGCGGCGCGCCGGCCTGCTGTCGCTGCAGCGTCTCCGTGAGGCTCCGGAAGGCCCGGCGTCCGGCCCGCTTGATGACGACGGAGCCGAGGACGAAGCCCGCCACCAGGAGCAGGAAGACCACGAGGCCGGTCGACGCGGACGCGACCAGCGTCAGCAGCCAGATCTCCAGCACGAGCCACGCGGCGAGGCCCAGCGGCAGGAATGTGCGCGTCCGGGAGCGCCGGGGCAGGGTGGAACGGCTGGGGATCCGAGTGCCGGTCGTCATGTTCCCAGTGTGCCCGGCCCGGCCTCAGCACGGGATAAGGGCCCGGCCCGCCCCGCGGCGTCCCGCGCCTACGGCTGCGCCGGCTTGTCGCCGCGGCCGAGGGCCTTGCCGACCCGCTCCCCGACGCCCCACGCCGTGACCCGCCACAGCGCCTCCACGAGGATGTCGCGGTTCATCTTGGAGTCGCCGAGCTCCCGCTCGACGAAGGTGATGGGGACCTCGACGACGTGGTAGCCCGCCTTGACCGCGCGGCGGGCGAGGTCGACCTGGAAGCAGTAGCCCTGGGAGGCGACGTCGTCGAGGCCGAGGCCCTCCAGGGTCTCGCGGCGGAAGGCGCGGTACCCGCCGGTGATGTCGCGCAGCGGCAGGTCGAGCGCGAGCCGGGAGTAGAGGCTGCCGCCGCGCGAGATGAACTCGCGGGACCTGGGCCAGTTCACCACCCGGCCGCCGGGCACCCAGCGGGAGCCGAGCACCAGGTCGGCCCCCTTGAGGGCGGTCAGCAGGCGGGGCAGTTCCTCGGGCTGGTGGGAGCCGTCGGCGTCCATCTCGACGAGCACGCCGTAGCCGTGCTCCAGGCCCCAGCGGAAGCCCGCGAGGTAGGCGGCGCCCAGCCCCTCCTTGCCCTTGCGGTGCAGTACGTGGACGTGGTCGTCCCCGGCGGCCAGCTCGTCGGCCAGCTTGCCGGTGCCGTCCGGGCTGTTGTCGTCGGCCACGAGAACGTGCGCCTCGGGAACGGCCTCCCGCACCCGGCCGACGATCTTCTTGATGTTCTCCGCCTCGTTGTAGGTCGGGATGATCACCAAGGCCGTGCCGAGCGGGCCGAACTTCCTCTCCTGGCCTGCTGCCGCGAGGGTCCCGTCGCCGTCGTTCACTGCTGCCCCTTCATGTCCGTACGCAGGGGTCCACCATAGTGCTCCCGGCCTGCGGTGACGTGACGGCGCGTTCATATGGTGGTGTCACTGTCGCCCGACCCGGACAAGAGGGGCGTTCCGGCGGGCGGCGGCCGGGGCGCGCCGGCGCCCCGGCCGCGCGGATCACTCGCCCGGCCGCGCGAAGACCGTCCGCCCGCCCACCACGGTCCGCAGACAGACGGGCAGGTCCCGGCCCGGCGTCAGGTCGGGCAGGCCGGGCGTGCCGGAGCGGGGGTCGGTCGACCAGCGGGCGACCCGGTCGTCGGGGGCCTGGACCACCAGTTCGCCGGTGCGCCACACGGCGTAGTCCGCGGGCGCGCCCGGCACCAGGACGCCCGCGTCGTCGCGCCCGATCGCCCGCCAGCCGCCCCGCGTGTGCGCGGTGAACGCGGCGCGCACGGAGACCCGGTGCTCCGGCGTGCGGTGGAAGGCGGCGGCGCGGACCGTGCCCCACGGGTCGAGGGGGGTGACGGGGCTGTCGGAGCCGAGGGCGAGCGGCACGCCGGCGCGCAGCAGGGCCGCGAAGGGGTTGAGGGTGCGGGCCCGCTCCGCGCCCAGGCGCTGGGCGTACATGCCGTCCTCGCCGCCCCACAGCGCGTCGAAGGCGGGCTGCACGGAGGCGGTGAGGCCGAGTTCGGCGAAGGCGGCGACGGTCTCGGGGGTGAGCATCTCGGCGTGCTCGACGCGGTGCCGGGCGGCGCGTACCCGGGTGAGGCCCAGTTCCTCGGCGGCGGCGCGCACCCCGTCGACGACGGTGCTCACGGCGGCGTCGCCGATGGCGTGGAACCCCGCCTGGAGCCCCGCCTCGGTGCAGGCGACGACGTGCGCGGCGACGGCGGCGGCGTCCAGGTGGGCGGTGCCGGTGTGGCCGGCGTCGGCGTAGGGCTCGTGCAGGCAGGCGGTGTGCGAGCCGAGGGCGCCGTCGACGAAGAGGTCGCCGGCGGCGCCGATCGCGCCCAGCTCGCGCGCCTTGGCCACGTCCTGCTCGGCCCAGTAGCCGACGACCCGCGGGCCGGGTTCCTCGGCGGCGAGCCGCAGCAGGCCGGTGAGGTCGTCCTCGGAGGAGATCTCCGGGCCGGCGCACTCGTGGACGGTGCCGATGCCGAGGGAGGCGGCGTGCGCGAGGGCGGCGCGCTGGGCCTCGGCGCGCTGGGCCGGGGTGATCGCGCCCAGCGCGGCGGCGCGCACCGCGTGGTGGGCGTCGCCGGTGAGCGGGCCGTCCGCGCGGCCGGCGGCGCCCGGGACCAGGTCGAGCAGGGCCGTGCTGACGACCGCCGAGTGGACATCGATGCGGCTCAGGTACAGGGGGCGGCCGCCGGTGGCCTCGTCGAGCTCGGCGCGCGTCGGGGGGCGGCCGCCGGGCCACCGGGAGGCGTCCCAGCCGTGTCCGAGCAGGACGCGGTCGTGGGGGCGGGCGGCGGCGAAGTCCCGGACGAGGGCGAGGGCGGCCTCCAGGGAGGGGGCGCCGGACAGGTCGAGGCCGGTGAGCGCCAGACCGGTGGACGTGGTGTGCACGTGCGCGTCCGTGAACGCCGGAGTGACCAGCGCCCCGGCCAGGTCGATCACTTCGTCGACCCCGTCCGCGAAGGCGTCGGCGGCGCCCTCGGAACCGACCCAGGCGATCTGTCCCCGCTCGACGACCATCGCCGTCGCGAAGGGATCGGCGGGGCTGTGGACTTCGCCGCGGCGGAGCAGGACGGTTTTCGGCGGGGCGGTGCGTTCGCTCATGACGGACAGTTTCGCGCGCCGCGTCACGGGAGCCGCACGGGGGGCACGCCGCCGGGCACGGCGGATCGCGCCCGGGGGCGGCGGACGCGTCAGATCCGCGGCGGCCGCGCCTCGTACGGCGTCGACAGCACCACCGTCGTCCGGGTCGAGACCCCCGCCAGCGACCGCAGCCGCGCCAGCAGCTCCTCCAGCTCGTGCGGGGTGGCCACGCGCACCTTGAGGATGTAGTTCTCGTCGCCCGCGACACTGTGGCAGGCCTCGATCTCGGGGACGTCGGCCAGCCGGTCCGCGATGTCGTCCGGGGCGCTGGGGTCGAAGGGCTTCACCGAGATGAACGCGGTCAGGGGCAGCCCGACGGCCTCGGGGTCGACGACCGCGGCGTAACCGCGGATGACGCCGCGCTGCTCCAGCCGGCGCACCCGCTGGTGCACGGCCGACGTGGACAGGCCCGTGGCCTTGCCCAGGTCGGTGTAGCTCATCCGCCCGTCCTTGACGAGCAGCTGCACGATCTGTCGGTCCAGCTCCTCCATGGCGCTAGAACCTACAGTGCGTCTGACCTCCTCGGGCACCCGAGGAGCCCAGGTCATGCCCGGTTCGTGATGTGGCCGGGGTCCGTCGCGGGCCGGCGGGGGACGAACGCGCCGCACGAGGCACCTGCGACCGGCATGTGACGAACACCACATCGCCCGAACGGTCTCCGTGATGTTCCCGTGATTACCGCCGAGGGGTGACGGGAAGTGCTTGCTGTGGTCGAGGCCGCAGCGCCTTCACGGCCCAGCCCGAGGGGGAGAATCCCATGCAGAGTCTTAAGCGCCCTGGTCGTACCGCGTCCAAGCGTCGGCAGCCGGTCGTCGAGTCCGAGCCGGAGGGCGTCGAACCCGACGTCTTCGACGACGGGGAGTCCGAGGAGTCCGACGCGTACGACACCTTCGAGATGTACCGGGTGATCTGCCCGGACTGCGCGCAGCCCATCGCCCTGCTGGCGGACGAGGAGGTCCTGCCGGAGCACGCGCTGTGCGCCTCGCCGTGGAACCCGTTCGGGCTCACGGTGTGTCCCGGCACCGGCCGCGGCGCCTCCGAGGCCCGGCCCGCGGACGAGTCCTTCCGGCCCCAGGAACAGGACACCGCCCTGCTGCTGACGCTCCCTCAGGGGCTCGACTGGCGGACGCAGCCGTTCTCCCACGTCGGCGGGCCCGGCTCGCGCCCCGTCAGGTTCCCCGTCATGCGGCGCCAGGCCGCCTGAGCACCGTCGCCCGGCCCCGCCGGCCGTCCCGCACCACGGGGCGCACGCTGCCGTGGCGCGGGCCGGCCGGTTCAGCGCGTCTCGGGGCCCGTGAGGTGCCGGGCGATGACCATCCGCTGGATCTGGTTGGTGCCCTCGACGATCTGCAGGACCTTGGCCTCGCGCATGTAGCGTTCGACGGGGAAGTCCGCGGTGTAGCCGTAGCCGCCGAGGATCTGCACGGCGTCGGTGGTGACCCGCATCGCCGTGTCGGTGCAGTGCAGCTTGGCCATGGCCGCCTGCCCGGCGAACGGCCGGCCCGCGTCCCGCAGCCGCGCCGCCGCCAGGTACAGGGCGCGGCCCGCCTCGATCTGGGTCGCCATGTCGGCGAGCATGAACCGCAGGCCCTGGAAGTCGGCGATCGGCCTGCCGAACTGCCGCCGCTCGGCCGCGTACGCCACCGCCTCGTTCAGCGCCGCCTGCGCCAGGCCAATCGCGCAGGCCGCGATGCCCAGCCGCCCGGAGTCCAGCGCGGACAGCGCGATGGCGAAGCCCTGGCCCTCCTCGCCGATGCGCCGGCCGTCGGGGACCCGTACGCCGTCGAAGTGGACCTGGGCGGTGGGCGAGCCCTTCAGCCCCATCTTCTTCTCCGGCGCGGCGGCGCTCAGACCCGCGGCGTCGCCGGGCACCAGGAAGGCGGTGACGCCGCGCGGTCCCTCCTGTCCCGTCCGGGCCATGACGGTGTAGAAGTCGGCGACCCCGCCGTGCGTGATCCACGCCTTGGTGCCGGTGATCACCCAGTCGTCGCCGTCGCGCACGGCCCTGGTGCGCAGGGAGGCGGCGTCCGACCCGGAGGACGGCTCGGAGAGGCAGTACGCCCCGAGCAGGCCGCCGCCGAGCATCGCGGGCAGGTGCTCGGCCCGCTGCTCCTTGGTGCCGTGAGCGGCGAGCGCGTAGGAGGCCAGGGTGTGCACGCTGGCGCCGAGGCCGACGGTGAGGCGGGCCGCGGCGAGTTCCTCGAGGACCTGGAGGTAGACCTCGTACGGCTGGTCGCCGCCGCCGTACTCGGAGTCGTACGGCAGGCCGAGCAGGCCGGAGCCGGAGAGCAGGGTGAAGACCTCGCGCGGGAAGCGCCCGGCGTCCTCCTCCTCGGCCGCCTTCGGGACGATCTCGTGCTGCGCGATGTCCCGGACGAGCGAGATCAGGTCCCGGGCCTCGTCCGTGGGCAGTTGTCGGTCCACCGGCTGCGGGGCGCGGTCGGGCATGGCGACGCTCTCCTCCCTGTCGGGCACATCGGCGGACGTGCGCCCTGGGTGGAGGCGGCGCCGCCGGGTCGTTCCGGTGCCTGCCGATGCTCGCACTCCCGGGTCACGGAAGCTGCTGGCCAGCGGCTGTGCGCTGTGAGTATGCCCGATCGGACGCGCCGCGTCACCGGTTAACGACCGCTTACTTCAGGAATTCCGGCGGGCGCCGGAAACCGGGCCGGCCGGCCCCGGAGGGAGGTCCGGAACCGGGCCGGCCCACGCGGCGCGGCGACCGTCGCCGGGTTCCACGGCCGCGGCCGGACGGCGTCACCCGGCCGGTGCCCGGCGGCGCCGCGGCGGGCACGTCCGAGCCGGGCGCCGACGGCCACGAGGCGTCCGGGACGGAGCCCGGCGGGCGGCGCGTCCGTGGAGGGCGCGTCGTACGGCGTGCCGGCGCACGGCCTCTGCCCGAGGGCGACGAGTTCGGCGGGGCGCGCCGGCGAGCGTTCGGCGCCGCGCGCTCCCGGGCGTGCGGCGGGCCGCTGACCGGTGTCCGATTCCGCCCCCCGGTCCCCGGCGGGCGGCGGGGCGCCCGCGGCACGGCGGGTCGGACGCGGGTCAGGTCACAGCAGGCCGAGCTGGGTCACGAACATCGCGATCACCACCACGAGGGCCCAGCCCATGACGTGCTCGAGGAGTTCGGGGCCGTCGCCCCCGGGGCCGCCGGTGCGGACGCGGGCGGCGGTGGCTGCGTGTGCGGTCATGGCTTCTCGCTGGTCTCGGACGTGCGGTGGACTCCCCCGTGGCTGATGTCCACCTTGCCACCGCCGGCGGCCGGTGCGGCGGAGAGGTTGGTCACAGGCGGCGGCCCCGGACCGGCCCGGGGCCGCCGCGGGGCCGGTCAGCGCACGCCCACCGCGGCGAGCGCCGCCCGCCGGCGCGCACTCGGACGGGCCGGGAAGTACAGGTAGCAGACGCCTCCGGTGCCGGAGACGACCTTGCCGGAGGCGTTGTACCGCTTCGTCCTCAGCCAGATGTTCTCGAACTCGCGCCGCCGGTAGACGCGCCGCACGGCCTCGTTGTCCGGCGCGGCCGGATCGTTGGCGATCACGTCCCCGCCGGCCGTGAAGCCGATCACGGTCATCAGGTGGCCGGCGGTGCCGTACCCCGCCCCGGTCAGCTCCTCCCTCAGGAAGGACTGGGACGTGATGACCGGGATGCCGGCCGCGATCAGCCGCTCCACGTCGGTGAGGGAGCCGAGCCGGGTCACCACGCCCCGGAGGCCGTCGAAGGTCGCCGCGTAGGCGGCGTTGAACGGCCAGTTGCCGCAGCCGGCGTACTGGTGGTCGTACGTGTGCCGGGCGGCGTGGCACACCTGCGGGTCGGTGTACGACGGGTCGACCCAGGCGAGCTGTTCCGGGGTGAGGCGGCCGCCCCAGTACTCGACGACCATCTGCGAGGAGGTGGGGCTGCACCAGGCCTCGCCGCCGTTGTCGTACTCGGGGTACCGGCCCTTGTGGATCTCCTGCGAGTAGCGCGGGACGGGCAGCTCCTTCGCGAGGCCGGGGACGGACGCGGGGACCTCGAAGCGGTCCGGGACGTCCGAGCCCATGACGTCGGTCCGCCACACGGTGGGGGTGAGCCCGGTGCCCGGCCGGCGCAGGAGCGTCAGCCGCAGCCGGTACGACACCAGGCGCAGGCCGGTCGCCGGGTCGTCGACGGCGAGGGTGTCGGTCCAGACGGTGCTCCTGCCGTCGCTCTGGCCGTCGACCGAGGTGCGCTTGATGTCCCGGTCGCCGGCCGCCCAGCGGCCCATCACGTACCAGGGTGTCTCGGTGCCGTCGGAGTAGGCGCCCTTGAGCTCGGTCTGCAGCCAGGTGCCGTCCGGGGTGTGCGCGTTCCAGGAGGCGATCGCCTCCGTCGCGGGGACGGCGAGCCGGCGGACGGGAGAGGTCCAGGTCGCGTACTCCCAGGTGGAGGTCGTACCGGTGTGCGGGTCCGGGTGGTCGAGGGTGCCCGCCGGGGCGGCGATCACCAGGCCGGGCCGGGCGCCCGCGACGGCACGGGTGCCGCGCGCGGCGCCGGCCCGCCAGTCGTCGTACGTCGTCCAGGAGTGGTGGTCGACCGGGCGCGCCGGGGCCCGGCGGGTCCCGGCGCCGGCCGCCGGGGCCACGCTGCCCACGGTGGCTGCGGCGACGGCGACGGCGGCCAGGACCGTTCTGCGGGACGGCTGTTCGGCTCTGCTCATGGGCGGGAAGACCCCCAGGTGTCCGAAGTCGGGTCGGGTCCGTTGCACGGCTGTGCGCCCACTATGGACGCGGACGGCGGGTCCCGGAAGGACCCCGGCCCGTGCCGCGCCGACCGGCACCGGTCCTCACCACCGGCGTGCGCCGGGCGTGGCGTGCGCGCCGCCGGCGCCCCGGCGGGCGGCGGCCTCCGGCGCGCGCTCCCGCGCCGGACGCGCCCGGTCCTCTCGGCCGGTGCTGCCGGCGGGGCGCCGGCCGCGCCCGTGAGGCGGTGGGGAGGCGCCGGGCGCCGCGACCGGGCGGACGCCGCCCGCCGGGCACTAGAGTGCTCGGCGACAGCCGTCCGCCCCCCACCCCGGGACCAGCCATTCACGACCTCGCCGCCCGGCTTCGCCGGCTGCCCCCGTCCTGCGGCCCGGTCCGCCTGATCGGCGTCGACGGGCACGCCGGCTCCGGGAAGACCACGTTCGCCGGGCGCCTGGCCGAGACGCTCGGCGGGGCGCCGGTGCTGCACCTCGACGACATCGCCAGCCACGACGCGCTCTTCGACTGGACCGGGCGGCTGCTGAGCCAGGTGATCGGGCCGTTCCGCCGCGGCGAGACCGCCCGCTACACCCCCTACGACTGGCGCACCCGGCGCTTCGGCCCGCCCGTCCCGCTGCCGCCCGCCCCGGTGGTCCTCGTGGAGGGGGTCGGCGCGGGCCGCCGCGCGCTGCGCCCGCATCTGGCGCTGCTGCTGTGGATGGAGGTGGGGTGCGAGGAGGCGTGGGCGCGCGGGCGGTCGCGCGACGGCGAGGAGCAGCGGGAGTTCTGGGCCGGGTGGGTTCCGGCGGAGCGCCGGCACTTCCGCGGTGATCCCTCACGCCCCTTCGCCGACCTCCTGGTGCGGCAGGACGAGCGGGGATACGAACTGGTCCGGGGCCCCCGGGAGACCATTGGCCCGAACCATTCCTTCACGCAGGGTGACGACTCATCCGCAATGTGCTGAACCCGTGAAGACCCTTGCGGCCGACTTCCCGGAGTGTCCCAACTCGGCTTGACCAAGGGGCCGTACAGGACTTACGTTCTCAATGTGCGGTCATTCGCGGCCGCCACCATACGCGAAGCCCCCGGTTGTTCCCCCGTGACCGGGGGCTTCGTTCTGCCCTCCGCGGCCCCTCCGAGCGCCGAGCGGCGCGATCCGCTCACCCTCGGTCACCACCGCGGGCCCGTCCAGCCGCTCCCACCTCGCCGAACGGCCGGGACGGCACCCTTCGGCGCCGGCACCGCCGCAGGTACGATGCCCTCGGTGCGACCTACGGACGGCTGCTTCGCGCACCTTGCAACTCCGGTCCGCGGCACAGCGGTTCGACCAGGGCGGCCGGCGGGCGACGGCCCGGCGGCATACCGACGGGGGCACGGTTTGTGGGGGACGTGATGGACTTCGGCACGCAGGGCCCGCAGGCCCCGGCCGACCTCGCCTGGCTGCGAGGTGTGGACGCCTACACCATGGGCGCCTATCCACAGGCGGAAGAGGAGTTCCGGACCGCCGTGCGGATGGACCCCGGGATGGCCGACGGCTGGCTCGGGCTGCACGCGCTGCGCGTCGACACGACGACCGCGCTGCTGAAGATGTTCCGCCACCGGGACCGCTTCGGCGAACAGCGTGCCCGGCACCGCCGCACCCTCAATTCCTGGTACTGGCTCGGCTGGTGGGTGCAGCCCGTGCTGGAGACCCCGCGCGACCTGCTGCTGGCGCACGCCTCCCACTGGCTGGACGGCCGCCACGTCCCGGAGCTGGACCAGGCCCTGGCCGGGCTGCCGCCCGTGGACACCGACCCCCAGGTCCGCTTCCTGCACGCCTGCCGCGCCTACCTCGTCAAGGACTGGGAACAGCTCGTGCGGCACACCGACCCGCTGCTGGACGACCCGCTGCTCGGCATCGAGGCGGGCCTGTTCGGCGGCATGGCCCGGGTCCGCCTGGAGATGTACGGGCAGGCCGAGCCGCTGCTGTCCGCCGCGCTGATGCGCTGCCGCAGCGAGCAGCCGCAGCGCAAGGAGCTGCGCTACTGGCTGGCCCGCGCCCACGAGGGGACGGGCCGCAGCGCCGCCGCGCTGCCGCTGTACCGGGCCGTGCACCGCGTCGACCCGGCGTTCATGGACACCTCGGCCCGGCTCGCGGCGATCGCCGAGGGCGACGGGTACGACGACGGGTCCGACCTCGCGTCGCTCACGTTCACCGGTACCGGCCCGGACGCCGCGGACGGCCCCGACGGGCTGGACCCGCTCTTCGGCACCGAGGAACGCGACCTGAAGCTGTCCGACCCCGAGCCGCCGGCCGGCCCCCTGCCGTCGGTGCCGGGTCCCGCGGTGCGGGAGAAGACGGCCGCCCCCGCCCCGTCGCTGCCGGCCGGCCCCACCGACCCCGCCCTGCTGGAGGAGGCGCTCGCCGAACTGGAGCGCATGGTGGGCCTGGAACCCGTCAAGCGGCAGGTCAAAGCGCTGTCGGCGCAGCTGAACATGGCCCGGCTGCGGGCCGGGCAGGGCCTGCCCGTCCAGCCGCCGAAACGCCACTTCGTCTTCTCCGGCCCGTCCGGCACCGGCAAGACCACGGTGGCCCGCATCCTGGGCCGCGTCTTCTACGCCCTCGGCCTGCTCGGCGGCGACCACCTGGTGGAGGCGCAGCGGGCCGACCTGGTCGGCGAGTACCTGGGCCAGACGGCCGTGAAGGCCAACGAGCTGATCGACTCCGCGCTCGGCGGGGTCCTCTTCGTCGACGAGGCCTACTCCCTGTCCAACTCCGGCTACGGCAAGGGCGACGCCTACGGCGACGAGGCGCTGCAGGTGCTGCTGAAGCGGGCGGAGGACAACCGCGACCACCTCGTGGTGATCCTGGCCGGCTACCCGGAGGGCATGGACCGGCTGCTGGCCGCCAATCCGGGCCTGTCCTCCCGCTTCACGACCCGCGTCGACTTCCCCTCCTACCGGCCCCCGGAACTCACCGAGATCGGCAAGGTCCTCGCCGCGGAGAACGGCGACGTGTGGGACGAGGAGGCCCTCGACGAACTGCGCTCGATCGCCGGGCACGTGGTCGACCAGGGGTGGATCGACGAGCTGGGCAACGGGCGGTTCCTGCGGACCCTGTACGAGAAGAGCTGCGCGTACCGGGACCTCAGGCTGTCGTCGTATCCGGGGCCGCTGACGCGGGAGGACCTGGCGACGCTGCGGCTGCCGGACCTGATGCAGGCCTACGGGGAGGTCCTGTCGGGGCGGGGGCCGCAGGACCCGCCGGGGCTGTAGCGCCGGCGGGTCCCGCGGCCGGCGTCAGCCCGCCAGGGCCTGCTCCGGCTCACCGCTCGCCCGCGGCTCGGTCACCCTCACCTCCGGGACCTCCCGGTGCGCCGGGTCCCGCACCTCGCCGACCAGCAGCTCCAGCACGTCCTCCAGCGCGACCAGACCGAGCACCCGCCCGGACGCGTCGGCGACCTGCGCCAGGTGCGTCGCCGCGCGCCGCATCACCGTCAGGGCGTCGTCCAGCGGCAGCTTCGGCCGCAGCGTCGTCATGGGCCGCCACAGCCGCTGCGGCACGGCCCGGTCGGACTCCTCCAGGTCGAGCACGTCCTTCACGTGCAGGTATCCCATGAAGGCGCCGTTGTCCGCGGCGACCGGGAAGCGGGAGTACCCGGTGCGGGCGGTGAGGTCGACGATCTGCCCCGGGGTGACCGACGGCGGGACCGTCACCAGCGACTCGCGCTTCAGCAGCACGTCGGTGACCGGGCGGGAACCCAGCTCCAGGGCGTCCTCCAGGCGCTCCTGCTCCTCCGGGTCGAGGAGGCCGGCCTGGCCGGAGTCCTCCACCAGCCGGTTGAGCTGCTCGCTGGTGAAGACCGCCTCGACCTCGTCCTTCGGTTCGACGCGGAACAGCCGCAGGACGCCCTGGGCGACGGCGCCGAGTGCCACGGTGACCGGCCGGCACAGCCGGGCGAAGGCGACCAGGCCGGGGCTGAGCCACAGCGCGGCCTTCTCCGGCGCGGCCATCGCCAGGTTCTTCGGGACCATCTCGCCGATCACGAGGTGGAAGAAGACCACGGCGGCCAGCGCGATGACGTACCCGAGCGGGTGGATCATGCCGTGCGGCAGGTGGATCCACACGAAGACCGGCTCCAGCAGCCGGGCGACCGTCGGCTCGGCGACCGCGCCCAGGGTCAGCGAGCAGACCGTGATGCCGAACTGGGCCGCGGCCATCATCTGGGGCAGCCGCTCCAGGCCGTACAGCACCTGGCGGGCCCGGGCGGTGCCGAGCGGTTCGATCTGGCTGCGGCGCACCGAGACCAGCGCGAACTCGGCGCCGACGAAGAAGCCGTTGGCGAGCACGAGCAGCGCGGCGAACAGCAGTTGGAGCACGCTCATCGGGCCGCCTCCAGGTCGTCCGCGGCCTCCTCGGCGAGTACCGCCGGGGCCGTCCGCACCAGCCGTACCCGCTCGGCGCGGTAGTGCCCCACCCGGCGTACGGACAGCCGCCAGCCGGGCAGCTCCGCCCGGTCGCCGACGGCCGGGATCCGGCCGAGCAGGTCGGCGACCAGGCCGGCGACGGTCTCGTACGGCCCCTCGGGCACGTCGAGGCCGATGCGCCGCAGGATGTCGACGCGGCAGCCGCCGTCGGCGTCCCAGGCGGGACGGCCGTCCTCCGGCGGGGCGGGGGCGAGTTCGGGCAGGTCCTGGCCGTCGTGCTCGTCGCGGACCTCGCCGACGATCTCCTCGACGATGTCCTCCAGGGTGACGACGCCGGCCGTGCCGCCGTACTCGTCGACGACGACGGCGATGGGCTGCTCGCTGCGCAGGCGGGTGAGCAGCGGCCGTACCGGCAGGGTCTCGGGGACGAGCAGCGCGGGCCGGGCGATGCGGCCGACGGGGGTGCGCAGCCGGTCCTGCGCGGGCACCGCGAGGGCGTCCTTGAGGTGGACCATGCCGACGACCTCGTCGATCCTCTCCCGGTAGACCGGGAAGCGGGACAGGCCGGTGGCGCGGGTCAGGTTGACCACGTCCTCGGCGGTCGCGGACGACTGCAGCGCGCTCACCTTCACGCGCGGCGTCATGACGTGCTGCGCGGTGAGCTCGCCCAGCGACAGGGTCCGCACGAAGAGGTCCGCGGTGTCCTGTTCCAGGGCGCCGGCCTGGGCGGAGTGCCGGGCCAGGGAGACGAGTTCGCCGGGGGTGCGGGCGGAGGCCAGCTCCTCGGTGGGTTCCACGCCCAGAGCCCGTACGAGGCGGTTGGCGACCGCGTTCAGCCCGGCGATCACCGGGCGGAACAGGCGGGCGAAGAGGTGCTGCGGGCCGGCGACGAAGCGCGCGACCTGCATCGGCCGGGACACCGCCCAGTTCTTCGGCACGAGTTCGCCGATCACCATCTGCACGGCCGAGGCCAGCAGCATGCCGACGATCACGGCCACGCCGTGCACCGCGCCCTCGGGGACGCCGACGGCGGTGAACGGGCCGCCGAGCAGGTCGGCGAGGGCCGGTTCGGCGAGCATGCCGACGACCAGGGAGGTGATGGTGATGCCGAGCTGGGTGCCGGAGAGCTGGAAGGACAGCTCCTTGAGCGACTCGACGACCCGGCGGGCCCGTCGGTCGCCCTCCGCGGCGGCCTTCTCGGCGTCCGTGGCCTCGACGGTCACGAGGCCGAACTCGGCCGCGACGAAGAAGCCGTTGGCGAGGATCAGCAGGAACGCGGCTGCCAGGAGCAGCAGGGGGGTGGTCATGATGCCGCCGCCCGAACACGCTCGCGGACACGGTCCGCGCTATGTCGGCAGGGGGCGGCGCAGGTACTACAGGACGATCCGTCCATCGCCGGAGGGAGTCACTCCTCGGGTAGCAGGAACCCCTGTGTTCCGGGCGGAACGACAGGGGCGGAGGCGCGACGTCCGCGCCTCCGCCAACAGATTAATCAAGACAGGGCCGGCTGCGGCAGGGCGGACGGCCCCGAAAGGGCTCCCGGGACGGTCCCGGGGGGCCTGCCGCGGCTTCCCGTCAGCCCCGGTGCGGCCCGGGGTCCGCCGTGGCGCGGGCCTCGGCGAGCGCGCGCAGGGCCCGGGCGTCGGCGATGGCCCGCTGCTTGGCGATGCCCGGCTGGATGCCGAGCGCGGGCAGGCTGGTGCCGTCGCTGAGGTCGAGGAAGACCCAGGGGTCGCCGGGCCGGAGATTCACCCGGACGATCTCGGCCCATTCCAGGCGGCGCCGGGAAGCGAGGTTGACGACGGTGACGCCGGAGTCGTCGGCGACGACCTTCGGCCGGGCCAGCACGAGCAGCACGCCGTCCAGCAGGAGCGCCGTGACGACGAAGCTGAGCCGCTCCGCCGGGCTGAGCCCCTTCAGCAGCATCGCCACCGTCGTGATGACCACGAATATGGCGATCGCGGCGCCGAGCAGGACCGCGCGGGTGCGGCCGGGCCGGAAGGTGACGGGCAGGGTGGGCAGATCGGACATCGGTGTCTCTCAGGCCGTGGCTGTGGGCGTCCCTCAGAGACGGCAGGCGTGGATGGCCGTGGTCAGGATGGCCCGGGCGCCGATCTCGTACAGGTCGTCCATGATCCGCTGGGCCTCCTTGGCCGGGACCATCGCCCGGACGGCGACCCAGCCCTCGTTGTGCAGCGGGGAGACGGTGGGGGACTCCAGGCCCGGGGTGAGGGCGACGGCCTTCTCCAGCTGCTCGACGCGGCAGTCGTAGTCCATCATCACGTACGTCCGGGCCACCAGGACGCCCTGGAGGCGGCGCAGGAACTGCTGCACCTTCGACTCGGTGGTCTCCTCGCCGTCCGCGCCGGTGCGGCGGATCACGACGGCCTCGGACTTCATGATCGGCTCGCCGATGACCTCCAGGCCCGCGTTGCGCAGCGAGGTGCCGGTCTCGACGACGTCGGCGATGACCTCGGCGACGCCGAGTTCGATGGCGGTCTCGACGGCGCCGTCGAGGTGGACGACGGAGGCGTCGATGCCGTGGTCGGCGAGGTGCTTGGCGACGATGCCCTCGTAGGAGGTGGCGACCGTCATGCCGGTCAGGTCCTCGACGCCGTTCGCCGTGCCCGGCTTGGTGGCGTAGCGGAAGGTGGAGCGGGCGAAGCCGAGGGGGAGGATCTCCTCGGCGTCGGCGCCGGAGTCGACCAGCAGGTCGCGGCCGGTGATGCCGATGTCGAGGCGGCCGGAGGAGACGTAGATCGCGATGTCGCGGGGGCGGAGGTAGAAGAACTCCACCTCGTTCTCCGGGTCGACGATGCGCAGTTCCTTGGACTCGCGGCGCTGCTGGTAGCCGGCCTCATGCAGCATCTCCGCCGCAGGGCCGGACAGTGAACCCTTGTTGGGGACGGCGATGCGCAGCATGAGGTCGGCTTCCTTTGCGTGGAGGGGTGTGGTTCCGAAAGCTGGTTCTACAGGTGGGCGTAGACGTCGTCGAGGGTGATGCCGCGGGCGACCATCATCACCTGGACGTGGTACAGCAGCTGCGAGATCTCCTCGGCGGCCGCTTCCTTGCCCTCGTACTCGGCGGCCATCCAGACCTCGGCGGCCTCCTCGACGACCTTCTTGCCGATGGCATGGACGCCCTTGCCCACCAGTTCGGCGGTGCGGGAGGTGGCGGGGTCGCCGTGGGCGGCCTTGTGCTGGAGCTCGGTGAAGAGCTCCTCGAACGTCTTCTTGGACATGGTGGTCCCACCCTACGCGGTGCGCGGCACTCCCTAGCGCCAGGGTTCGGATACCGAGCGCAGGGTCGCCGCGGTCGCCACCGCCGCCGTCACCGCCTCGTGCCCCTTGTCCTCGCTGGAGCCGGGCAGGCCCGCCCGGTCGAGGGCCTGTTCCTCGGTGTCGCAGGTCAGCACGCCGAAGCCGACGGGGACGCCGGTGTCGACACAGACCTGGACGAGGCCCTGCGTCACGCCCTGGCACACATAGTCGAAGTGGGGGGTGCCGCCGCGGATGACGACGCCGAGGGCGACGATCGCGTCGTAGCCGCGGCCGGCGAGGACCTTGGCGACCACCGGCAGTTCGAAGCTGCCGGGGACCCGCAGCAGGGTCGGCTCGTCGATGCCCAGTTCGCGCAGGGCGCGCAGGGCGCCGTCCACCAGACCGTCCATCACCTTCTCGTGCCACTGGGCCGCGACGACGGCGACCCTGAGGTCGCCCACATTGCGGACGGACAGTTCCGGTGCACCCTTGCCGCTCACGTCTCTCCTCGGTGTCGCTGTTACTGGTTGCCGCAGGTGGACACCGGGGACGGGTCCAGCCAGGGCAGGTCGTGGCCCATCCGGTCCCGCTTGGTGCGCAGGTACCGGAGGTTGTGTTCGCCCGCCTGTACGGGCATCGGCTCGCGGCCGGTGACCCCGATGCCGTGGCGCAGAAGCGCCTCGGACTTGTCGGGGTTGTTGGTCATCAGGCGCACGCTGCGCACGCCGAGGTCGCGGAGCATCTGCGCGCCGGCGCCGTAGTCGCGGGCGTCGGCGGGCAGGCCGAGTTCCAGGTTGGCGTCGAGGGTGTCCCGGCCGCGCTCCTGGAGCTCGTAGGCCCGCAGCTTGGACATCAGGCCGATGCCGCGGCCCTCGTGGCCGCGCAGGTAGACCACCACGCCCCGGCCCTCGGCCTGGATACGGGCCAGGGAGGCGTCCAGCTGGGGTCCGCAGTCGCAGCGCTGGGAGCCGAAGACGTCGCCGGTGAGGCACTCGGAGTGGACGCGGACCAGGACGTCCTCGCCGTCGCCGAGCTCGCCGTGCACGAGGGCGACGTGCTCGACGCCGTCGACGGTGGAGCGGTAGCCGTACGCCGTGAAGGTGCCGTGGGCGGTGGGCAGGTGCACCTCGGCCTCGCGGCGGACGGTGGGCTCGGCGCTGCGGCGGTAGGCGATCAGGTCCTCGATGGAGATGATCGTCAGGCCGTGCTTGCGGGCGAAGGGGATCAGCTCGGGCAGGCGCAGCATCCGGCCGTCCTCGCCGGCGATCTCCACGATCGCGCCGGCCGGGCGCAGCCCGGCGAGGCGGGCGAGGTCGACGGCGGCCTCGGTGTGGCCGTTGCGCGTCAGCACCCCGCCGGGCCGGGCGCGCAGCGGGAAGACGTGGCCGGGGCGGACCAGGTCGGAGGGCTCGGCGGCGCCGCTCGCCAGGAGCCGGAGGGTGGTGGCGCGGTCGGCGGCGGAGATGCCGGTGGTCACCCCGTGGGCGGGGGAGGCGTCCACGGAGACGGTGAACGCGGTCCGCATGGACTCGGTGTTGTCCTCGACCATCTGCGGCAGCCGCAGCCGGTCGAGTTCCCCGCCCTCCATGGGGGCGCAGATCAGGCCGCGGCACTCGCTCATCATGAAGGCGACGATCTCCTCGGTCGCCTTCTCGGCGGCGATGACGAGGTCGCCCTCGTTCTCCCGGTCCTCGTCGTCGACGACCACGACGGGGCGGCCGGCGGCGATGTCGGCGACGGCCTGCTCGACGGGGTCGAGCACGAAGTCCTCGATGCCGTCGGTGCCGTACAGGGCGGGGGCCGTGCTCATGCGGGCGCTCCTTCCGGGACGGGCCGCGCGGCCTTGCGGGAGCGCAGCCACCAGTCGCGCAGGCCCCACAGGACGAGCGCGCCGTAGATGACGTAGACGAAGCCGGAGAAGGCGTAGCCGTTGGCGAAGTTGAGGGGCACGCCGACCAGGTCGACGAGCAGCCAGGCGAACCAGAACTCGACCATGCCGCGGGCCTGGGCGTACATGGCGACGACGGTGCCGACGAAGATGTAGGCGTCGGGCCAGGGGTCCCAGGACAGGGCGGGGTAGGCCGTGAAGAGCAGGGCGACGGCGACCGTGCCCGCCGCCGCGGCGGCGGCCATGGCCGCGCGCTCGCGCCAGGTGGCGAACCGTACGGAGATGTGGCCGTCGCCGGCCCGGCCCCTGCCGCGGTTCCACTGCCACCAGCCGTACAGCGCGACGGCCATGACGACGACCTGCTTGCCGGCGCTGCCGGTCAGGTGGCCGAAGAAGGCGCCGAAGAGGACGAGGCCGGCCAGGAACTGCACGGGCCAGGTCCACAGGGAGCGCCGCCAGCCGAGGGCGAGGGCGAGCAGGCCGAAGATGTTGCCGACCATGTCGGACCAGAGGATGTGCTGGCCGAAGAGGGCGAACGCCTCGTGGTTGAGCCAGTTCACCGGGCCGCCCCCTGACCGGTCGTCAGCAGCCGCTCCACGTACTTGGCGATGACGTCCACCTCCAGGTTGACCGGGTCGCCGGGCTGCTTCAGGCCGAGCGTGGTCAGGGCGAGGGTGGTGGGGATGAGGCTGACGGTGAAGTGGTCGGGTCCGGCCTCGACGACGGTGAGGCTGATGCCGTCGACGGTGACGGAGCCCTTCTCGACGACGTAGCGCGCGAGGTCCGCGGGGAGGGAGATCCGCACGATCTCCCAGTGCTCGGACGGCGTGCGCTCCAGGATCTCGCCGGTGCCGTCGACGTGGCCCTGCACGATGTGCCCGCCGAGGCGCGCGCCCACGGCGGTGGGGCGTTCGAGGTTGACGCGGGAGCCGACGGCGAGGGCGCCCAGGCTGGAGCGGTTCAGGGTCTCGGCCATCACGTCGGCGGTGAACTCGTCGCCCTCGTGGTCCACGACGGTGAGGCAGACGCCGTTGACGGCGATGGAGTCGCCGTGCTTCGCGCCCTGGGTGACGACGGGGCCGCGCAGCCGGAAGCGACAGGCGTCGCCGAGGTTCTCGACGGCGGTGACCTCGCCCAGCTCTTCGACGATTCCGGTGAACACTTCCCGGGTCCTCCTGCCTCTTCGGGCACGGACTCCGGGGCTGCCGACGACGGCAGAGGACACGGGCGGAAAGCACCGGGGGCGACGCCGGAGGGAGTCCGCCCCTGGGACGGACCACTTCGGCGGCGCGCACGCAGGCCCGCCCGCCGCGCACTGCCTCCCATCCGGACTTTAACCGTCGGTCCAGGAATTTCACCTGGTCAACCGGCCGCTGGAGGCGACCGGGTCGCGGACTGTAACCGCCGGTTCGGACTTTCACCGACCCCGGAGTGCGCTGCTGTAGGTACAGGGCCAGTGTGCCACGCCCGGCCGGGGTCCAGACGGGTGACGACTGTGGGGTGCCTCACAGACGGGGCCGGAAGGCTTCCGTCCGGGCCATGTCCGCCGCGCCCGCCTCGGCCGCCGCCCGCGGGGCCGCCTCGGCGCGGGGCCGCCTCGGCGCGGGCCGCACCTATTGACGTAATGGTCTAGTCCTTTTAAGGTCCGGCTGGGCGCGGACGTCCGGGATCCGGCCGCACACGGACCGGCCCGGCGGCGGTGACGACGGCCCTTGCCCGCCGCCGGGCCTCCAACCCCCTGCCGCGCCGTCCCCGGGTGCCGCCCCGCCTCCGGGGCGGCGGGGAGGGCGGCGCCGTGCCGCGGGACGGGCCGGTCCCCGGGATGCGGTCCGCGCGGGATCCGGACAGGCTGCGGTGCGTGAGCCGTCAGCCGCCCCGCGCGCGGATCTGTCACATCCCGCGGCGTCTGTTCGGTCTCGGTGGGCGAGGGGCGCTCCGCCCGGGAGCGCCCGGCACGTGGAAGGGACCGAACAGCGATGACCACGATCCTGGTGACCGGCGGCACCGGAACGCTCGGCCGGCTCGTCACCGAGCGGCTGCGGGCGGCCGGGCACGAGGTGCGGGTGCTCAGCCGGCACACCCCGCCGTACGCCGTCGATCTGCGCGAGGGCGGCAGCGGGCTGGACGCGGCCGTCGCGGGCGTGGACACGGTCGTGCACTGCGCGAGCTCGCCGCGCGGCGGTGACGAGCAGGCGGCCGGGCATCTGATCGCGGCGGCGCGGCGGGCCGGGGTGCGGCATCTGGTCCACGTCTCGATCGTCGGCGTCGACCGGGTGCCGCTCGGCTACTACCGGAGCAAGCTGGCCGTGGAACGGCTGGTCGAGCAGTCGGGGCTGGGCTGGACGGTGCTGCGGGCGACGCAGTTCCACGAGCTGCTGGCACGGCTGTTCCGGACGCTGGCCGCACCGCCGGTCATGCTGGTGCCGGCCGGGGTGAGCGACCAGCCGGTCGCGGCGGCCGAGGTCGCGGACCGGCTCGCCGAGCTGGCCGTGGGCGCGCCGGCGGGGCGGGTCGGGGACCTGGCCGGTCCCGAGGTGCGCACGCTCGACTCGCTGGCCCGCGCGTTCCTGCGGGCGACGGGGCGGCGCCGGGCGGTGGTGGGCGTGCCGCTGGCGGGGAAGGCGTACCGCGGGTTCCGGGCGGGCGGGCACCTGGCGCCGGAGCGGGCCGTCGGCAGGACCACGTTCGAGGAGTACCTGGCGGTGCGGCGGGGGTGAGCAGGCGCGGGCGGCCGCGGGCGGGGCCGGATCCGCCCGCGGGGACGCCGCCGCCCGGGGCCGCGGCGGTGCGCCGGGGCGCCCCCGGCTACCGCCCCGTCGGCGCGAACAGCTCGTCCTGCGCCCGGTCCCGCGCCGTCAGCAGCGCTCCGCGCAGTACCGCGCCCCCGCCCAGAGTGCTGGACCGCACCTCGGTGACCAGGGGCGACATCCGGGCGAGACGGTCCTGCACGCGGGCGGCGAACGCGTCGCCGCCCGCGCGGCCGATCTCGCCGGCCAGCACCAGGCAGCCGGGGTCCAGCACGGCGACGGCGGCGGCGGCGCCGAGCGCGACCCGGCCGGCGAGGGCGTCGAGGAAACGCGCGGCGGCGGCGTCCGTGCCGGAGCGCTCGACCGCCGTCCGCACCAGCGCCGCGGCGTGCGGTTCGTGCGGGGGGACGGGGGCCGCCACCCCGTGCCGGGCCGCGAGGCCGGCGACCGCTTGCGCACCGACGAGCGAGTGGAAGCCGCCGTCGCAGTCGGTGGCCGACGGCAGCCCCGCCGTCCCCGGTACCGGCAGGAAGCCGATCTCGCCCGCGCCCCCGGAGGCCCCGCGCCGCAGGGCGCCGTCGAGGACGACGGCGGCGCCGACGCCGAGGCCCAGCCACAGCAGCACGAAGGTGTCCCGGTCCCGGGCGGCCCCGTCGCGCTGTTCGGCGAGGGCGGCGAGGTTGGTCTCGTTCTCGACGCTGACCCGGGCGTCGGGGAACCGCTCCTGCAGCACGGCCACCAGCCGCCGGTGCCACGCGGGCAGGCCCGTGGAGTCGCGCAGCTCGCCGCCGGCCGGGTCGATCAGTCCGGGCGCCCCGATGCCGACGGTGTGCAGCCGGTCGGCGCCGGCCTCCTTGGCGGTGCGTTCGACCAGCGCCACCGCCTGCTCCACGGCGGGTCCCGTCCCCGCGTCGCCGCCGATCGGCGCGGACGCCTCCGCGAGCACCCGGCCGAGCAGATCGGACACGATCACGGAGACGCCCTCGGTCCGCACGTCCAGCGCGGCCAGATGGGCCCGGTCGGCGACGATCCCGTACAGCCTGGCGTTGGGCCCGCGGCGCTGCTCGCCCGACTCCCCCACCACCGCGATCAGACCGGAGGCGGTGAGGCGTTCGACGAGGTCGGCGACGGTCGGCCGGGACAGGCCGGTCAGCTGCTTCAGCTGTCCTGCCGTCAACGGGCCCTCCTGCTGGAGCAGACGCAGGGCGAGCCGGTCGTTGATGGCCCGGGCGGTGCTCGGGGATGCGGGCATGCCGGGATCCTCCCAGATGGACGGGGCCGCGCGGGGGTGAGCGCCGGCGGCCCCGGAGGGCGGGACCGCCGGTGCGCGACGGTCCCCGGGGCGGCGCCCCGCACCGTCGGCGGTCCCGCGACCGGCGGCCCTCTATTTATCAGGCAGGGTTCCTGATAGTTTACGCCGGGCACAGAGGAGTGTGGATCCGGGAGGAACCCGAGAATGAGTGCAGTGGTCTACGGGCAACGCGAGGTGCGGCGGGCCCGGTACGCGGTGGCCGCCGTCTTCGCCGTGCACGGCGCCGTCACCGGCTCGTTCGCGACCCGCGTGCCGTGGATCCAGGACCACGCCGGCGTCAGCGCGGGCCAGCTGGGCCTGGCGCTCGCCTTCCCGGCGCTCGGCGCCTCCGTCGCGATGCCGCTCGCGGGCGGCATCAGCCACCGCTTCGGCGCCCGGACCGCCCTGCGCGGACTGATGGCGCTGTGGACGCTCGCCCTGGTCCTGCCCTCCCTCGCCCCCGACCTGCTCACCCTGTGCCTGGCCCTGTTCACGTACGGGGCGACGGCCGGCATGGCCGACGTGGCGATGAACGCGCTCGGCGTGGAGGTCGAGAACCGCCTCGGCCGGTCGATCATGTCCGGCCTGCACGGCATGTGGAGCGTCGGCGCCCTGGTCGGCTCCGCGGCCGGCACCCTCGCCGCCCACCTGGGCGCGGACGCCCGGCTGCACCACCTCCTGGCCGCCGCGGTGCTGACGCTGCTGGGCCTGACGGCCTGTACGTGGGTGCTCGACCTCCAGCCCGCCGAGGACGAGGAGCCGCCGCCCCGGTTCGCGCTGCCGCCCCGGTCGGCGCTGCTGATCGGCGCGGTCGGGTTCTGCGCGGTGTTCGCGGAGGGCGCCAGCCTGGACTGGTCGGCGGTCTACCTGGAGGACCGCCTGGAGACCTCCGCCGGTCTGGCGGCGGCGTGCACGACCGGCTTCACCCTCACCATGGCCGTGGCCCGGATCGCGGGCGACAAGGTGGTGGACCGCTTCGGCTCGGTGCGCACGGTCCGGGTCAGCGGCGTCCTGGCCGCCCTGGGCGGACTGCTCGTCGTGGCCGCGGGCCATCCGGCGGTGGCGATGGCCGGGTTCGCGCTGATGGGGCTCGGCATCGCCGTCGTCGTCCCGCTGTGCTTCGCCGCGGCCGGCCGCAGCGGGCCCAACCCCAGCCAGGCCATCGCGGGCGTGGCGACCATCACGTACACCTCGGGCCTGGTCGCCCCGAGCGCGATCGGCGGGCTGGCGCAGGCGACCAGCCTGGTGGTGTCGTTCGGCCTGGTGACGTTCCTGGCGTGCGGCCTGGCGGTCTTCGCGGGCGTGCTGCGCGGCAGCGACCACGACCGGCCGAAGGCCGGCAGCCCGGACGCGGCGGTGCCCGGCCCGCGGCCCTGAACTCCTCGCTCCGCGGCCTCCCGGCGTCCGGCCGGACCAGGCGCCCCGGGTGCCGTGGACGGCGCCGGGGACCGGCCGGCCGCAGGACTGGGCGGCGGCGGGCGGGACTTCGACGGTCACGGGGGGCGCTCCCGGTCCTCGCGGGACGCATGCCGGGTGCACCGCCGCGCGGACGCCCCGCCCCCAGCGCCCGCTCAGATGTGCGAAGCACGCCCGGCCACCCCCGACAATGGTGTGGACAAGCTGCACGCACGACGAAAGCGACACCTGACATGGATCTCGGCGTCCGCTGGAAACTGCACGGTGACGGACGCACTCCGGCGCCCGGCGCGGTGGTCCGCCCCGACGAGCGGCTCTCCTGGCCCCGTACCTTCGGCCTCGGCGCCCAGCACGTCGTGGCCATGTTCGGGGCGTCCTTCGTGGCCCCGGTGCTGATGGGCCTGGACCCCAACCTCGCGATCATGATGTCGGGCGTCGCGACCGCGGTCTTCCTGCTCGCCACCCGCGGGCGGGTGCCCAGTTACCTGGGCTGCTCGCTGTCCTTCGTCGGTGTCGCCGCGGTGATCCGCGCGCAGGGCGGGACGAGCGCGACGGTGACCGGCGCGGTCCTCGTCGTCGGCGTCGCCCTGTTCCTGGTCGGGCTGGCCGTGCAGCGGTTCGGGGCGCGGATCATCCACGCGGCGATGCCGCCGATCGTGACCGGCGCGGTCGTCATGCTGATCGGCTTCAACCTCGCCCCGGTGACCGCCTCCACGTACTGGCCGCAGGACCAGTGGACGGCCCTGCTGGTGATGCTGTTCACCGGGCTGGCCGTGGTCTGCCTGCGCGGTTTCTGGTCGCGCATCGCGATCTTCCTGGGGCTGGTCTTCGGGTACGGCGTCTCCTGGGCCTTCGACCGGATCCTCGGCCGGATCCACTCGGTGGACGCGAGCGGCAAGGTCACCGACCACTGGCGGCTGGACTTCTCCGCCGTCGGCCGGGCGGACTGGATCGGCCTGCCGGACCTGCACGGCCCGTCCTTCGAGTGGTCGGCGATCCTGGTCGCGCTGCCGGTCGTGATCGCGCTGGTCGCCGAGAACGCCGGGCACGTCAAGGCGGTCGGCGAGATGACCGGCGATCCCCTCGACGACAAGCTCGGCACGGCGATCTCCGCCGACGGCGTCGGCTCGGTGCTGTCCACCGCGGTCGGCGGCCCGCCCACCACGACATACTCCGAGAACATCGGCGTGATGGCCGCGACCCGGGTCTACTCGACCGCCGCCTACTGGACCGCCGCCGCCTTCGCCCTGCTGTTCGGCCTGTGCCCGAAGTTCGGCGCGGTCGTCGCGGCGATCCCGGGCGGTGTCCTCGGCGGCATCACCGTCATCCTGTACGGCATGATCGGCCTGCTCGGCGCGCAGATCTGGATCAACGCCAAGGTGGACCTGCGCAATCCGCTCAACCTGGTCCCGGCCGCGGCGGGCATCATCATCGGCGTCGGCAACGTCAGCATGAAGTTCACCGACACCTTCGAACTGAGCGGCATCGCGCTGGGCACCCTGGTCGTCATCACCGGCTACCACGCGCTGCGCGCCTTCGCGCCCGCCCACCTCAAGACGCAGCAGCCGCTGCTGGACGAGGGCACCAGCTCCTACGACGAGACCGCTCAGCGCGCCAAGTCGTAGGCGTACGACGGCGCGGACGTGACCGGAGCCCCCTGCCGCCGTCCGGCTCCCCCGGCCGCTTCCCCCACAGGCAGGCGTCGATCCGGGCCGCGCCGGTGTCGGGCGTCGGCGCCCCGGCCCTCCGGTCCGCCGAGGCCGCCACGGCCATGGCGGCGCGCCGGACGGCGCGCCCGCGCCCGGCCCCGCGCCCGGCCGGCCGCCGGACACGTCGGCCTGACATGTACGTTCCGCCCCCCGCGCGGCGGGCGCGTTCCCCCGTTCCGGGGAAGCGTCGGCCCGCCGCCGCCCGGGCCGGCCCGAAGCTGCCACCCTGCCCCCATGGCGCACTGTGAACAAGTCACCACCGCCGTCGACGGGGTCCTCTCGCGCATGCGCGCCCTCGACGCGGCTCTGCCCGCCGGGGACGGCGTCGCGGTCTTCAACCGGGTCTACCTGGCCGTCACCGAGGCGGTCGACCGGCGCATCGACACCGGGGGGTTCCCGGACCCGCGGGCCGCGGCCACGCTGGACGTACGGTTCGCGGAGCGCTATTTGGCCGCCGTGGACGCGGCGGCCGGTGAGCGGCGTCCGCCGGCCTGCTGGCGGCCCCTGTTCCAGCTCCGCCGCCATCCCGGCGTGCGGCCGCTGCAGTTCGCGCTGGCGGGCGTCAACGCGCACATCGGGCACGACCTCGCGCTCGCCGTCGTGGACGCCTGCCGTACGCTCGGCTGCGAACCCGCCGATCTGGAGGACGAGTTCGACGAGGTGGGCGATCTCCTCGTCGCGCTGGAGGAGCGCGTCCGCGAGGATCTGATGCCGGGCCCCGACCTGCTGCAGATCGCCGACCCGCTCACGCATCTGCTCGGCGCGTGGAGCCTGGAGCGGGCCCGGGACGCCGCGTGGACGGCGGCCCGGGCGCTGTGGGCGCTGCGCGGGCTGCCCGGCATCGCCCAGGAGTTCGCCGAACGGCTGGACACGGCGGTGGGCTTCGCGGGGCGCATGCTGCTCACGCCCCTGCCCCGGTCCGCCGCCGGGGTGCACGGGAGGGCCGGGGTCTAGTCCTCCGGCAGTTCGACGGGCGCGATCTCGTCGTACACGTCGCCGGGGCCCGGATTGGCCGGGTCGGTCTCGCCGCCGAAGTGGTGCATGACGCCCCAGACCGCGTTCAGCGCGGTCTGCACGGCGCCCTCGGCCCAGCCGGCCGTCCAGGAGATGTCGTCGCCGGCGAGGAAGATGCCCCGCTTGTCCGCGGGCAGCCGGTCCTGCATGAAGTGCGTGAACAGGCGCCGCTGGTAGCGGTAGTGGCCGGGCAGGTTGGCCTTGAACGCGCCCATGAAGTAGGGCTCGTTCTCCCAGGAGACCGTCACCGGGTTGCCGATGATGTGCTTGCGGATGTCGACCTTCGGGTAGATCTCGCCGAGCGACTTCAGCATGACCTCCATCCGCTCGTTCGCGGACAGCGGCAGCCACTTCAGGCTGTCGTCGCACCAGGTGTAGGACAAGCAGATGACCGCGGGCTTGTCGGGGCCGTCGTCCAGCAGGTAGGTGCCGCGGGTCATGCGGTCGGTGAGCGTCATCGACATGACGTCCCGCCCGGTCGGGTTCCCCTCGTCGTCGACGGCCTCGTCCAGCCAGAACGGACGGTCGACGGGCACGAAGAGCTTGGAGGACTCCATGTAGTGGGTGCGCTCGATCGCCGTCCAGTGGTCGATCGGGAAGAGCGAGTCGTCGCACTGGATCTTCGACAGCAGCATCCAGGACTGGGCGGTGAAGATCGCCGCCCGGTAGGTGCGGATGTCGCCGTTCGCGTCGGTGACGGTGATCCGGTTGCCCGCGGTGCGGTGCAGCCGGGTCACCGCCGGGCGGGGCTCGCCGTCCACGTGCAGCGACTTCAGCGAGGTGCCGTACGGCCAGTGCACGATCTTCTCCGGCTCGCGCTCCCACAGGCGCAGCGGCAGCTGCTGGGAGCCGCCGACGATGCCGCGGTGGTGGTCGTCGGCCTCGGTGTAGACGACCCGCAGGATCTCCAGGATGGAGTTGGGGAAGTCGGTGTCCCAGCCGCCGGTGCCGAAGCCGACCTGGCCGAAGATCTCGCGGTGCCGGAAGGACCTGAACGCCTCCGACTCGCACAGGAAGCCGTAGAAGGTCTGGTTGTCGAGCTTCTCGACCAGCCTCGACCAGATCTCACGGATGCGCTCGACGTTCCGCTCCCGTATGGCGCGGTTCATGTCGGAGAAGTCGGCGCCCTCCTCCAGGCACCGGTTCCAGGCGTCCGCCACGTCCCGGTAGACCTGCGGCAGGTCGTCGAGCGTCTTCGCGTAGTGCGTCTCGCCCTTGAGGTCGACGACCGTCGAGGGGGTGCATTCGGCGAGGGGGTTGGGGAAGGGCCTGGTCTCCAGGCCGACCAGGTCGATGTAGTGCTGCAGGGCCGTGGAGGACGGCGGGAAGCGCATCGCGCCCATCTCGGCGGTCAGCGACGGGTCGCAGCCCTCGAAGCCGACCGTGCGCAGCCGGCCGCCGATCCGGTCGGCCTCGTACACGACGGGCTTGAGGCCCATCTTCATCAGCTCGTACGCGGCGACGATGCCGGACAGGCCGCCGCCGATGACCGCGACCTCGGTGCCGTGCTCGGTCGCGGGTATCTGCCCCAGACCCGCCGGGTGGGCCAGGAAGTCGTCGTACGCGTACGGGAAGTCCGGGCCGAACATGGTGATCGGCGGCTGCTGCTCGTCTGCGTGCTCGACGGCGTTGGGCACCGTGGACGTCATGGGGTGCGGACTCCTTGCGCGAAACGTCTGCGGGAAGAGCTGGGGATCCGGGCGAGGGGCCCGGGAGGTTCAGACGAGGGACCCGTAGAGGCCGGGACGCCGGTCCGTCAGGTACGGGTTGGCCTCGCGGGAGGCGGCGAGGAACGCCGGGTCGACGTCGGCGAGGACGAGTTCCTCGGCCCGGCCGGCGCGGGTGCGGGCGAGGCCGTCGGGCCCGGCGAGGGTGGACAGCCCGACGAACTCGAACTCGCCCTCCCGTCCGACCCGGTTGACGTACGCGACGTACATCTGGTTCTCGAAGGCCCGCACCGGCACGAGCGACTCGGCGACGAACTGGAACGGGTGCATCTGCGCCGTCGGCACCACCAGCAGGTCGGTGCCGGCCAGGGCGTGGGCCCGGACGTTCTCCGGGAACTCCACGTCGTAGCAGATCATCAGGCCGACGGTCAGGCCGTCCAGCTCGGCCTGGACGACCGGCTGCCCGCCCGGGGCGAAGTGGTCGCGCTCGAAGCAGCCGAAGAGGTGGGTCTTGCGGTAGTTGGCGAGGCGGGTGCCGTCGGCGGAGATCAGCTGCGCCGCGTTGTACACCGCCTCGCCGGCGCGCTCCGGATAGCCGTAGGCGACGGCGAGGCCGTGCCGGGAGGCGATCTCGGCGATCGCGTCGGCGCAGTCGCCGTCGGCCGGCTCGGCCAGCCGGGCGATGTCGTCGCCGATCGCGTACCCGGTCAGGAACATCTCCGGCGCGGCCAGCAGCGCGGCGCCCGCGGCGGCGGCCCGGCCCGCGGCCTCGTCGAGGACCTTGAGGTTCTCGACGGTCGAGCCGGGTCGGCCGGAGTTCTGGAGCAGGGCGGTGCGCATGCGTGTTCCTCACCGGTACGCGGGGGTTTCGGGGGCCAGGTAGACGGTACGGCCGGCCGTCTCGGCCGGACAAGGAGGAGCCGTTGCGCGTCCGTGAGCGGATCGTTGCGTCCGCCGCGGGTCCGGCGGCGATTCGTTGCGCGCCCTCCGGCCGTCCCGCCGGTCCGTTCGCCCGCCGCACCCGCGGAGGGGACCGCCCCGGCCCGCCGTACCGGGACCGCTGTGCCCCGCGCCGCCCGCGCGGCGCGG
>NZ_BAAATK010000041.1:0-62001 GCF_039533365.1 Streptomyces glaucus
GGCCGCCGCCGTCGTGGCCCCGGCGGCCCCGCCCGCTCCCGCCGCGCCGGTGTCCGCGCCCGCGCGCCCGGCCGGGCACCCGCGACGCGCCCGCGCCGGGACACGGCCGTATTGACTAGCTCTATTCACGAAGCAAGGATGTGAATATCCGCTGTGGCAGCGGCCTCGTCCGCCGGGAGCGACCGCCAGGAGGCAGACCATGTCAGGACCCCGCCCGCCCGCCTCCCCCCACCGCCCCGGAACGGAGCCCTACGGACCGCCCCCCGGCCCCGTCCGGGCACCGCGCGGCACCGGGCTGAGCGCCCTGGGATGGCAGCAGGAGGCCGCCCTGCGGATGCTGCGGAACAACCTCGACCCCGAGGTCGCCGAGCACCCCGAGAAGCTCGTCGTCTACGGCGGCACGGGCAAGGCGGCCCGCGACTGGCGGTCCTTCGACGCCATGGTGCGCACGCTGCGGACCCTGAAGCAGGACGAGACCATGCTCGTCCAGTCCGGTCGCCCGGTCGGCGTCCTGCGGACCCACGAGTGGGCCCCGCGCGTGCTCATCGCCAACTCCCACCTCGTCGGCGACTGGGCCACCTGGGAGGAGTTCCGCCGCCTGGAGGCCCTCGGCCTGACCATGTACGGGCAGATGACCGCCGGCTCCTGGATCTACATCGGCACCCAGGGCATCCTCCAGGGCACCTACGAGACGTTCGCCGCGGTCGCCGCGAAGAGGTTCGGCGGCTCGCTCGCCGGGACGATCACCCTCACCGCCGGCCTGGGCGGCATGGGCGGCGCCCAGCCGCTCGCCGTGACGATGAACGACGGCGTGGCGATCTGCGTCGACTGCGACCCGCGCGCCATCGAGCGCCGCATCGAGCACCGCTACCTGGACCTGCGGGCCGACTCCCTGGACCACGCGCTGCGGCTGGCCGTGGAGGCCCGCGACGCCCGCCGGCCGCTGTCGATCGGCGTCCTCGGCAACGCCGCCGAACTGGTCCCGCGGCTGCTCGCCCTGGGCGCCCCCGTCGACATCGTCACCGACCAGACCTCGGCCCACGACCCGCTGAGCTATCTCCCGCTCGGCATCGCCTTCGAGGACATGGCCGAGGCCGCCGCCGAGGACCCGGCCGGCTTCACCACCCGCGCCCGCGAGTCCATGGCCCGGCACGTCGAGGCCATGGTCGGCTTCCTGGACGCCGGCGCCGAGGTCTTCGACTACGGCAACTCCCTGCGCGGCGAGGCACGACTGGCCGGATACGACCGGGCGTTCGCCTTCCCCGGCTTCGTCCCCGCCTACATCCGGCCCCTGTTCTGCGAGGGCAAGGGCCCCTTCCGCTGGGCCGCCCTGTCCGGCGACCCCGCCGACATCGCGAAGACGGACCGGGCCGTCCTGGAGCTGTTCCCCGAGAACGATTCCCTGGCCCGCTGGATCCGCCTGGCCGGGGAGCGGGTCCGCTTCCAGGGCCTGCCCGCCCGGATCTGCTGGCTCGGCTACGGCGAACGCGACCGGGCCGGCGAGCGGTTCAACGACATGGTGGCGAGCGGCGAGCTGGCCGCGCCCGTCGTCATCGGCCGCGACCACCTCGACTGCGGTTCCGTGGCCTCCCCGTACCGCGAGACCGAGGCCATGCTCGACGGCTCCGACGCGATCGCCGACTGGCCGCTGCTCAACGCCATGGTGAACGTGGCCTCCGGCGCCTCCTGGGTGTCGGTCCACCACGGCGGCGGCGTCGGCATGGGCCGGTCGATCCACGCCGGGCAGGTCACGGTCGCCGACGGCACGCCGCTCGCCGGGGAGAAGATCCGCCGGGTGCTCACCAACGACCCGGGCATGGGCGTCATCCGGCACGTCGACGCCGGGTACGACCTCGCGGAGTCGGTGGCGGCCGAGCGGGGCGTGCGGGTGCCGATGCGCGAGGGTGACGACACGTGACGTTCCACGGCATGTGGGCGGAGCTGCTGCCCGTCGGCCGCAGCGCCGCCTCCGGCGGGTACCGCCGGTTCGCCTGGACCGGCGCCGACGCCGAGTGCCGGGCCTGGTTCCGGGAGCAGGCCGAGGCACGCGGACTGGCCTACGAGACCGACCGCAACGGCAACCAGTGGGCCTGGCTCGGCGACCCCGCCGCCGGGGACGCCGTCGTCACCGGGTCGCACCTGGACTCCGTACCGGACGGCGGCGCCTTCGACGGGCCGCTCGGCGTCGTGTCCGCCTTCGCCGCCCTGGACGAACTGCGCGCCCGGGGAGCGCGGTTCACCCGCCCGCTCGGCCTGGTCAACTTCGGCGACGAGGAGGGCGCCCGGTTCGGCCTCGCCTGCGTCGGCTCGCGGCTCACCGCAGGGCGGCTCACCGCCGAGCAGGCGCACCGGCTGACCGACGCCGACGGGATCACCCTGCCGCGCGCCATGGAGGCCGCCGGACACGACCCCGGCGCCCTCGGCCCCGACCCGGAACGGCTGGCCCGCATCGGCGCCTTCGTCGAACTCCACGTCGAGCAGGGCCGGGCGCTGGACCTGTCCGGCGACCCGGTGGGCGTCGCGAGCGCCATCTGGCCGCACGGGCGGTGGCGGTTCGACTTCCGGGGCGAGGCCAACCACGCCGGCACCACCCGGCTCGCCGACCGGCGCGACCCCATGCTGCCGTACGCCCGGACCGTGCTCGCCGCCCGCCGCCGGGCCGAACGCGCCGGTGCCGTCGCCACCTTCGGCAAGGTCGCCGTCGAGCCGAACGGCGTCAACGCCGTCCCCGCCCTGGTGCGCGGCTGGCTCGACTCCCGCGCGCCCGCCCAGGACACCCTCGACGCCGTGGTCGGCGGCATCGAGGAGGCGGCCCGCGAGCACGCCGCCGCGCACGGCGTCGGCCTGGACGTCGTCCGCGAGTCGTTCACCCCCCTCGTCGAGTTCGACCACGCCCTGCGCGACGAACTCGCCCGCATCCTGGGCAGGACCGGTCAGCCCGGGCTGAAGGTCCCCGTCCTCGGCACGGGCGCCGGACACGACGCCGGGATCCTCGCCGGGAGCATCCCGACCGCCATGCTGTTCGTGCGCAACCCCACGGGGGTCTCGCACTCCCCGGCCGAGTCCGCGGCCGAGGACGACTGCGTGGCCGGGGTCCTCGCCCTCGCCGCCGTACTGGAAGGGCTGGCCTGCCGGTGACCCCGACGACCTACTGGCTGGAGCACGCCTGGCTCGGCGGGACCGTCGAACCGGGCGTGGCCGTCGACGTCCGGGACGGCCGCGTCGCCGCCGTGCGCACGGACGTCACCGCCCCGCCGCCCGGCGCCGAGGTGCTGCGCGGGCTGACCCTGCCGGGCCTGGCCGACGCCCACAGCCACGCCTTCCACCGCGCCCTGCGCTCCACCGTCCAGACCGGCTCCGGCACCTTCTGGACCTGGCGCGAGGTGATGTACTCCGTCGCCCAGCGGCTCACCCCGGACACCTACCACGCGCTGGCCCGCGCGGTGTACGCCGAGATGGCCCTCGCCGGCATCACCGCCGTCGGCGAGTTCCACTACGTCCACCACGCCCCCGGCGGCGCCCGCTACGCCGACCCCAACGCGATGGGCGAGGCCCTGATCGCGGCCGCCGCCGAAGCCGGCATCCGGATCACCCTCCTCGACACCTGCTACCTCTCCGCCGGCTTCGGCCGGCCGCCCACCGCCCACCAGCTGCGCTTCTCCGACGGGACGGCCGAGGCCTGGGCGGAACGCTGCTCGGACCTCGAGAACCGGGACCACGCGCGGATCGGGGCGGCGATCCACTCGGTACGGGCCGTGCCCGCCGGCCAGCTGGCGACCGTGGCGCGGTGGGCCGAGGAGCGGCGGGCCCCGCTCCACGTGCACCTGTCGGAGCAGCCCGCGGAGAACGACGCCTGCCTCGCCGCCCACGGCCGCACCCCCGCCCGGCTCCTCGCCGACCACGGCGTGCTCGGGCCGCGCACCACCGGCGTCCACCACACCCACCTCACCGACGACGACATCGCCCTGATCGGCCGCAGCTCCACCGGCACCTGCATGTGCCCGACCACCGAACGCGATCTCGCCGACGGCATCGGCCCCGCCACGGCCCTCCAGCGCGCCGGCTCCCCGCTCTGCCTCGGCTCCGACAGCCACGCCGTCATCGACCTGCTGGAGGAGGCCCGCGCCCTGGAGCTGAACGAGCGCCTGCGCACCCGCAGGAGAGGCCACTGGACGGCGGCCGCCCTCCTGCGGGCGGCCTCGGCCGACGGCCACGCGGCCCTCGGCTGGGACGACGCCGGTGCCCTGGAGCCCGGCGCGCTCGCCGACTTCACCACGATCGCCCTCGACTCGGTCAGGACGGCAGGGCCGCCTCCGCGGCTCGGGGCCGAGACGGCCGTGTTCGCCGCGACGGCAGCGGACGTGTCGCACACGGTCGTGGCGGGCCGGCCCGTCGTACGGGACGGGGTCCACCTCCTCGTACCGGACGTGCCGAAGGCCCTCGCGGACGCCGTCGCAGCCCTGCGCGGATGACCCCCGGCCGCCCGCCCGCGCGGCCCGCACCCGGACCCGACCCCACCGCCGACCAGGCCAGCAAGGACGCCATGAGCAACGCGACGACCGTCAGCCCCGCCAGCTCCGCGAGCACCGCCAGCACGCTCATCACCAACATCGCCGTCCTGGTCACCAACGACCCCTCCCTGGGACGGGGGTCCCCCCGCTCGAGCACGTTCGAGAGCGGGGGAGAAACCCCCCTCGGACTGGTCCGGGACGCGGCCGTCGTCATCGAGGGCGACCGCATCGCGTGGACCGGTGACCGAAGCAAAGCACCCGCCACTGACAACCGGGTCGACGCGGGCGGCCGGGCGGTCCTGCCCGGCTTCGTCGACTCCCACTCCCACCTGCTCTTCGCGGGCGACCGCGCCGAGGAGTTCAACGCCCGCATGTCCGGCCGCCCCTACGGCGCGGGCGGCATCCGCACGACGGTCGCCGCCACCCGCGCCGCGACCGACGAGGAACTGGAGGCGGGTCTCACCCGCTACCTCGCCGAGGCGCTCCGCCAGGGCACCACCACCTTCGAGACCAAGTCGGGCTACGGCCTGACCGTCGCCGACGAGTCCCGCGCCCTGCGCATCGCCGCCCGCCACACCGACGAGGTCACCTACCTCGGCGCCCACGTCGTCCCCCCGGAGCACGCCGGCGACCCGGACGCCTACGTCGCCCTCGTCACCGGCGAGATGCTCGACGCCTGCGCCCCCCACGCCCGCTGGATCGACGTCTTCTGCGAGCGCGGCGCCTTCGACGGCGACCAGGCCCGCGCGATCCTCACCGCGGGGAAGGCGAAGGGCCTGCACCCGCGTATCCACGCCAACCAGCTCTCCCACGGCCCCGGCGTCCGGCTCGCCGTCGAACTCGACGCGGCCAGCGCCGACCACTGCACCCACCTCACCGACGCGGACGTCGACGCCCTGGCCGGCAGCCGTACCGTCGCCACCCTGCTGCCCGGCGCCGAGTTCTCCACCCGCGCCGAGTGGCCCGACGCCCGCCGCCTCCTCGACGCGGGCGTCACCGTCGCCCTGTCCACGGACTGCAACCCGGGCTCGTCCTTCACCTCCTCCGTCCCCTTCTGCATCGCGCTCGCGGTGCGGGAGATGGGGATGACCCCGGACGAGGCGGTGTGGTCGGCCACGGCGGGCGGCGCGGCGGCCCTGCGCCGCACCGACATCGGCCGCCTCACCCCGGGCGCGTACGCCGACCTGCTCGTGCTCGACGCCCCGAGCCACGTGCACCTGGCCTACCGGCCGGGGGTGCCGCTGGTGAGCGAGGTGTGGCGACGGGGCGTCCGGGTCTGCTGAGAACGGGGGCGGCACGGCCCCGGCGGCGGCCGGGGGCCGGTCACTCCTCGACCGTCAGCCCCTTGCGCAGCCGTACCAGCGTCCGCGACAGCAGCCGCGACACGTGCATCTGGGAGATGCCGAGTTCGTCGCCGATCTCCGACTGGGTCATGCCGGCGACGAAACGGAGGGAGAGGATCTTCCGGTCCCGGGACGGGAGTTCGGCGATCAGCGGCTTCAACGACTCGATGTACTCGATGCCTTCGAGCCCGTGGTCCTCGTAGCCGATGCGGTCCGCGAGCGTGCCCTCGGTGTCGTCCTCCTCCGGCTGCGCGTCCAGCGACGAGGCCGTGTACGCGTTCGCCGCCGCCATGCCCTCGACGACCTCGTCGGCGGAGATGCCGAGCCGCTCGGCCAGTTCGGCCACCGTCGGGGCCCGGTCGAGCTGCTGGGCCAGCTCGTCACCGGCCTTGGCCAGGTCCAGCCGGAGCTCCTGCAGCCGGCGCGGTACGCGCACGGACCACGAGGTGTCGCGGAAGAAGCGCTTGATCTCGCCGATGATGGTCGGCATCGCGAACGTGGGGAACTCCACGCCGCGGGAGAGCTCGAAGCGGTCGATCGCCTTGATCAGGCCGATGGTGCCGACCTGGATGATGTCCTCCATCGGCTCGCTGCGCGAGCGGAAGCGGGAGGCGGCGAACTTGACGAGGGCGAGGTTGAGTTCGACGAGCGTGTTGCGCACGTACGAGTACTCGCGGGTGCCTTCCTCCAGCGACTCCAGGCGCTCGAAGAGGGTCCTGGACAGGGCTCGCGCGTCGACCGGACCCACCTCGTCGTACGGGGGGATCTCCGGAAGTCCGGTGAGCGCGCCGGGCTGTTCGACGAGGTCGTCGTATCCGTCCGCGCCGGGCAGGGCGCGCTGCTCGCGGGGATCCAGGAGCTCCGGAGGGGGTGTCGACGTCGCTTCGCGGGTACGCGATGCGTCGAGCCGGGGTGACATGATGTCCTCCATCGTTCTCGGCATACGGCTGCCGAAGCCAGTACGTGCACTGCGGTGTGCGGCGCCTCCAAAGCCGGCCGTGTCGGGTGCGTGTCTTTACTAGCCCTACCCGCTTCACCGAACCCACCGCAAGTGCGTTCTGTGCACTTGTGTCCGTTTGTGTGCAGTTGTTCGGGTGTCGGAGCGCGTGGGGAAGGCGTAGTGTTCGAGGGCGTCAGTAAGCAGCCACGACGTCGGGAGAGAGAGACGGCATGGACCGCGGGACGGTCGGCAGCGCACAGTCGGGCCGGCTTCTGGTGGAGGTGCGGGAAGAGGGCCCTAGTGCCGTCGTGACTCCGGCGGGTGAGCTCGATCACCACACCGCCGATCTGTTGCGTGAGCCACTCGAGGACTGCCTCGCCAAGGGATTCAACCGGCTCGTCATCGACTGCGCGCGCCTGGAGTTCTGCGACTCCACGGGGCTGAACGTCCTGCTGGGCGCGCGGCTGAAGGCGGAGGCCGCCGGGGGCGGGGTGCACCTCGTGAGGATGCAGCCGGTCGTCGCGCGGGTGTTCGAGATCACCGGGGCGGACGCGGTGTTCGCCGTCCATGACACGCTCGAGGCCGCCCTGGCCGACGACTCCGGCTGAGCGGCGGATGCGCAGGTCCGCGGAGCGTGCCCGTCCCGCTGCGGCCGGCGATTTCCGCCCGCCGCCGTTTCCGGCCCGATCCAAGGGTGTTCGGCCGGTCGGGTCGGGCAGGAGAGATGCGAAACACATCGGCCGCCGGGGCGGCGGGACGCCGAGAACCGGCGCACCGCCGTACTGCGTGAGTGCAAGTGACCGTGTACGACTTCCACATCCTGAACTGGTGAATCGGTGAGGTGAAGCGCTGATGAGCACCACCCGGCCCTACCCGCCGGGCGACCGCGGTCCGGAGCCCAGCGGCGCTTCCGGTGCCTCCGAGGGGGGCGTGGCGGCGGCCGGTGTTCCCGAGGGGGGCGTGGCGGCGGCCGGTGCCTCCGCAGGGGGCGAGGCCGGGCCGTCCGCGTCGTCGGCGGGCCGCCAGGTCCGCAGACTGAGCTTCGACGGCGAGAGCGGCGTCGTCCCGCTCGCCCGCGACTTCACCCGCCAGGCCCTGTACGCGTGGGGCTGGCTGCCCGCCGACACCGCCGACCAGCGGGCCGCCGCCGAGGACGTACTGCTCGTCGTGTCCGAACTGGTCACGAACGCCTGCCTGCACGCCGAGGGGCCGGACGAACTGTGGATCACCTGCGACAAGAAGGTGATCCGGATCGAGGTCTCCGACCGGGGCACGGGCCAGCCGGCCCCCCGCACCCCGCACCGCGCGGGGCGCCCCGGCGGCCACGGGATGTTCATCGTGCAGCGGCTGTGCCTGGACTGGGGGGTCGTACGGACCCCGGGCGTCGCGGGCAAGACCGTCTGGGCGGAACTCGGAGCGCCGGCCTAGACGGCCCGCCCGGCCGGGGAGCGCGCGGTGCGGACCTCCGTGCCCGGCGCCCCCGCACCGCCCTCGCGGCCCGCGGGGACGGCGGCCCGGCCGACGGGTGCCCGCCGGTCGCCGCCGGCCCCGCCGAACGCCCGGAGGGCCACCGCATCCGTCCGATGCGGTGGCCCTCCGTCGTGAAAGCCCGGCGTCGCGCGGGAGCCCGTCGGCGGGCTCTCAGCGGACGTCCCCCATGAGCTCCTTCACCTTGTTGCGGTACATCCACACCGCCACGCCGGCGACCACGGCGAGCGTGGCCTCCAGGGCCACGATGCCCGTCTTGTTCAGGTCGACGCCGGCGAGGGAGAGCAGGCCGGTGGTGGCGTCACCGGCGGTGACGGCGAGGAACCAGACGCCCATCATCTGCGAGGCGTACTTCGCGGGCGCCATCTTCGTGGTGACCGACAGGCCGACCGGGGAGAGCAGCAGCTCACCGACGGTCTGCGTGAAGTAGATCGCCACCAGCCACAGCGCCGCCGCCTTGTGGCCGCCGTCCGCGATCGACAGCGGGGCGAGGAAGAGGAAGAAGGACGCGCCGACCAGCACCAGGCCGGAGGCGAACTTCACGATCGTGCTGGGCTCCTTGCCGCGCCGGTTCAGCGCCAGCCAGAACCAGGCGAAGACCGGGGCCAGCGCCATGATCAGGACCGGGTTGACCGACTGGTACCAGGAGACCGGGAACTCCCAGCCGAGGACGCTGTTCTCGGCGGAGGAGTCGGCGAAGATCGACAGGGTCGAGCCGCCCTGGTCGTAGATCATCCAGAACACGGCAGCGGCGACGAAGAACCAGATGTAGGCCGACATCTTGGACTGCTCGGCGCGGTCCAGCTCCTTGTCGCGCTTGATGCGGACCAGGACGAGGGTCGGGATGATCACACCGAGGAGGGTCAGCGGGACCAGGACCCAGTTCAGGGTGTAGTGGCCGGAGAAGCCCAGGACGGCGTACGCGACGACGGCGATGCCCGCCCAGAGCGCGGCCTTGCGCAGCGTGGCGGCCTTCTCCGCGGCGGACAGCGGCTTCGGCACGACGCTGGAGTGCGGGTCCAGGTGGCGGCTGCCCAGCAGGAACTGGGCGAGGCCCAGCGCCATGCCGAGCGCGGCGAGCGCGAAGCCCAGGTGCCAGTCGACGCTCTCGCCGATGGTGCCGATGATCAGCGGGGCGGCGAAGGCACCGAGGTTGATGCCCATGTAGAAGACGGTGAAGCCGCCGTCGCGGCGCGGGTCGTCCGGCCCCTTGTACAGGTGGCCGACCATCGTGGAGATGTTGGCCTTCAGCAGGCCCGAACCGATGGCGACCAGGCCCAGGCCCGCGTAGAACGTGCCGGAGGACGGCAGCGCCAGCGTGAGGTGACCGAGCATGATGACCGCGCCGGCCACGGCGACCGTCCTGCGCGGTCCCCAGACGCGGTCGCCGAACCAGCCGCCCGGCATGGCGAGCAGGTACACCAGCGACACGTACACCGAGTAGATCGCGGTCGCGGTGCCGGCGTTCAGGTGCAGTCCGCCCGGGGCGACGAGGTACAGCGGAAGCAGAGCCCGCATGCCGTAGTAGGAGAAGCGCTCCCACATCTCGGTCATGAAGAGAGTGGCCAGACCCCGGGGGTGGCCGAAGAAGGTCTTCCCGGAACCGGGGGTGGCCGGTTGGACCGAGTCCTTCGTCAGGCTGGACGCCATGGTCGTTCCTTGCTGGTCGGGACGCGTCACCCGAGGAGCGCGCCCGGTGGGGGGCGGCCGGCACCGGCGGGTCCCGCCCTCCGCCCGACGCCCACGGGCCGGCCGCTCCGGATCGCGGAGCGGCGGACGGCGACCACCGGGATCCACGCCTCTACGCGCGTCACTGCGCGGCGAGGCCCGGCCACAGGTCGTTCCTTTCCAGGGCTGGCCGTGGGCCAGCCCGCACACAAAAGAGACCTTCAGCGTCGAACAGCGCCAAAGGTCCCCGTGGTGCTACAGGCGTTCATTCACCATACGGCAGGACACTGCCGGACATGGAAGGACTTGAGACATGGATCACAGGCTTGGAGGGAACCGAAGGCGGCTTTTCCAAGGTCCTCATCGGGTTGTCACCTTACGGCCGCCGGTTTGTATCGTTGCCGCACAAAGGGAGGGGCGGGGGAGGGGCCGGGCTCCGCGATCATGCATCGGCCGTCGACCCGGGCGGACTACCATCACTTCATGACCCGAGTACTGCTCGCCGAGGACGATGCGTCCATCTCGGAGCCGCTGGCCCGCGCACTGCGCCGGGAAGGGTACGAGGTCGAGGTGCGCGAGGACGGCCCCGCCGCCCTCGACGCCGGGGTCCAGGGCGGTGTCGACCTGGTCGTGCTCGACCTGGGTCTGCCCGGCATGGACGGCCTGGAGGTGGCCCGCCGGCTGCGCGCCGAGGGGCACACCGTGCCGATCCTCATCCTGACCGCGCGCGCCGACGAGGTGGACACCGTCGTCGGTCTCGACGCGGGCGCCGACGACTACGTCACCAAACCCTTCCGGCTCGCCGAGCTGCTCGCCCGCGTCCGCGCCCTGCTGCGGCGCGGCGCCGCCGAGCCGCAGCAGCCGTCCGCCACGCACGGGGTGCGCATCGACGTCGAGTCGCACCGGGCGTGGATGGGCGACGAGGAGCTGCAGCTCACCGCGAAGGAGTTCGACCTGCTGCGGGTGCTGGTGCGGGACGCCGGCCGGGTCGTCACCCGCGACCAGCTGATGCGCGAGGTCTGGGACACCACCTGGTGGTCGTCGACGAAGACCCTCGACATGCACATCTCCTGGCTGCGCAAGAAACTCGGGGACGACGCGGCCAACCCCCGCTACATCGCCACCGTGCGCGGCGTGGGCTTCCGCTTCGAGAAGAACTGAACGCCCACCGGCCCCCCGCGGGTGAGAGAACATGCGCCGTCGCCTGATCCAGTCCACGCTCGCCGTGGTGCTCGTCGTGATCGCCGTCTTCGGCGTCTCCCTCGTCGTCGTCGAGAGCCGGACGATCAGCAGCAGTGCCCAGGAACGCGTGGAGCTGGAGGCCGCCCGGCTGGCCAGCATCGTGGACAGCCGTCTACTGGGCGCCGGGACCGTCGACGCCGACGTCCTGCGCGGCCAGGTCGCCCGGGGCCGGTACGCCGTGATCCGGATCCCGGGGCAGCGGCCCATCGAGGTCGGCGACAAGCCGCGGGGCGGGGTCATCCGCGGCGAGGCCACCGGCGAGGAGGGCGAGCAGGTCGTCGTCGAGGAGCCGAGGTCCGCGGTGACCCGGGAGGTCGGCCGGACCCTGGTGATCATCGCGCTGGTGGCGCTGCTGGCGGTGGTGGCCGCGGTGCTGCTGGCGGTCCGCCAGGCCAACCGGCTCGCCTCCCCGCTCACCGACCTCGCCGAGACCGCCGAACGCCTCGGCTCGGGCGACCCGCGCCCGAGGCACAAGCGGTACGGCGTCCCCGAGCTGGACCGGGTCGCGGACGTGCTGGACGCCTCCGCCGAGCGCATCGCCCGGATGCTGACCGCCGAGCGCCGCCTGGCCGCCGACGCCTCCCACCAGCTGCGCACGCCGCTGACCGCGCTGTCCATGCGGCTGGAGGAGATCACCCTCACCGACGACCCGGACACGGTGAAGGAGGAGGCGACGATCGCGCTGTCGCAGGTGGAGCGGCTCACGGACGTGGTGCAGCGGCTGCTGACCAACTCCCGCGACCCGCGCAACGGCTCGGCCGTCACCTTCGACCTGGACGAGGTCATCCAGCAGCAGATCGCGGAGTGGCGCCCCGCCTACCGCAGCGCGGGCCGGGCGATCGTGTGCTCCGGCAAGCGGCATCTGCACGCCGTGGGCACGCCGGGCGCGGTGGCGCAGGTGCTGGCCGCGCTGATCGAGAACTCCCTGATGCACGGCGGCGGCACGGTCGCGCTGCGCACCCGGGTGACGGGCAACCAGGCGGTGGTCGAGGTGGCCGACGAGGGCCCGGGCGTCCCCGCCGACCTGGGCGCGCGGATCTTCGAGCGCACGATCAGCGGGCACAACTCCACGGGCATCGGCCTGGCCGTCGCCCGCGACCTGGCGGAGGCCGACGGGGGCCGGCTGGAACTGCTCCAGGCCAAGCCGGCGGTCTTCGGCCTGTTCCTGTCCCGCACCCCGCCGCCGGGCAAGACGCCGGCGGGCGAGCCCACCGTCCGGTAGGCCCGGCCGGCGCCGTCACGCGCGCTGGCGGGCCTTCGGCTTCCTCGCCGTCGTCCCCGGCAGGGACTCCGGGCCGGCCACCGCGGTCCGGCCCGGCAGCGCCCGGAACACCCACGTCCGGTACGACCAGAACCGGAACAGCGTGGCGATGCCGATGCCGAGGAATTTGAAGACGTTGCTCTGCAGCGGGCCGTCCCAGCCGAAGCCGTACGTCGCCGTGTACAGCACGCCGTTCTCGATCACCAGTCCGGCCGCGCTGAACAGCAGGAACAGCGACATCTCCTTGGTGCGGCGGCTCTTGTCGCGGTCCCGGTAGGTGAAGTAGCGGAAGCCGACGTAGTTGAAGACGATCGCGACGACGGTCGCGACGACGCTGGCCCGCACCACCGGCAGGTCGGTCAGGTGCCGGACCAGGTTGAACACGCCGAGGTTGACGAGCAGACCCGCCCCGCCCACCGCGCCGAACCTGGCGGCCTCGTGAACGAGCCGTCGGAGTCCCGAGGAGCCGTGTCCCATGACCGTGCAGGCCCCCGTCCGTGAGGTTGCGTCAACCCCGTCATGCTAACCACCCACCCGTGCGATCTTCCTGTGGACGGGTTCCGGGGGCCGGTCGGAGGCCGGAAACAGGGCACCGTGGCGCGGCCGATACCCTAGGAGCGTGACGTTCCCGGTAGTCGGCATGGTCGGCGGGGGCCAGCTCGCTCGTATGACACACGAGGCGGGCATCCCGCTGGGCATCAGGTTCAAGCTCCTCAGTGACACGCCCCAGGATTCCGCGGCGCAGGTGGTGAACGACGTCGTCGTCGGCGACTATCGCGACCTGGACACGCTGCGTGACTTCGCGCGCGGCTGCGACGTGATCACCTTCGACCACGAGCACGTGCCCACCGAGCACCTGCGGGCCCTGGAGGCGGACGGCATCCCCGTGCGCCCGGGGCCCGACGCGCTGGTGCACGCCCAGGACAAGGGCGTGATGCGCGCGAAGCTCACCGCGATCGGCGTGCCGTGCCCGCGGCACCGCATCGTCTCCGACCCGGACGACGTGGCCGCCTTCGCCGCGGAAGGGGAGGGCTTCCCGGTCGTCCTGAAGACCGTCCGCGGCGGCTACGACGGCAAGGGCGTGTGGGTCGTGCACTCGGTCGAGGAGGCCGCCGAGCCGTTCCGCGCGGGCGTCGCGGTCCTCGCCGAGGAGAAGGTCGACTTCGTGCGCGAGCTGGCCGCCAACGTCGTGCGGTCCCCGCACGGCCAGGCCGTCGCCTACCCGGTGGTCGAGTCCCGGCAGGTGAACGGCGTCTGCGACACGGTCATCGCCCCCGCCCCCGACCTGGACGAGGACCTCGCGCTCAGGGCCGAGGAGATGGCCCTGACCATCGCCAAGGAACTGGGCGTCGTCGGCCACCTCGCCGTGGAGCTGTTCCAGACCCGCGACGGCCGCGTCCTCGTCAACGAGCTCGCGATGCGCCCGCACAACTCCGGCCACTGGACGATGGACGGCGCGATCACCTCCCAGTTCGCCAACCACGTCCGGGCCGTCCTCGACCTGCCGCTCGGCGACCCCCGCCCGCGCGCGAAGTGGACGGTGATGGTCAACGTCCTCGGCGGCGACTACCCGGACATGTACTCCGCGTACCTGCACTGCATGGCCCGCGACCCCCAGCTCAAGATCCACATGTACGGCAAGGACGTGAAGCCCGGCCGCAAGGTCGGCCACGTCAACACCTACGGCGACGACCTGGACGACGTGCTGGAACGCGCCCGTCACGCTGCCGGCTACCTGAGAGGCACGATCACCGAATGAGCCCGGCCCACCCGTCGCCCGACCACCGCTTCGCGACCAGCGCCGACGCGCGCCCCCTGCCCTCGGTCGGCATCGTCATGGGGTCGGACTCCGACTGGCCCGTCATGGAGGCCGCCGCCAAGGCCCTCGACGAGTTCGAGATCGCCTACGAGGTCGACGTCGTCTCCGCGCACCGCATGCCGCGCGAGATGATCGCCTACGGGGAGCAGGCCGCCGACCGCGGACTGAAGGCGATCATCGCCGGGGCCGGGGGCGCCGCCCACCTGCCCGGCATGCTCGCCTCCGTGACCCCGCTGCCGGTGATCGGCGTGCCCGTGCCGCTGAAGTACCTCGACGGCATGGACAGCCTGCTGTCGATCGTGCAGATGCCGGCCGGCGTCCCGGTCGCGACCGTCTCCGTCGCCGGCGCCCGCAACGCCGGCCTCCTCGCCGCCCGGATGCTCGCCGCGCACGACGAGGACCTGCTGCAGCGGATGCGCGAGTTCCAGCAGGACCTGAACGACCAGGCCACCGAGAAGGGCAGACGCCTGCGCGCCAAGGTGGACGGCACGGGCGGCGGCTTCGGCTTCGGGAAGTGACGCCGGTGACCGCCCACGACGACGCCCGCGCCCTCCTCGCCGAGTTCCCCGTCGTCGACGGGCACAACGACCTGCCCTGGGCGCTGCGCGAGCAGGTCCGCTACGACCTCGACGCCCGCGACATCGCCGTCGACCAGGGCGCCCACCTGCACACCGACATCCCGCGGCTGCGCGCGGGCGGGGTCGGCGCGCAGTTCTGGTCGGTGTACGTGCGCACCGACGAGCCCGACCCGGTCGCGGCCACCCTCGAACAGATCGACTGCGTGCGGCAGCTGCTGGCCCGCCACCCGCGGGACCTGGCGCCCGCGCTGACGGCCGCCGACCTGGAGGCCGCGCGGGAACAGGGCCGCATCGCCTCCCTCATGGGCGCCGAGGGCGGCCACTCCATCGCCTGCTCCCTCGGCACGCTGCGCGGGCTGCACGCGCTCGGCGTGCGCTACCTGACCCTCACCCACAACGACAACGTGCCCTGGGCCGACTCCGCGACGGACGAACCGGGCGTCGGCGGGCTGTCGGCCTTCGGCCGCGAGGTCGTACGGGAGATGAACCGGCTCGGCATGCTGGTCGACCTCTCCCACGTCGCCGCCACGACGATGCGGGACGCGCTGGACACCACCTCCGCGCCGGTGATCTTCTCCCACTCCTCCGCCCGGGCCGTCTGCGACCATCCGCGCAACATCCCGGACGACGTCCTCGAACGCCTGCCCGCCAACGGCGGCGTGGCGATGGTGACGTTCGTGCCGAAGTTCGTGCTCCAGGCGGCCGTGGAGTGGACGGCCGAGGCCGACGCGAACATGCGCGCGCACGGCTTCCACCCCCTGGACACCACCCCCGAGGCGATGAAGGTGCACCGCGCCTTCGAGGAGCGGCACCCGCGCCCGGTCGCCACGGCCGCCACGGTCGCCGACCACCTCGACCACATGCGGGAGGCCGCCGGCGTCGACCACATCGGCATCGGCGGCGACTACGACGGCACCGCCTTCACCCCGGACGGCCTGGACGACGTCTCCGGCTACCCCAACCTCATCGCCGAACTGCTCCGCCGCGGCTGGTCGAAGACCGACCTGGCCAAGCTGACCTGGCAGAACGCGGTACGGGTGCTGGGCGCGGCCGAGGACGTGGCCCGGGACCTTCAGACCACGCGGGCCCCGTCCCACGCCCGCATCGAGGACCTGGACGGCTGAGCCCCGGCCTCGTCGAGGGCGGGGTAGTCGGTGTAGCCGGCCGCCCCGCCCACGTACATCAGGTACCGGTCCCTGACCGGGTTGAGCGGCGCGCCCAGCCGCAGCCGCGCCACCAGGTCGGGGTTGGCGAGGAAGGGCCGGCCGAGGGCGATCAGGTCGGCCCCGGCGGCCAGCAGGCGCGCGGACCCTTGGAGCACCGCCTCGGTGGAGATCTCCGGCAGCACGGGGTTGGCGACGAGGGTCCCCGGCCAGTCCGCGCGGATCCGCCGGAAGAGGGGCACGTCCGGGTCGGCGTACGCCAGGTGGAGATAGGCCAGTCCCCGTCCCGCCAGCGCCTCGACGAGCGCGGGGTGGAGCACGTCCGTGTCCGTCTCCGCGATGCCGTTGACGGTGTTGCCCGGGGAGACGCGCACCCCCACCCGGCCGGCGCCGATCCCGGCGGCCACGGCCTCGACCACCTCCACCGCGAACCGGATCCGCCCGGCCACCGACCCGCCGTAGTCGTCCGTGCGGAGATTGGTGTTCCCGGCGAGGAACTGGTGCAGCAGGTGGCCGTTGGCCGCGTGCACCTCCACGCCGTCGAAGCCCGCCTCGATCGCGTTGCGGGCGGCGGCCGCGAAGTCGGCGACGGTGGCACGGATGTCGTCGAGGGTCATCTCCCGCGGGACGACGGCCCGCCGGTGCCCCTCGGGCGTGAAGATCGTCTCCGGCAGAGGAACCGGCGAGGGCGCCACCGGGGTCAGGCCGCTGGTGGCCGGATGCCCGACCCGGCCACCGTGCTGGAGCTGCAGGAACATCGGCCCGCCGCCCGCCGCCCGCACGGCGTCCGTCACCCGGCGCCAGCCGGCCACGTGGCCCGGTGCGTGGATCGCGGTGATGTTCGGGTACGTCTGCCCGGTCGCGTTCGGCGTCGAGGCCTCGGCGATGATCAGGCCGGCGGTGGCGCGCTGGGCGTAGTAGGCGGCCATCAGCGGGGTGGGAGTGCCGTCGGCGGCCGCGCGGTTGCGGGTGAGCGGGGCCATCACCAGGCGGTTGGGGAGGGCCAGCGGGCCGAGGCCGAAAGGCTCGAAGAGCGCTGTCGTGTGCGTCATGCCGATACGCTAGAAGTTGACACCCATGTCAGATTCAAGTCCCTGGGGGGACCGTGCGGATCGGCGAACTGGCCCGGCGTACCGGCGTGAGCGAGCGGTCGCTGCGCTACTACGAGAAGCAGGGCCTGCTGGCGTCCGGGCGGACACCCGGCGGGCACCGGGAGTATCCCGAGGCCGCGGTCGACCGGGTCGTCCGGATCCAGGAGCTGTTCGCGGCGGGGCTGAGCAGCTCGAAGATCGCACAGCTGCTGCCGTGCATGCGGGACGCCGACGGCGGCCCCTCCGCCGTCGCCACCCCCCGGCTCGTCTCCGCCCTCGCCGAGGAACGCGCCCGCATCGACCGGATGATCGCCGACCTGCTGCGCTCCCGGGAGACGCTGGACGAGGTGATCGACGCGGCCCGGGGCCGCTGAACCGGCGTACCCCCGAACGCGCCACCCACCAGGAACGGCCCCAGGCGCCGTGCGACGGTGACCGTACTGCACGACGACCGTACGGAGCCCGCCATGGCAGACCTCCAGGACGACCTGCATCCCGCCCCAGCGGCCGGCGAGCTCGACGACCCGTCCGAGCCGTTCCCCGGGCCCGGCGCCCCGCCCCTCCCGCCGGAGCCGTACCCGTCCGTCTGCGACCTCGACGAGGGACTGCTGCACCGTGCCCGCGCCCTCCTCGCGGCCCACCCGGTGGCCGACGGCTACAACGGGCTGCCCTGGGCGCTCAGGCACCTGTCCTGGTACGACCTGGAACTCGGCGAGAGCGCCGTCGACACCGACGTGCCGAGGCTCCGCCAGGGGCACGTGGGCGCCCTGTTCTGCGCGCTGCACCTGCCCGAGGGCCGGTACGGCGACCAGGCCGTCGGCACCACCCTCGAACAGATGGACCTGGTCAAGACGGTCGCCCGGGGCCTCCCCGAGCACCTGCGCCCGGCCCACGGGGCCGGCCGGACCGCGGACGCCCGCAACTGCGGCCGGGTCGCCGTCCTGCTCGGCCCCGCCCCGGCCACCGCCCTCGGCGACTCCCTCGGCATCCTGCGCTCCCTGCACACCCTCGGGCTGCAGGTCCTCACCCTGACCGGCGTGTCCTGGGCGGGCGAGACCGGACTGACCCGGTTCGGCGAGGAGACCGTGCGCGAGATGAACCGGCTCGGCGTGCTCGCCGACCTCTCCGGCGCCCACCCGGAGACGATCCGCCGTACTCTCGCCGTCTCCAGGGCGCCGGTGCTGTGCACCCGCTCCGCCGCCCGCGCCCTGCGCCCCCACCCGGCCAACCTCCCCGACGACCTGCTCGCCGACCTGGGCGCCGCGGGCGGCCTGTGCATGGTGCCGCTGACCACCGAGCAGACCGGGCCGACGGTCCGCGACGTCGCCGACCACCTCGACCACGTGCGCGAGATCGCCGGCCCCGCCTGCGTGGGCCTGTCCGGCACCTACGACGCCCCCGGCGCCCACCCCCGGGAACTCGGCGACATCTCCGGCTACCCCCGCCTGATCGCCGAACTGCTCCGCCGCGGCTGGACGGAGACCGACCTGGCCCTGCTCACCTGGGGCAACGTCCAGCGCGTACTGCGCGGCGGCGACTTCACCGCCCGCGCGACACAGCAGCGCCGCCAGCCGTCGACCGCGACGATCACCGCGCTGGACGGCTGACGGCGCCGAGGGCGCGGCCGGTGCCCCTCAGCCGTGCTCGATCCGGCACAGGCAGAACGGGTGCCCGGCCGGATCGGCATACACCTGGAAGTCCTTCTTCTCCCGGTCCTCCAGGTCCAGCGGGCGCGCGCCGAGCGCCAGCACCTTCTCGTGGGCCGCGTCGACCTCCTCCCAGGTGGACCCGGCGTCGAAGTCCAGGTGGAACTGCTGCGCGTCGCGGTCGGAGCGCGGCCACCGAGGCGGGGTCAGCCCGGACACCCGCTGGAAGGCCAGCCGCGGCCCGCCGGGGACCTGCAGCACCACCCAGTCGGGGCTCTCCTCCTCGGGCGTGCCGCCCGCGACCTGCGCGTAGAAGCGGGCCAGCTTCGCCGGCTCGGGACAGTCGACGACCACGGAACGCAGACGGGCCACGGATGCCATGGAACCTCCTGATGTCAGCAGGCACAGAGGCAGAACGGGTGCCCGGCCGGATCGGCGTAAACCCGGAAGCTGCGCGAGCGGTCCTCCGCGTCCAGCGGCTTCGCGCCCAGCTCCAGCACGGCCTTCTCCGCCGCGTCCAGGTCCGGCACGTCCAGGTCCAGGTGGAACTGCTGCGAGTGCTCCGGCGAGGGCCACCGCGGCGGTACGTACCCCGGGGCGGCCTGGAAGGCGAGCGTCCGCCCGCCCGGCAGCTTCAGGTCGACCCAGTCCCCCTCGCCCTCCACGGTCCCGCCCAGCACCCGGGCGTAGAACCCGGCCAGCGCGCGCGGATCGGGACAGTCCAGGACGACGGCGCCCAGCTCGGCGACAGCCATGACTTCCTCCTCGAAGTCGTCCACGGGCCCGCAAGGACCCCTGTGGTTACCCATAGGGCCGAGTAACCGGTAACGGTTACTGCATGCTCCCCCATGAGGGGTAACGTCGCAAGCATGAGTGAGAGAGCGCCCGCGCCCGGGAGCCTGGCCCTGATCCAGTCCCTGGTGAACACGCTGGACGTGGAGACGGGCGCCGACTCGCTCGACACGGCGGAGGGCAGGGCCCGGTTCGGCCTCCCGGAGGACGGCCTGCCCGCCGCCCGCGAACTGCGCGAATCCCTGCGCGCGGCCCTGCTCGCCCACGCCGGCCACCCGCCGCACCGCGCGGTGACCCCGCTGGGCGAACTGCTGGCCGCCGCGCCCCTGGTGGTGACCGTCGACCCGGCCGACGGCTCGGCCGCCCTCGCCCCCGCCGACGCCCGCCCCCTGCTCCCCCGCGTCGCCGCGGCCGTCGCCGAGGCGCTGATCGCGGGCACCTGGACCCGGCTCAAGGCCTGCGAGGCCGCCGACTGCCACTGGGCGTACTACGACCGCAGCCCGGCCGGACGCGGCCGCTGGTGCTCGATGCAGGTGTGCGGGGCCCGCGCGAAGATGCGCCGGTACCGGGCGAACCGGACGGAGGGGACGTGACCCGGACACGGCCACGCCACGGAGCGGAGGAAGGCGACGAGGCCCCGGCCCGGCCGGCACCACCCCGGGACGGAGGACGGCGAGACCCCGGCCCGGCGGAACCCCGGCCCGGCGGAACCCCGGCCCGGCGGAACCCCGGCCCGGCCGGTGCCGTCCACAGGGCGGACGACGGCCGGATCCCGGACCGGCCGGAGCCCGGCCGCGGGCGCTCCCCGCGCCCGTCAGGCGTTCGGCCGGCCCATCGCCCGGTACGTCCACCCGGCCCTGCGCCACCGCTCCGGATCCAGGGCGTTGCGTCCGTCCAGGACCACCCGGGCCGCCACGACCTCGCCGAGCGCCTCCGGGTCCAGCTCGCGGAACTCCCGCCACTCCGTCAGGTGCAGCACGACGTCCGCGCCCCGCACGGCCTCCAGCGCGGAGCCGGCGTAACCGAGGGTGGGGAAGACGCGGCGGGCGTTGTCCATGCCCTTGGGGTCGTACACCGTGACCTGCCCGCCCTGCAGGTGGATCTGTCCGGCCACGTTGAGCGCGGGCGAGTCCCGCACGTCGTCCGAGTCCGGCTTGAAGGTGGCGCCCAGCACGGCGACCCGCTTGCCGAGGAACGGCCCGCCGCCCAGCGCCTGCCGGGCCAGCTCCACCATCTGGCCGCGCTGGCGCATGTTGATGGAGTCGATCTCGCGCAGGAAGGTCAGCGCCTGGTCGGCGCCCAGCTCACCGGCGCGCGCCATGAACGCCCGGATGTCCTTGGGCAGGCACCCGCCGCCGAAGCCGATCCCGGCCCGCAGGAACTTCTTGCCGATCCGGTCGTCGTACCCGATGGCCTCCGCCAGCCTGGCCACGTCGCCGCCCGCCGCCTCGCACACCTCGGCCATCGCGTTGATGAAGGAGATCTTGGTGGCGAGGAAGGAGTTCGCGGCCGTCTTCACCAGCTCCGCGGTCGGGAAGTCCGTGACGACGAACGGGGAACCCTCCGCGACCGGCCCGGCGTACACCTCGCGCAGCAGCTTCTCGGCGCGCTCGCTGCGCACCCCGACCACGATCCGGTCGGGGTGGAGGGTGTCCTCGACGGCGAAGCCCTCGCGCAGGAACTCCGGGTTCCAGGCCAGCTCGGCGTCCCCGCCGGCCGGCGCGTTCGCGGCGAGGTAGGCGGCCAGCCGGTCGGCGGAGCCGACCGGCACGGTCGACTTGCCGACGACCAGGCAGGGACCCTTCAGATGGGGCGCCAGGGACGCGATCGCGGAGTCGACGTAACTCATGTCGCAGGCGTACTCGCCGTGCCGCTGCGGGGTGTTGACGCAGATGAAGTGGACGTCGCCGAACTCCCCGGCCTCGGCCCAGTCCATGGTGAACCGCAGCCGCCCGCTGGACCCCTCGATCCCGGCGACGTGCCGGCGCAGCAGCTCCTCCAGCCCCGGCTCGTACATCGGGACCTCGCCCCGCCGGAGCTTGTCGATCTTCTCCGGGACGACGTCGAGCCCCAGGACCTCGAACCCGAGCTCGGCCATGGCCGCCGCGTGTGTCGCGCCGAGGTAGCCGGTGCCGATCACGGTGATCCTGAGGGCCATGGGTGCTCCAGTGAGGGACGGCGATGCTGCGGTGCCCGAGCATAGCCGGGGCGTGGGAAAGGGCTTCACCGGGCACTTTCGCGGTTGTCGCGAAGCTCACGTATCACTCGGATGGGCGGGCCCCTAAAATTCGGGTTACTTAACGGTAATTAGCCTCAGGCACTGCGTCGTCCTTGGAGCGTGAGAGACCTTGGCCGGATCGGCTGACTTCGACCTGTACCGCCCGTCCGAGGAGCACGACATGCTCCGCGACGCCGTCCGCGCGCTGGCCGAGGCGAAGATCGCGCCGCACGCCGCCGCGGTGGACGAGGAGGCCCGCTTCCCCCAGGAGGCGCTCGACGCCCTCGTCGCGAACGACCTGCACGCCGTGCACGTCCCCGAGGAGTACGGCGGCGCGGGCGCGGACGCGCTGGCCACCGTCATCGTGATCGAGGAGGTCGCCCGGGCGTGCGCCTCCTCCTCCCTGATCCCCGCGGTGAACAAGCTGGGCTCGCTGCCGGTGATCCTCTCCGGCTCCGAGGAACTGAAGAAGAAGTACCTGGGCCCGCTCGCCAAGGGCGACGCGATGTTCTCGTACTGCCTCTCCGAGCCGGAGGCCGGCTCGGACGCGGCCGGCATGCGGACCCGGGCGGTCCGCGACGGCGACCACTGGGTGCTCAACGGCGTCAAGCGCTGGATCACCAACGCCGGCGTCTCCGAGTTCTACACGGTGATGGCGGTCACCGACCCCGACAAGCGCTCCAAGGGCATCTCGGCCTTCGTCGTGGAGAAGTCCGACCCGGGCGTCTCCTTCGGCGCCCCGGAGAAGAAGCTCGGCATCAAGGGCTCCCCGACCCGCGAGGTCTACCTCGACAACGTCCGCATCCCCGCCGACCGCATGATCGGCGCGGAGGGCACCGGATTCGCCACGGCGATGAAGACCCTGGACCACACCCGCATCACCATCGCCGCCCAGGCCCTCGGCATCGCCCAGGGCGCCCTCGACTACGCCAAGGGCTACGTGCGGGAGCGCAAGCAGTTCGGCAAGCCGATCGCCGACTTCCAGGGCATCCAGTTCATGCTCGCCGACATGGCCATGAAGATCTCGGCCGCCCGCGCCCTGACCTACCAGGCCGCCGCCGCCTCCGAGCGCGGCGACGCCGACCTCACCTACCAGGGCGCCGCCGCCAAGTGCTTCGCCTCCGACGTGGCCATGGAGGTCACCACGGACGCGGTCCAGCTCCTCGGCGGCTACGGCTACACCCGCGACTACCCGGTGGAACGCATGATGCGCGACGCCAAGATCACGCAGATCTACGAGGGGACCAACCAGGTCCAGCGCATCGTGATGGCCCGCAACCTGCCCTGACGGCCGGTCGGGCGGGAAGGGCGGCCGGAGTCCTCCGGCCGCCCTTTTCGTGCCCGCGGACTGCCCGCGGACCTCAGTCCTCGAACCCCTCCGCCGCCCGTTTCTCGCGCAGCTCCATGATCGCGCGGCGGCGGGCCAGGCGGTGGGTGCGGCGGATCTGGGCCTCCTGCCAGCGGCGTTTGTCCTGCTCGGTCTCGGGGAGCACCGGCGGTACCCGGCGCGGTCGGCCGTCCGCGTCGACGGCCGTGAAGACGAGGTAGGCCGAGCCGACGTGGGTGGGCGGCGCGGACTCGTTCCAGCGTTCGGCCAGTACCCGCACGCCGACCTCCATGGAGGTCCGGCCGGTCCAGTTGACCTGGGCCTTCACATGGACCAGGTCGCCGACGCGGACCGGTTCGAGGAAGGCCATCTCGTCCATGGACGCGGTGACGGCGGGTCCGCCGGAGTGCCGTCCGGCCACGGCGCCCGCCGCGTCGTCGACCAGCTTCATGATCACCCCGCCGTGCACCGTGCCCAGCAGATTGGTGTCGTGGTGGGTCATGATGTGGCTGAGGGTCGTCCGGGACGCCGAGGTCGGCTTGCCCGGTATGTCCGGAGTCTCCGGGGTTCCGGACTCCGTGGCTGAGGCCTGGTCTGTCATGGCCTCCACCTTATGCCGCGTCGGCATCCGGCCGATTTGTGTCATCTTCGCAACAGCACGGCCCCTATTTTCCGCCGAACCTTGTAAGGCGCACAGCGGCGCCCGGCACACTGGGCCCATGAACGATTGGCCCGAGGGATGGTCCGACGACAACCGCGGCGACCGCGGCAATGGGTACGGACGCGGCAGCGCGAGCGCACGGCCCGAGGGCGCGCGCGTGATGCGGCAGGTCCGCCGGGGTCCGGCGGCGCCTCCCGGCGCGGGCCCGCGCGGCGGCGGAGTGCCGCGGCAGCCGTCGTACGCCGACGGCCGCGGCCACGACGGCTACGGCGACCCCGCGCACGGCGGGTACGACAGCGGCTACAACACCGGCCAGGTCTACGGCACGCCCTCGGGCGGCGGCCCCGCGGGTCCGCGGGCGGGCCGTCCCGCCCCGGACTGGCGGCGCCGGATCAAGGTGACGGCGATCACCGCGGCGACGGTGCTGGTCGTCACGACCGTCGGCACCTACTTCTGGGCCGACTCCAAGCTCAACCGCGAGGTCGACCTGTCGAAGGTCATCGACCGGCCGGAGGCGGGCGAGGGCACGAACTACCTGATCGTCGGCTCCGACAGCCGTGAGGGCATGTCCGCCGAGGAGAAGAAGAAGCTGCACACCGGGTCCGCGGAGGGCAAGCGCACGGACTCGATGATGATCCTGCACACCGGCGGCAACGGCTCGACCCTGATCTCGCTGCCGCGCGACTCCAACGTCACGATCCCCTCCTTCCGGGGCTCCGACTCCGGCAAGCTCTACCAGGGCACCGGCCGTCAGGTGAAGCTGAACGCGGCGTACGCCGAGGACGGCCCCGAGCTGCTGGTCCGCACGGTCGAGTACAACACCGGCCTGCGCATCGACCACTACGTGGAGATCGGCTTCGCCGGCTTCGCGAACATCGTGGACGCGGTCGGCGGCGTCGAGATGGACATCCCGCAGGACATCAAGGACGCCAAGTCCGGCGCCGACTTCAAGAAGGGCCGGCAGACCCTCGACGGCGAGCAGGCCCTCGCCTTCGTCCGCACCCGGTACGCGCTGGCCGGCTCCGACCTGGACCGGACGAAGAACCAGCAGAAGTTCCTCTCGGCCCTCGCCAGTCAGGTGGCGACCCCGTCCACGGTCCTGAACCCGTTCCGGCTGTACCCGACGATGGGCGCCGGCCTGGACTCCCTGGTCGTCGACAAGGACATGGGCCTGTTCGACCTGGCCGACATGTTCTGGGCGATGAAGGGCGTCAGCGGCGGCGACGGCACGTCGATGAACATGCCGATCGCGGGCAACGCCGCGAACGGCAACCTCCAGTGGGACACCGCCAAGATGAAGACGCTGGTGGAGCAGCTGAAGAACGACGAGAAGGTCACCGTCTCCGGCGACTGAGGACGTGGCGGGGGCGTCCCTCCGGCCGGAGGGACGCCCCCGTCGCGCTCAGGCGGGGGTCACATCCGGGCACCCGCCATCGTGCGGCACAGCTCGGCGCAGCGGCGACACGCCTCGGCGCAGCGCATCATCTGCGGGTCGTCCGGCAGGGACATACACGCCTCGGCGCACATGTCGCAGGCCTTCGCGCACAGGGCGCACATGTCGGCCGCCAGGGGGGAGCGGCGCATCATCATGTCCGCGCACATCCGGGTGGTCTCGCTGCAGTCCATCAGCGCGCGCATGATCTGCATCTGGGCCTGGCCGCCCATCTGCAGGCAGGAGCTCATGGTCTCCTCGCACATGGTGTGGCAGGCCATGCACGCCTCGACGCAGTCCTGCATCTCCTGGCTCATGGCGGTCATGGGAGCGGGCTGCTGCATGGTGTCCTCCTCGAAGGTGGCGGGGTCGCGGACCGACCCCGTCTCCTTCCGTCGTACGCCCGTCCGGCCGTCCCCGCCACGGGACGGAGGCGGGGAGTCCGCCATGCGAGGAGCGGCCGGGCGGCCGTGGCTAGCGGCACACCACCTCGTCGCCCCGCACCACCGTGCCCCCGGGCTGGACCGGCTGCTCGGCCCGTACCGCGCGCACCTGCCGGAAGTCCGCGCCCGCGATCACCCGCAGGGTCGGTCCGAGGCCCGTCACCGCGCGCAGCTCGCTGCCGGGCAGCGCCGCGGCCAGCGACTTCGCCGAGCGGTCCCAGCGCGGGTCGTACGCCACGACGGTGCGCCGCACATCGCGCTCGGCGGCGTTCACCGGCGTCCGGGTCGTGCGGAATCCGGCCGCGGCCAGCTGGGCGTCCACCCGCCGGCCCAGGCCCGCCGTCGGCGTGCCGTTCTCCACCTGGACGTGGATCAGCTGCGGGGCCACCTCGACGGCCGGCGCCGCGGGGCGGGGCCTGTCGTGGCGCACGGCCAGCGGCCGGTCCTCGCGCAGCGCCCGGAAGAGGCGTCCGGCCGCGGCGGGGTCCCACTTCAGCGTCGAGCCGATGCCCTCGACGACGTGTTCCATCCGCCCGATCGGCACCGTGGTGAACTCGGAGGAGGAGGGGGAGAGGTTCCGCATCGCCCGCCCCAGGGCCAGCAGTTCGTCCGTGCCGAAGTCCTCGTCGGCCCGTACCGAGCCCAGCACCGCCCGGGTCACCTCCCGGAACCTGATCGGGTTCAGCAGGACCCCGGAGGAGGCCGCCCGGTCGACGAGCGCCGCCAGGAACTGCTGCTGGCGGCGCATCCGGCCGAGGTCGGAGGCGGCGTCGAGGTGCCGGGCCCGGACGTACTGCAGGGCCTGCCCGCCCGTCAGCCGGTGGGTGCCGGGCGGCAGGTCGAGCCCGGTGTGGTCGTCCTTCAGCGGCCTGGCGGTGCAGATCCGCACGCCGCCGAGGACGTCCACCGTCTTCATGAAGCTGGCGAAGTCGATCTCCAGGTAGTGGTCGATCTTCACGCGGGTCATGTGCTCGACGGTGCGGATGGTCAGCTGCGGCCCGCCCTCCGCGTACGCCTCGTTCAGCTTGACGGGGTGCCCGCCGTGCCGCTCGCCCGTGGCGGGGTCGGTGTGGGCGGGCGTGACGGCGTAGGAGTCGCGGGGCAGGCTGACCACGCTCGCCCGCTCCCGGTCGGCCGAGATGTGCACGATCATGATCGTGTCGGTGCAGCGGCAGGGGGCGCCGCCGAGCCGGTACCGGCGCCGCTCCCGCTCGCCGATCCGGTCGCGGCCGTCGGTGCCGACCAGCAGGACGTTCATGCCGTGCCCGGCGCGCGGCCGGTTCTTCATGTCCTTGAAGGCGTCGACCCGCGCGATGTCCGTGTCCAGGCTGGTGAGCACCGCGTGCCCGATCCCGGCGGAGGCGAGGACGACCACGGACAGCGCGGTCACCGCCCGCACGGCCCACCGGGGCTTCGGCCGTCCCGCGGGCGGCCGCGGCGGGCGGCGCGACGGCCGCGGGCGGCGCCGCGGCGTGGCGTCGGGGCGGGGCGGCGGCATGGGCAAGGCGGGCACCTCCACGAGAGCCGTACGCGGGATCCGGGAGCACCGTAGGCCCATACGATCTGTGGCCCGGAGTACCGCCCCGGCGGCGCGCACCGGTGTCCCCCGTTCGCGGTAACGTGAGCACCGATGAACGCCAATTCCGACGTGCGGCTCCCCGCCGTTTCCGTGATCATGCCCGTCCTCAACGAGGAGCGGCATCTGCGCGGGGCCGTCCAAGCGATCCTCGCGCAGGAGTACGCCGGCGAGATGGAGGTCGTGATCGCCCTCGGTCCCTCCACGGACCGCACGGACGAGATCGCCGCCGAGCTCGTACGGGAAGACCCGCGCGTGCGCACCGTGCCCAACCCGTCCGGCCGTACGCCCGCCGCGCTCAACGCCGCGATCAGGGCGTCCCGTCATCCGGTCGTCGTCCGCGTCGACGGCCACGGGATGCTCTCGCCGAACTACATCGCCACGGCGGTGCGGCTGCTGGAGGAGACCGGCGCGCAGAACGTCGGCGGCATCATGCACGCCGAGGGCGAGAACGACTGGGAGCGCGCGGTGGCCGCCGCGATGACGTCGCGGATCGGCGTCGGCAACGCCGCCTTCCACACCGGCGGCGAGGCGGGTCCGGCGGAGACGGTCTACCTCGGCGTCTTCCGGCGCGAGGCGCTGGAGCAGCAGGGCGGCTACAACGAGGAGTTCATCCGCGCCCAGGACTGGGAGCTGAACTTCCGCATCCGTGAGGCGGGCGGGCTGATCTGGTTCTCGCCGGAGCTGAAGGTGTCGTACCGGCCGCGGCCGTCGGTGCGGGCGCTGGCCAAGCAGTACAAGGACTACGGCCGCTGGCGGCACGTGGTGGCCCGCTACCACGCCGGCTCCATCAACCTGCGCTACCTCGCCCCGCCGGCGGCGGTGTGCGCGATCGCGGCCGGGACCGTGATCGGCGCGGTGCTCACCCCGTGGGGCTTCGTCGTCCCCGGCGGCTATCTCGCGGCGATCGTCGCCGGGTCGGTACCGGCGGGCCGGGGGCTGCCGCTGAAGGCCCGGCTGCGGATCCCGGTGGCCCTCGCCACCATGCACATGTCGTGGGGCTGGGGCTTTCTGACCAGTCCGCGTTCGCTGGCCCGCAAGGTGATCGCGTCGCGGCGGCCGGCGGTCCGCGCGGACGCCGGCGCGCGCTGATCCTCAGGACCAGGTGAACGCCGGGTCCACGCGCATGCAGGCCTCCTCGTCCGCCCCGTTGAGCGCGTCGGCGGACGCGGGGGTCTTGTCGTCCTCGTCGTCCTCGGGGGCGCGGTACGCCGTGCCCTCGCGCCAGTCCGCGCCCACGACGAGGGTGACGCCGGAGACGTTCGTCGTCCGCTCCACCGAACTCGCCGGGATCCCCAGGGCCTTGGCGACCGCCTGCGCGTCGCCCTCCAGGTCGGCGCTCGGGTAGCGCACGACCGTCCGGTCCTCGCTCAGGGACGTGCCGTTGTCGGCGACGGCCCGGGTGAAGCCCTCGTCCACCAGCAGTTCGGCCACGGTGTTCGCGCGCCCGGCGACCGCGGCCCGGGTGTCGGTGCGGGTGCCGTTGCGTACCTGGACCGCGATCTCGTCGTCGGCGGCGGCCGGTTCGGCCGAGGCCGTCGCCGTGGGCCGCTTCTTGTCCTGGGCGTCCTTGCCGTCCAGCGCGATGTCCTCGCGCACCAGCCGGAACAGCTTCTCGGCGTCCTCGGTCGGCTCCACGCGCGCGCCCACGTACCGGTTGGGCATCGTGGTCATGGTGATGCGTTCCGGCTTCACCTTCCGCAGTTCGGCGCTGAGGTCGTAGAGCTTCGTCACGGTGTCGAGACCCGGGTCGACGGTGAGCGCCTCGGTGGCCTTCTCGGCGAGTTTGCGCAGCTTGTTGGGGTTGCTCAGGGTGGCGTTCTCGCGCAGCTCCCGGACCATCGAGGTCATGTACATGTGCTGTGCCTTGGCGCGGGCGAGGTCGCTGCCGTCCTCGAAGCCGTAGCGGGTGCGCAGCCACTGCAGGGCCTGCTCGCCCTTCACCGCGTGCGTGCCCTTCGTCAGCTTCAGGCCGGAGCCGTGGCCCTGGCTGTCGCGTGAGTGGATGTTGGCGTCCACGCACACCGGGACGCCGCCGATGGCGTCCGCCATGGACACCACGCCCGCGAAGTCGACCATCATGAAGTGGTCGATGTGGATGCCGGTGAGCTGCTCCCAGGTGGCCACCGTGCAGCCGGGGCCGCCGTGGCCGAGGCTCTGGTTCACCATCGTCCGCCCGTTGCTCGCCGGGTAGACCTTGCCGTCGTCCGGGTCGGTGCATTTCGGGATCTCGACGAGGGTGTCGCGCGGCATGCTGATGACCGACATGTTGCTGCGGTCGGCGGACAGGTGCACCAGCATCTGGACGTCCGCGAGCGGGGTGGAGCCGAACGTCTCGCGGGCGCCGCCGAGTTCCTGGTTCTCCTTGGTGTCCCGTGCGTCGGAGCCGATGAGCAGGATGTTCAGCGGGGTCTGGCCGGCGGCGTTGGGCGTCGGCTCGGCGACCTTGCTGTCGCCGAGGTTGAGTTCGTCCTTCTCGATGTTGCTGTTGAGGTGGCGGTAGTAGAGGTATCCGGCGCCGGCCGTGCCGAGGATCAGGACGGCCAGGGTCGCCGCCGACCACCGGAGCACCCGGTGTCTGCGCCGGGGCCGGCGTATGACCGGGCCGGCGTCGGCCTCGCCGTCCCCGCCGGGGCCGTCCGCCGCCGGCGGGCCGTCGTCCCCGCCGGGCTCGCGAGGGCGCCGTACGTCCTGCAGCGTCCCGTCCCCCCGCACATCGCTCCGCGTCGTCACTTCCCGTCCTCCCCGCCCTTGCCCATGGAACAGGCCTGCCGCACGCCTTGTTAGACGCACGACAGGCCCGTCAGTTGCCTTGCGGATGTCAACTGGCGCACTGGACCTTGTCGGCCGTGGACCTCTCCACGTCCGGCGCCTTCGTCGCTGTGGTCGGCGAGACGCCGGCGCCCTTGAAGTCCTTGCCCAGGGTCAGCGTCATCGTCGGCAGTCCCTGGGAGCCGGTCACGCTCTCGCCGGGCTTCATCGCCGATCCGGGCAAGCCCATGACGGCGGCGAGGCGGCGTGCCTGATCGGCCTGGTCCGAAGCGTATTCCAGCGAGGTTTCGGCGAGTGGGGCGGGGGCGTTGCCGGCGTTCTCCGACTTGGTCACGCCCTGCTCGTTCTGCAGCCAGTTCAGGGTCTCCTGGGCGCTGCCGGGCTTCGCGCCGCCGTTGAGGATGCGCACCCGCACCTCGGAGGGGTCGGCCCTGGTGCCCTTGAGCCGGGCGGCGGCGGCTTTCTCCTTCTTGGCCTGCGCCGCGTCCTTCTGCTGCTTGACCTCGGTGAACGACACATCGTTCTTGATCATGTCGAAGACCTGGGGCGCCTTCGACTCGTCGACGACGACCGTCGCCTTGACCGTCTCGGCGGGGTTGTCCTGCACCGGGACCCTGGTGAAGGTGATGTTCTTCGTCGGCACCTTCTTCAGCTCCAGGGCGATGTCCTTGAGCGTGCCCACCGTGCCGATGGCGGTGTCCACGGTCAGCGCCTCGCTGGCCGCCTCGGCCAGCTTCAGCAGCTTCGTGGGGCTGGTGAGGGTGTCGCCGGAGGACATCTGCCGCATCAGGGAGGCCAGGAACTGCTGCTGGACCCTGATGCGGTCCAGGTCGCCCTGGTTGCCGAAGCTGTGCCGGGTGCGGACGAAGGCGAGGGCCCGCTCGCCCTGGACCGTGGACTCGCCCGCGGGCAGGTCGAGCTTGGACTCCCGGTCGTCGACGGCGTGCTCCAGGCAGACCTTGACGCCGCCGACCGCGGTGGTGAGCGTCTTGACCGCGTTGAAGTCGGCCATCATGAAGTGGTCGACGGAGATGCCGGTGGCCTCCTGCACCGTGCGCATGGTGCAGCCCGGGTCCCGGCCGCTCTCGCCGAGGCTCCGGTTGAAGCGGACGTTTCGCTGGCCGGGGATCGTCCTCGTGGAGCCGTCGGCCTGTTTCGTCGGGCAGTCGGGGATGTCGACGATCAGGTCGCGCGGGATGCTGAGCGCGGTCGCGTTGCTCCGGTCCTTGGCGACGTGCAGCAGGATGGTGGTGTCGGCGTGTCCGGCGCTGCCCTTGTCGCCGTAGCCCTCGTTGCCCTCGCCGGTGCGTTTGTCGGTGCCGATGATCAGGATGTCGAAGGCCTCGTTCGTGCGGAAGTCGCTCCTGCCCGCGCTGCCGACGTCCGTCGTGGAGACGTTGCCCTCCAGGTGCTGGAGGTAGGCGTAGCCGGCCGTACCGGTGGCGGCCAGGACCAGCGCGAGGGTGCCGCCGGTCCACAGCACGGCCTTCCGGGCCCGGGGCTTCTTCGCCGGCCGGCGTCTGCGCCGCCCCGGCGGCGGTCCCTCGGGGGCGGAGCGGCGCCCGCCGCGCGGGGCCGGGATCCCGCGGCCGGGAGCCGCCGTGCGGTCGTGCGCGGCGTCGTCCGGGCCGCGGGCGGCGCCGTCGCGCGGGCCCGGCACGGCCGGGCGCGGTGCGGAAGGGGGCGGTCGCAGTTCGTATGCGCCGGTCTGCGGATTGCGTACCCACTGGTTCGCGGGATCGACGTCGTCCCCCCGCCCACGGCCTTGCGCGTCCACGGTCGTCCGAATCCTCCGTCGGGGCCACGTGACGCCTTCCCCCCGGAAGACGCACGGGTACTGGTCACCACGCGCGTGACGCCCGGACGGGCCGCGGCGTGGGGCACTGGAATGCTCACACTATCCGGCCGGTTGCGCGCCGGGTGGTGCCGGTGACGCCGTCACGGCCCGGCAGCCGGCCGGTCCGCCCGGTTCCTCGGACACGTCGGGTCACTTGGCGCACTCGACCTTGTCCGCGGTGGACTTCGGTACCCCTTCCGGCACCTTCGTCGGCGTGGTCAGCGAGACGCCGGCGCCCTTGAAGTCCTTGCCCAGGGTCAGCGTCATCGTCGGCAGTCCCTGGGCGTTGGTCACGCTCTCGCCGGGCTTCAACGCCGATCCGGGCAGGCCCATGACGGCGGCGAGGCGGCGTGCCTGGTCGGCCTGGTCGGGGGCGTACTCGAGCGTGGTCCTGCTCAGTTCCTCGGGGGCGTTGCCGCCGTTCTCCGATTTGGTCATGCCCTCGTCGTTCTGCAGCCAGTTCAGGGTCTCCTGGGCGCTGCCGGGCTTCGCGCCGCCGTTGAGGATGCGCACCCGCACCTCGGAGGGGTCGGCCTTGGCGCCCTTGAGCCGGGCGGCGGCGGCTTTCTCCTCCTTGGCCTGTGCCGCGGCTTTCTGCTGCTTGACCTCGGTGAACGACACATCGTTCTTGATCATGTCGAAGACCTGGGGCGCCTTCGACTCGTCGATGACGACCGTCGCCTTGACCGTCTCGGCGGGGTTGTCCTGCACCGGGACCGTGGTGAACGTCAGGTTCTTGGTGTTCAGCTTGCCCAGCTCCAGGCCGAGGTCCTTCAGCTTGGTGATGCTGTTGAGCTGGGAGTCGACGGTCAGCGCCTCCGTGCCCGCCTCCGCCAGTTTGATCATCTTCGAGGGGCTGGTCAGCGTGTCGTTGGACTTCAGCTTGCGCATCAGCGCGCTGAGGAACTGCTGCTGCAGGCCGATACGGCTCAGGTCGCCGCCGGTGCCCACCGCGTGCCGGGTGCGGACGAACGCCAGTGCCTGCTCGCCCTGGATGGTGTGCGTGCCCTTGGAGAGCTTCAGGTGCGAGTCGGGGTCGTCGATGTCCTTGGCCAGACAGACCTCGACGCCGCCGACCGCCGTGGTCAGCGTCTTGACCGCGTTGAAGTCGGCGACCATGAAGTTGTCGGGCGTGATCCCGGTCAGCTCGGTGACGGTCCGCATGGTGCAGCTGGGCGTACGGCCGTCCTGGCCGAGGCTGGAGTTGAAGCGGGCGTTCTGCGAGCCGGGGATGACCTCGGTCGATCCGTCCTCCCGCGTCGTCGGGCAGTCGGGGATGTCGACGATCAGGTCGCGCGGGATGCTGAGCGCGGTCGCGTTCGTCCGGTCCTTCGAGACGTGCAGCAGGATCGTGGTGTCGGCGTGTCCGACGCTGCCCTTGTCGCCGTAGCTCTCGTTGCCCGCGCCGGTGCGCTTGTCGGTGCCGATCAGCAGGATGTTGATCGCCTTGTCCTTGCTGAAGCCGCCGGTGCTCGCGCCGTCGTCGGAGACGGATGTGATGTTGCCGTTGAGGTGCTCGATGTAGAGGTACGTCCCCCCCGCCCCGGCGACCAGCACCAGCGCCAGCGTCCCGCCGGTCCACACCAGGGCCTTCTTCGTCCTGGACTTCTTCGCCGGCCGGCGCCCGCGCCGCCCCGGCGGCGGCTCGGCGGGCGCGGCGCGGCGCCTGCGCTGCGACGGGATCTCCGGACCCGGCGCGTCCTCCCGGTCGGGAGCGTCCCGGCCGGGTGCCGTCGTGCGGCTGCGCACCGCCGCGCCCGCCGAGCGCGCCCGGCGCGGACCGGGGACGGCCGACTGCGGTGCGGAAGGAGCCAGTCGCAGTTCGTATTCGCCGGTGTCCGGATTGAGTACCCACTGGTCTGCGGGGTCGATGTTCTCCGCCCGCCCACGGCCTTGCGCGTCCACGGTTGTTCGAGTCCTCCGTCGGGGCCACGCGGCGCCTTCCCCTCCAAGGCGCTCGGGTCTCATCAAGCAGTGCGTGACCTCCAGGGCGGAGCCTCGCGGTCAGACACACCGGACCGCTCACACTAACCGCCCGGTTCGGTGTCGGGCGACGCCGGTGACGCATTCCACGTCCCTACACCTGGGCAATCCGCCCATTTCACTGAACAAAAATCTGTTGCCTTGGAGCCGCCTTGGAGTCTGCTTTACGCGCAGGTGTCCTCGGCCGCCGTGTTCCCGCGGAACGTGGGGGCCGGGGAAGCGGCGGCGGGCCCGCCGGGCGGCTTTCCCCCGGGGTTCCTCCCGGACGTTCCGTCGCCGCGGACGTACGCGCCGTAGCCGCCGGGCTCCTGGCGGGAGGGCCGGTACGGCTGCCCGGGGGCGTTGCCGCGCGGCCCGGCGGCCGTGTCGCCGGCCCCGGCGCGGCTCTTCCCGGCGGAGTCCCCCGGGGGCCGGTGCGCGACCACCACCGGTTCGTCCCGCCGCAGTCGTTCGAACAGCTTCTCCGCCTCGGGCTTCACCAGCTGGTCGCGTTGGGGGTCGTGGACGTACGACTCCCGCGGAACGGTCAGGAACTGCACCCGCTCCGCGGGGATCTCCCGCAGCCCGCGCACGAGTTCGTACAGACCGCGCAGACTCGCCAGAGCCGGGTCGGTGGTGAGGGCGGACGTGGCCGCGTCGAGCACGGGGTACAGCTTCACCGGGTTCAGCAGCACGCCGTCGTCGCGCACCGTGTCGACCAGCGCCCCGAGGAACCGCTGCTGCCGTTCCATCCGCGCGGTGTCGCTGCCGTTGCCGAGGGACTTGCGGGCGCGGACGTAGCCGAGGGCCCGTTCGCCGTCGAGCCGCACCCGGCCCGCGGGCAGCCTCAGTCCGGCGGCCTTGTCGTCGATCGGCTCCTTCAGGCACATCTCGACGCCGCCGACCGCGTCGACCAGCTCCTTGAAGCCGTGGAAGTCGACGACGACGTAGTGGTCGACGCGGATGCCCGTGAGCTTCTCGACCGTCCGGACGGTGCAGGCCGAACCGCCCGTGCGGAAGGCGTGGTTGAACATCGTGAACACCGGTTCGGCGCGGGTGCCGTCCCGGCGCCGGCAGCCGGGTACGTCCACCATCAGGTCGCGGGGGACGGAGACGGCGGTGGCGCTGCGCCGGCCCGCGGACAGGTGCAGCAGGACGGTGGCGTCGGACCGCTCGGCGCCCGGGCCCCGCCCGCGGCTGGCGTTCCCGTCGCCGGAGCGCGCGTCCGAACCGATCAGCAGGATGTTCCGCGCGTCGCGGACCAGGGCGGTGGGGCGTTCCCGCTCGTACCGGGCGAGTTCCGCCGCGGCCGCCTCGTCCGGGGTGATGTTGCCGCTCAGCTTCGCGTACAGCGCCCATCCGGCGCCGGCGGTGCCGGCGACGACGACGGTGACCGCCAGCGCCGAGCCCCGCCGCAGGCGCTGTCGGCGCCGCCGCGCCGGCCCGCCCCCGGCCGCGGACGCCCCCGGCCCCGGGGGCCCGGGGACGCCCGGTCCTCCGGAGGGCGCTCCCGCGGTCTCGGTCACCTCTGGGCCCCCTCGTGGTGTACGAGCGTGTCGTCCGTGTCCTTACGACGATGCCGTGGACGGCGGGCGGGGGGCGGGTGGAGCTGGGCCGGACGGGGGACGCGGCCGGGGCGCGGCTACCGTGCCGTCGCCGTGACCCGTTCCGCCTCGATGCGCTTGTCCAGGGCCGTCGCGTCCAGGCGGTCCAGGTTCCGGCACAGCACCACCGAGCCGCCGGTCGCGAGCGGCCCGTACAGCCCGGCGTTCAGCCCCTCCCACGTGTCGTACGGCAGCCCGGACAGGATCCGCGATCCCGGCCCCGTCAGGCCGAGCGCCGACGCCTGCGCGCGCGCCCGCTCGACGACCTCCGCGCCGGTGAACTCCCGCCCCGCCACGATCAGCGCGGGCTCCTCGGGGTCGACCGGCGCGTACGGCACGAACCGGTCCCCCTGCCCCGGCACCTCCACGGCGTAGTCGGCGAAGCCCTCCGGCGGCTGCGGGAAGCGCCCCCCGAGCGGCCGCAGCGCCAGCGCGATCCGCGCCCCGGAGCAGGCCCGCGCCGCGTCCAGCGTGTCCGGCCCGCTCACCACGACGTCGGCCGCCGCCGGATCGCCGGCCATGTCCGCGACCACGCCCACCGACGCGCACGCCAGCAGCCACACCGCCGTCTGCCAGTGCGCGGGCAGCAGCAGCGCGACCCGGTCCCCGGGCTCGGCGGAGAGTTCGTCCTGGAGCAGGTTCGAGGTCTTGGCCACCCAGTTGGCGAAGGTGGCCACGGACAATTCGACCCGTTCGCCCGTGGCGTCGTCGTAGAAGGTCACCAGGGGGCGCCCGGGGTCCGCGGCGAGCGCGGAAGCCAGCAGGTCGGCGGGGGTGCGGTCGGTGGCGTTCACCCGCGCAAGCGTACGCGGGCGCGGGCCCGCGCACCCACTCGCCGGCCCGCGGGCCGTCACCGGTTCGCCACGGACCGGCCACCGGTTCGGGGGAACCGGCCCGACGGCCGGTCAATGTCCGGATAGACAGACTTGTATGGGTATGTCCATGATCAGGGGCATGCCTGGATTCCTTGCCTCCTCGATCGGCGTCGCCTGCGCGGCCGCCCTCGCCGTCCCCCTCGCCCCGCCCGCGACCGCGGGAGCGGGGCCCGGTGCGAAAGCGGCCGCGTCCGCGGGGCGGCCGGCCGCGTCGCGCGTTCCCGGCAGCACCCAGTCGCTGCCCCTGGAGCCCCTCGCCCGCGACCGCGCCTCCGGCGCCGTCGTCCAGGGCCTGCCCCGCCGTGCCGTACGGCACTTCTCGCTCGTCGGCGTCGTCTGGAACGACCCCGCCGCCGAACTGCGCGCCCGCGTCCAGGTCCGCACCCGCGCCGCCGGCACCGGCACCTGGTCCGGCTGGCGGGACGTCGAGACGCACAACGCCGAGCACGCGGCCGACCCCGGCACGGCCGAGCGCGCGTCGGGCCGGGTGCGCGGCGCCACGGCCCCGCTGTGGGTGGGGGACTCGGACGGCGTGGAGATCCGCGTCCGGCCCGGGAGCGGCCACCGTACGGGCGGCCGGGACCGGGTCGGTCCGGGCCCGGGGACCGCGCCCGCCGCGGACCCGCTCCCCGGCGGGCTGCGCCTCGAACTCGTCGACCCCGGCGAGGACGCCCCGCCCGCGGACGGCACCCCGGCCGGCCCCGGCGCCACCGCCACGCCGGGCACCGGCGCGGCGGCCGGCGGCGACGGCGCATCCGGCACCGGTGGCGTTCCCGGCGCCGGGCAGGCCGCTTCCGGCGCCGGGGAGACCGAGGCCCTCGCCGCCTCCGCCGCCAACGCCGGCCTCGCGTCGCTCGGCGCCACCGAGATCCCGGAACTCGGCCGCGCCGAGACCGAGGCCGAGCTGTTCCGGCTGCGCGCCGACGAGCTGACGGAGCAGCAGCGGGCGAAGCCGTACATCGGCCCGCGCCCGCGCATCGTCACGCGGCGCGGCTGGGGCGCGGACGAGACGCTGCGCGAGAAGGGGTTCCGCTACACGAAGAAGGTCGCGGCGGCGTTCGTGCACCACACCGCCTCCGGCAACAACTACCGCTGCGAGCAGGCCCCTTCGATCATTCGCAGTATCTACCGCTACCACGTCAGGAGCATGGGCTGGCGGGACATCGGCTACAACTTCCTCGTCGACAAGTGCGGAAAGATCTACGAGGGCCGGGCCGGGGGCGTGGCGCAGCCGGTCATGGGCGCGCACACCCTCGGCTTCAACGGCGACAGCACGGGCATCGCCGTGCTCGGCAGTTTCGGCTCCGCCGAGCCGCCCTCCGCCGCGGTGCGGAGCGTCGCCCGGCTGACCGCCTGGAAGCTCGGGTTCCACGGGATGAATCCGCGGGGCATGACATACCTGAAGTCCGCTGGTGGCAATCTCTACCGAAAAGGCATGAACGTACGACTGAACGTGATCTCCGGTCATCGGGACGGCTTCGCCACGGAGTGCCCCGGCGGACGGCTCTACCGCGAACTCGGTACGGTCCGCTCCGCGGCGGCCCGCCACCAAGGGCGCTGAGGGCGGCCGGACCGGCGTCCTCGGGGGAGGGGGCGCCGCACCCGGCGGGGGCGGGCCGGTACCGGCACCGAAGAGCACGTTCACCGCCGTCGGGGGGCAGGGGCGGGACACCGCACGGCCATCGAGGGCGCCACGGAACGGTCTGCATACACTGGCCGGTCGAAAGGCAGTTCGGCCGGTCCCGGCAGGAAGCAGAGACGACAGGTGACAGAAGCGATCCTCCTGGTCGGCGGCAAGGGCACACGGTTGCGCCCGCTCACGGTGCACACGCCCAAGCCCATGGTCAGGGCGGCGGGGGTGCCGTTCCTCACGCACCAGCTGGCGCGGGCGAGAGCGGCGGGCGTGGAGCACATCGTGCTCGCCACGTCCTATCTGGCCGAGGTCTTCGAACCGTACTTCGGCGACGGCTCGTCACTGGGACTCCACCTCGAGTACGTGACGGAGGAGGAGCCGCTGGGGACGGGCGGCGCGATCCGCAACGTGGCGGCGCGCCTGCACTCGGGTCCGGACGATCCGGTGCTGGTCTTCAACGGGGACATCTTGACGGGGCTGGACATCAGGGCCCTGGTGCGGACGCACGAGGAGACGGGCGCGGACGTGTCCCTGCACCTGACGAGGGTGACGGACCCGCGGGCGTACGGACTGGTGCCGACGGACGACACGGGCCGGGTGCTGGCGTTCCTGGAGAAGCCGCAGACACCGGAGGAGATCGTCACCGACCAGATCAACGCGGGGGCGTACGTCTTCCGCCGCTCGGTCATCGACACGATCCCGGCGGGGCGGCCGGTGTCGGTGGAGCGGGAGACGTTCCCGGACCTGCTGGCGGCCGGGGCGCACCTGCAGGGCATGGTCGACTCGACGTACTGGCTGGACCTGGGCACGCCGGCGGCGTTCGTCCGGGGCTCGGCGGATCTGGTGCTGGGGCGGGCGCCGTCCCCGGCGGTGCCCGGCCGCTGCGGGGACCGGCTGATCCTGCCGACGGCGACCGTCGCGCCCGACGCCAAGCTGGCGGGCGGGACGGTGGTGGGCGAGGGGGCGTTCGTGGCGGAGGGCGCACGGGTGTTCGGCAGCACGATCCTGCCGGGGGCCGTCATCGAGCCCGGCGCCGTCATCACGGACTCCCTCATCGGCACGCGGGCCCGGGTCGGGGAGCGGGCCGTCCTGACCGGGACGGTGATAGGGGACGGCGCGGTGGTCGGCGCGGACAACGAACTGCGCGAGGGCGCCCGGGTGTGGTGCGACGCGCGGATTCCGGCGGGGGCGGTGCGGTTCTCCTCGGACCAGTAGGCCCGGTGGGCGAGGGGCGGCCCCCGGCCCTCCGGTCGTGGGCGGCCGCGGGTGCGCGGGGCGCGGTCCTCCGGCGGCGGGACCGGGCGTGCGGGGAAGCGGCGCGCGGCCCCGCGGCCGGTGGCCGCGGGGGCTGTCACAGCCCCCGGATGTCCCCCACCGGCATCCGCGGGGCCCGTCTCGGCGGTGTCCGGCCGCTCAGCAGGATCAGCCGGGCCGCCCGGTGCCGCTGTCCGGCGTACGGCTCCAGCAGTTCCAGCATCAGGGAGTCGTCGGCGTGCCGGTCGCCGGCCAGCGCCCATCCCACGATCCCCGGCAGGTGCAGGTCCCCGACCGTCACCGCGTCCGGTGCGCCGTGGCTGCGCTGGACCGTCTCCGCCGAGGTCCACGGACCGATCCCCGGCACGGCCTCCAGGCGCGCCTGCGCCGCCGCCGGCTCCATCCGCACGGTCTCCTCCAGCCGCGCGGCGACCCGTACCGCCCGCAGGATCGTGGACGCCCGCTTGTCGTCGACGCCCGCCCGGTGCCACTCCCAGGAGGGGATCAGCGCCCAGGTGCGCGGCGCCGGCATCACGTACATCCGTCCGGGCGCCGGACCCGGCGCCGGGTCGCCGTACCGGCGGACGAGCAGCCGCCACGCCCGGTACGCCTCGGCCGTGGTGACCTTCTGCTCCAGGACCGACGGGATCAGCGACTCCAGCACCAGCCCGGTCCGCGTCAGCCGCAGCCCCGGCCGCCGGTGCCGGGCCAGCGCCAGCAGCCGGTGCCGGGGCGCGAACGCGGACGGGTCGTCGGCGGCGCCGAGCAGTTCGGGCAGATGGTGCAGGAGCCATTCGGCGCCCGGCCCCCAGGCCTCGCCGCGGACCTCCGCACCGTGTGCGGACACCCGCAGCGTCCCCGGCCCGGCGGGCGTCCGGCTGGCCCGCCACACGGACCCGTCCGGCATCGCCCGGAACGTCGGGTCGGCCGGGCCGCGCCGGAGCGGCCCGAGTACCAGCCCGAGGTCCAGCGGCTCGTCCGGCACCCACGTCCGCACCTTCGCCGGCGCCCCGGCCGGTGCGGCGGCGTACCCGCCGCGCACGGGCGCGTGCGGGGGGCGGGGGGCGAAACGTCCTGCCACGGTGGAGTCCTCGGGAGCCGGGGTGTCTTGGGGGGTGGGCGCGTCACCGCACCTCGATGAACGCCTCCGCGTTCCGCTCCGGGCGCGGCCGGGGCTCCTCGGCGGGGTGGCCGACCGCGACGGCCCCCATGGGGTCCCAGTCGTCCGGCAGGTCCAGCACCCGCCGGACGACGTCCCGGCAGAACATCGTCGACGACACCCACGCCGATCCGAGCCGTTCGCCGGCCAGCGCCACCAGGAAGTTCTGCACCCCGGCCCCGGCGGCCACCACGAACATCTCCCGCTCCGCGCCGTCGCGCCGCGCGTCGCCGTAGGTGTGGGAGCCGTCCATGACCAGGCAGGGGACCACCAGGTAGGGCGCGTTGCGCAGGACGTCCCCGCGGCGGACGCGCCGGGCGATGGACTCCTCGGTCCGGCCGTCCCGGCGCAGGTCGGCGATCCAGGCGTCCCGCATCGCGTCCAGCAGGCGGGTGCGGGACTCCTCGGACTCCAGCAGGACGAAGCGCCACGGCGTGGTGTGGTGCGGGGCCGGCGCCGTCACGGCGGCGGCGACCGCCCGCCGTACGGCTTCCGGGTCGACGGGTTCGTCCGTGAACGACCGCACGGTGCGGCGCCGGGTCACCGCCTGGCGGATCGCCTCGGAGGTGCCCAGACGGAACATGTCGTCGCGCGCTCCGCGCACCATGGCCCGTGCCCCCTCCCCGTCCTCCTCGGCCACCACGTGCCCCAGCCCGCGCACGACGGCGACGGGCCGCCCGGCGGCCTTGCCCTTGACCAGGTCGCCGGCGGCGGCGAGTTCGTCGGCCGTGGCGACGACGGTGGCGCTGAGCGGATTGCCGTGCGCGTCCGTGCCCCCGCGCAGGTCGTCGAGGACGCGCACCCCGGCGGCGCCGATCGCGACGTCCGTGAGCCCCGAGCGCCAGGGGCGTCCGAAGGTGTCGGTGACGACGACGCCGACGGTGACGCCGAGGGCGCTCCGCAGCCCCTCCCGGATGGCCCGCGCGGACGCGTCCGGGTCCTCGGGCAGCAACAGCACCGTCCCGGCGGGGGTGTTGGAGGCGTCGACGCCGGCCGCGGCCAGGACGAGGCCCTGACGGTTCTCGACGATGCGCAGGGGGCCGCGGCGGGCCACGACCCGCACGGTCTCGGCGTCGATCGCGGCCTCCCGGTCGGCGGCCCGGACGATCCGCCCCTCCGCCTTGGAGACGATCTTCGAGGTGACGAGCAGCACGTCGCCGTCGGCCAGGGCGGGCTCGGCCGCCGCGATCAGCTTGGCCAGGTCGTCGCCGGGCCGGATCTCGGGCAGGCCGGGCACGGCCCAGACCCGGTAGCCGGGGGCCTCGCCGCCGCTCAAGACGCCCGCACCTCCTCGGCCAGCGCCAGCGCCTCGCGGGCCATCCGCGCGGCCGCGTCGACGTCGGTCATCATCAGCGGCACCGCCCTGCAGCGGATCCCGGCCGCCTCGACCCGCGCCACGGCGGCCGCGTCGACGGTGTCGACGAGCCAGCCGTCCAGCAGGCCCGAGCCGTAGTGCTCGGCGACCGCCGCCGCCGTGGCCTCCACGCCGACCGCCGCGAGCACCTTGTCGGCCATTCCGCGCACGGGCGCGTCCCCGACGATGGGGGAGAGGCCGACGACGGGCACGTCGGCGTCGGCGATCGCCTCGCGGATGCCGGGCACGGCGAGGATCGTGCCGATGGAGACGACCGGGTTGGAGGGCGGGAAGAGGACGACGTCCGCCTCGGCGATCGCCTCCAGGACGCCCGGCGCCGGCTTGGCCTGCTCCGCGCCGACCGGCACGACCGCCTCGGCGGGGACCGAGGCCCGCAGCCGCACCCAGTACTCCTGGAAGTGGATCGCCTTGCGCTCGCCGTCCAGTTCGACGGCGACATGGGTCTCGACGCGGTCGTCGGACATGGGGATGAGGCGGACCCCCGGCTTCCAGCGGTCGCACAGGGCCTCGGTGACGGCGCTCAGCGGATAGCCGGCGCCGATCATCTGCGTGCGGACGATGTGCGTGGCGAAGTCCCGGTCGCCGAGCCCGAACCACTCCGGCCCCACGCCGTACGCCGCGAGCTCCTCCTTGAGGTGGAAGGTCTCGTCGGCCCGGCCCCAGCCCTGCTCCTCGTCGATGCCGCCGCCGAGCGTGTACATCACCGTGTCGAGGTCCGGGCAGACCTTCAGCCCGAAGAGGTGGATGTCGTCCCCGGTGTTGCCGATGACCGTGATGTCCGCGTCCGGCACGGCCCGCTTCAGACCGCGCAGGAACCGGGCACCGCCGATGCCGCCTGCCAGAACCACAATGCGCATTGCACCAGTGTGTCAGCCGCCGGGCCGGCCCGTTGACGGGTGGTGGCCGGTCGTCGGGCGGGGGCGCCCGGCGGGCGGGCGCGGCGCCGCGTCAGGCGGTCACGGCGCCCGGCGCGATCCGGGCCTCGCAGTGCGGGGAGGCGTGCATCGGCATCCGCGTCAGGCCCGGGTAGTAGATGTGCAGGCTGACGGCCGGCTCCAGCGCGTCGTTCACCACCTCGTGCACGTATCCCGGCGCGAAGACCCGCTGCGCTCCGGGCCCGAGCGCGCGCTCGCCGCGCTCCGTGCGCTCGGTCAGCGTGCCCTCCAGGACCGTCAGGACGCCGGAGGAGGGGCCGTGGTCGTGCAGTCCGCTGCCCTGTCCGGGCACCCAGGACAACAGCCAGACCTCGTAGCCGGCCGGGGCCTTTCCGGCGTGGGCGGGGCCGGGCGCCCGGGGGACGGCGCGCAGCCGGTGGTACCAGCGCGTCACGGCGTCGTAGCGGACGAGGTGTTCCCACTGGGCGCGGTCGGCGGCGATGGAGCGGGCCAGGCCGGCGAACTCGGCGACGGTGGCCGGGTGCTCGCGCGGTGCCTGGAGGAGGTGCGGGACTTCGAGGATGTCGCCGGCGATCTGCAGGTCGCTGTCGCTGTTCATGGGTGGGGTGGGTTCCTCGGCGGAAGAGTGCGGAAGCGTGGGGGGCGGCGGGGCCGCGTACCGTCCGCCCGGGTCGCGGGGGACGGGGAAGCCCTGGTCCGGGCGTGGGAGGAAGCGGCCGGGTCGGGTGGACCCGGGGGCAGCCGGAGCACGGGGGTGCCTCCCGCTCCAACGGAGTCGGGGGCGGGCGGGCTCAACAGCTGGAACAGCAACAGCTACAGCGAGCGCGGGCAGCACCGTGGGACCCGGCGGAGCGGGTCGGGGTGAGTGCCGGGTTCGCGAGCATGCCCACTAGGACAGCGGCTCACACCTCCCCTGTCAACTCGACGCCCGATATGGGGGATGTGTTTCCCCTCATCCGGTTGGTCTTTTAGGTGAAAGGTTTGCTCGGGCGGTTCTCGGGACACACGGCGTCCATCCGGGCACGCAAGCTCCGTTGCGATCCCGTGATCCGACTGTGATCCGGTTCGCTTCGGCGCGTGTGTCGGAACGGGATCGAACCGCCGGGCGTCCTTCCCCGTACAGCCTCTGTACGGGGCCAGGGCTCGCGGCGGCCTGGTCTGCGTGTCAAGGTTTATGCCGATTTCAACACTTTCTGCATGGCCTTGGTTCCGCAGAGTGAATAAGGAGCCCAATAGCAGATCCCGGCTTGACTCGCCCGGAGCAGCACACTTGTAATTTCACTCGTGTCGTTCAGCCGGGATCGGTAACGGCTACATCACGGGGACGCGAAAGACGGACGAGGGGCGCACATGACCGAGCTGGTGCAGCAACTGCTGGTCGACGACGCGGACGAGGAACTCGGCTGGCAGGAGCGCGCGCTGTGCGCCCAGACCGACCCCGAGTCCTTCTTCCCCGAGAAGGGCGGCTCCACCCGCGAGGCCAAGAAGGTCTGCCTCGCCTGCGAGGTCCGCTCCGAGTGCCTCGAGTACGCCCTCGCCCACGACGAGCGCTTCGGCATCTGGGGCGGCCTGTCCGAGCGGGAACGCCGCCGGCTGAAGAAGGCCGCCGTCTGAGAGGACCGCCGGCCGAGGAAGGCCGCCGTCCGGGCCGCGGCACGGATCCCCCGTGGACCCGTCGGACGCGCGGACCGGCCGGACACGTCGCGAACGGCCCGTCGCGGGTGGGTTGTCCACAGGCGGCGGGCCGCGGCGTGCCCGCCCGTTCCCGGCCGCCGCCCCCCGTCGAGGCGCTGCGCGCCACCCCGATCGGACTGCCGATAGTGTGGTCGCTCGTCCGAGACGCCCCGCTGCCCCCGCAGGGCACAGGCGTCCACCGCAGTCCATCGAACCGGGGCCCGTACCTCGATGTCCGTGCACAGCCACCCGGCAGCCCATCACGACACTGCTGCCGCAGCCGGGTTCGACCCGGCCCGCCCGCCCGAGTTCCCGCGTCATGTGGTGACCGCGGTCCTCGTCTCCCACGACGGCGCCCGCTGGCTGCCCGACGCGCTCGCCGGGCTGCTCGGCCAGGAGCGCCCCGCCCAGTACGTCGTCGCGGCCGACACCGGCAGCGCGGACGACTCCGCCCGGCTGGTCGCCGACGCCCTCGGCGCCGACCGGGTGCTGCACCTGGCCCGGCGCACCGGGTTCGGCCAGGCCGTCGAGGAGTGCAACCGCACGGCGCCCGTCCTCACCCCGGAGGAACTGCCCTACCTGAAGCGGCCGAGCGGCTGGGACCCCGTCACGCGCACCTGGCGCGACGACGCCTACGACCTGCCCGAGCTGCCGTACGGGGAGCCGGTCCAGTGGCTGTGGCTGCTGCACGACGACTGCGCCCCCGAACCCGACGCCCTCGCCCAGCTGCTGAGGGTCGTGGACAACGAGTACGAACTCGGCCGCGACGACGTCGCCGTCGTCGGCCCCAAGCTGCGCGGCTGGTACGACCGCCGGCAACTGCTGGAGGTCGGCGTCTCCATCGCCAACTCCGGCCGCCGCTGGACCGGTCTGGACCGCCGCGAACAGGACCAGGGCCAGCACGACCACGTCCGGCCCGTACTGGCGGTGTCCACCGCCGGCATGCTGGTCCGCCGCGACGTCTTCGACCGGCTCGGCGGGTTCGACCAGCGGCTGCCCCTGATGCGCGACGACGTCGACCTGTGCTGGCGCGCGCACGCCGCCGGGTACCGCGTCCTGGTCGCCCCCGAGGCGGTCGTACGCCACGCCGAGGCGGCCTCCCGCGAGCGCCGCACCGTCGACTGCGTGGGCCGCACCGCCGCCTCCCCGCACAAGGTCGACAAGGCGGGCGCGGCCTACACCCTGCTCGTCAACGCCCGTACGGCCGCGCTGCCCTGGGTGCTGCTGCGGCTGGTGCTCGGCACGCTGCTGCGCACCGTCGCCTACCTCGTCGGCAAGGTCCCCGGGCAGGCCGTCGACGAGATCCGCGGCCTGATGGGCGTTCTGCTGCGGCCCGAGCGGATCCTGGCCGGGCGGCGCAGCCGGGGCCGCCCGCAGATCGACAAGGCCGAGCTGCGGGCGCTGTTCCCGCCGCCCGGCGCCACCGTCCGCGTCACCGTCGAACAGGTCGCCGGCAACCTCGTCGGCCGCTCCGACCCGGAGTCCGCCTCCGGAGCGGGACGGCACGGCGGCGCCGTCGAGTCGGGACCCGGCGGCGACGACGCGGACTTCCTGGAGGTCGAGCAGTTCGCCCGGCTCAAGCGCATCGCCCGCAAGCCCGGCCCGGTGCTCTTCCTGGTGCTGCTGCTCGTCTCCCTCGTCGCCTGCCGCCAGCTCCTGGGCGGCGGCGCGCTCGCGGGCGGCGCCCTGCTGCCCGCCCCGGCCGACTCGGGCGAGCTGTGGGCGCGGTACCTGGACTCCTGGCACGCGGTGGGCACCGGCGGCACCTCGTCCGCGCCGCCCTACCTCGCGATCGTGGCCCTGCTGGCCTCCGTGCTGCTCGGCTCCACCGGACTCGCCGTCACCGTCCTGCTGGTCGGCTCGGTGCCGCTGGCCGGCCTCACCGCCTACTTCGCCTCCCGCCCCCTCGTCCCCTCGCGGCTGCTGCGCGCGTGGGCGGCCGTCGGCTACGCCTTCCTGCCCGCCGCCACCGGCGCGCTCGCCGGCGGCCGCATCGGCACCGCCGTGCTGGCCGTGCTGCTGCCGCTCCTGGGGCGCGCGGGCGTCGCGGCGAGCGGACTCGCGGGCCCTCCGGGCACGCGCGGCAGCTGGCGGGCCACCTGGGCGTACGCGCTGCTGCTGACGATCACCACCGCGTTCACGCCCGTCGTGTGGCCCGTCGCGCTGGTCCTGGGCCTCGGCCTGCTGGCCGTGCGCCGCGGCGACCTCGCCGCCCACGGCCTGCGCTTCCTGGCCCAGTTGGGCACGCCGCTGCTGCTGCTCGCCCCCTGGTCGCTGACGCTGCTGCCGTTCGGCTTCTTCCAGGAGGCCGGCCTGGAGTACGGCGCCTCGGCCGCCTCCGCCCTCGACCTGCTCGGCGCGAGCCCCGGCGGCCCCGGCACGGTCGGCGGGCCGATGCTCATCGGCGTCGTCCTGGCCGCGCTGGCCGCCCTGCTGCGCTCCGAGCGCCAGTCGGGCATCCGGACGGCCTGGGCGGTCGCCCTGGTGGGCCTCGTCTTCGCGGTCCTGTCCAACGGCTCCGCCTGGGCCGGGCCCGCGAGCCTCGTCTACGGCATCGCCCTGCTGGCCGCCGCGGCCCTCGGCGCCGACGGGGCCCGCGCGCGGGTCGCCGAGCAGAGCTTCGGCTGGCGGCAGCCGGTGGCCGCGCTGATCGCCCTCGCGTCGGCCGCGGGCCCGCTGCTCGTCGCCGCCGGCTGGATGATCCGGGGCGCCGACGGCCCGCTGGAGCGGCGCGACCCCGTACAGGTGCCCGCGTTCGTCGCCGAGGAGAGCGGCACCCGCGACCAGGCCCGCACCCTCGTCCTGCACAGCGACTCCGCCGCCCGCGTCGGCTACGTGCTGGTGCGCGGCTCCGGGGCGCGGATGGGCGACGCCGAACTCGCCGCGGCCGACGGCGGGAACAACAGGCTGGACAAGGTCGTCGCCAACCTCGTCGCCGGTTCCGGCGCCGACCAGGCCGACCAGCTCGGCGGCTTCGCCGTGCGGTACGTCCTGGTCCACCGGGGCGCGCCGCGCGAGGTCACCCGGGTGCTGGACGCCACGCCCGGCCTGACCCGGCTCAGCCAGCAGGACGGCGGGGCGCTGTGGCGGGTCGACCAGGAGGTGGCGCGGGCGACGATCGTGTCCGGAGCCGGCTCGGGCGAGGCACGGCCCGTCGCCGCCGGGCCCGTCGAGATCCACACCACCGTCCCGGCCGGTGCCCGGGGGCGCGTGCTGCGCCTCGCCGACGCCGCCGCCGAGGGCTGGACCGCCACCCTGGACGGCAAGCCGCTCACCCCCACCACCGTCGACGGCTGGGCCCAGGGCTTCGAACTCCCCGCCTCGGGCGGACAGCTCGACGTCACCTACGACGACCCGGCCGGCCACACCGCGTGGCTGTGGACGCAGGGCCTGCTCGCCGTCGTCCTCGTCGTGCTCGCCCTGCCCGGCCGCCGCCGCGACGTCGACGACGACCTGCCCGAGGAGCCGGTGATCCCCGCCCAGGCCGCGGCCGGCGAGGGCCGCCGCGCCCGCCGCCTGCGCGCCCAGGCCGAGGCCGAGGAGGCGGACCGCGCCGGGGAGCCGCCGGCCCCCGGGCAGGCGGAGGCACCCGTGACGGTCCCGCCGCGACAGACCCACGACGAGTGGGCCCCGGCGGATCGCACCGGCGCCGAGTACGGCACCTACGGCGGCGAGAGCCACACCGGCGAGACCTACGCCGGCGAGACCTACGGCGACGGGCAGTACCCCGGCGGGCCGTACCCGGCGGACGCGTACGGGCAGCAGTACCAGGGCGACCCGTACCAGGCGGACCCCTACCAGGGCGCCCCGTACGACCCGTACGCCTACGGCGGCCAGTCCCCGGCGGGCCCGTACGACCAGACCTACGGCCGGCCGTACGACCAGGGCCACCAGGCGCCGGGAGCGCCGCCCTACGACCCGGCGCGGCCGCACCACCCCCACGGCACGGGCAGTGAGCGTCCCGACGGGAGCCAGCAGTGAACCGCACCACCCTGTCCCTGATCGCCGGCGCGACCGCGCTCGCCGCCGTCACCGGATTCGCCGCGGTGTCCCCGCCGGACGCCCCCGGCGAGGACACCGCCCGGCCGGCCGCCCGGCTGCCCGTGGAACGCACCAGCCTGCTGTGCCCCGCGCCCAGCTCCTCCGACCTCGCCGAGACCTCGTACACGTCCTTCACGCCCGTCACGAAGGGCGCGGAGAGCGGGGGCGAGGCCCGGCTGGAGCCGGCGGACGGCGGCGGGGACGGGAAGGCCGACGACGAGAGGACCGGCACGCCCGTCCTGACGCCGAAGGCGCCCGGCACGCCCGCCACCGGGGAGACCTCCGGCGCCGACACGCCCGCGCTCATCGGCACCGCGCAGGGGCGGTTCGCCCCCGGCTGGACCGTGCAGCAGACCACCGAGGTCACCGCGGGGACCGGGCGGGGGCTGCAGGGCGTCGGCTGCACCGCGCCCGACACGGAGTTCTGGTTCCCGGGCGCCGCCACGGCGGCCGGCCGCACCGACTACGTGCACCTGACCAACCCCGACGACTCGGCCGCCGTGGTGGACATCGAGCTCTACGGCGAGGACGGCGCCCTGGAGTCGACGGTGGGGGAGGGCATCACGGTCCAGCCGCACGCCGGCGAGGCGGTCCTGCTGTCCACGCTCACCGACGAGGAGCGGACCGACCTCACCGTGCACGTCAGCGTCCGCAGCGGGCGGATCGGGGCCGCCGTGCAGGCCCTGGACGACAAGACCGGCGGCGACTGGCTGGCCGCGTCCGCGGACCCGGCCGGCAGCCTCGTGCTGCCGGGCGTCCCCAAGGACGCCGCGGCCGTACGGCTGGTGGTGTTCACGCCCGGCGACGCCGACGCCGACCTGAAGGTGCGGCTCGCCTCGCCGTCCGGGCTGATCACCCCGGCCGGGCACGAGACGGTCCGGGTGAAGGCGGGCATGACGACCGCCGTGGACCTCGGGGACGTCACGCGGGGCGAGGCCGGGTCGCTGGTGCTGACCCCCACGGACCGGAGCGTGCCGGTGGTCGCCGCGGTACGGGTCGTGCGGGGCGAGGGCGCCGAGCAGGAGTCGGCGTTCATCCCGGCGACCGCGCCGGCCGGGACGCGGGCGACGGCGGCGGCCAACAGCGGCAAGGGCTCGACGCTGTCCCTGGCGGCGCCCGGGCGTGCCGCGAAGGTCCGGGTCACCGCGTCGGCCGGGAGCGAGGGCGGCACGCCGGTCTCGAGGACGTACACGATCAGGGCCGGCACGACCCAGGACGTCGCGCCGCCGGTGCCGAGCGGCCTGAAGGGCACGTACGCGCTGACCGTCGAGCCCCTGTCGGGCGGCCCGGTGTACGCCTCCCGGACCCTGACGGCGACGTGGGACGGCGTACCGGCGTTCACCGTGCAGACCCTGCCGGACGACCGGGGGACGGTCTCGGTGCCGGTGGCGGACGAGGACCTGTCGGTGCTGCAGGAGTAGGCGCGGGCGCCCGTTCCCTCCGGGGACGGCGCCCGTCCCCTCCGGGGGCGCCCGGCCGCCGGAGGGGAAGCGGCGGCTCAGTCCTCGTCGTACCGCGGGTCCACCGTCTCCGGCGTCAGTCCCAGGAGCTCGGCGACCTGCTCGACGACGACCTCGTGCACCAGGGCCGCCCGCTCGTCGCGCCCCTTGCTGCGGATCTCGACCGGCCGCCGGTAGACGACCACCCGCGCGGGACGGCCGTCCCGCGCGGGGACCGTGCCGCCCAGGGGCACCGCCTCGTCGTTCCAGGACCGGCCGGGGCCGTCCAGCCGCGGCACCTCCAGGACCAGGAAGTCGATGTCGGCGAGTTGCGGCCACCGCCGCTCCAGGCGTTCCACGGAGTCCTGCACCAGGTCCGCGAACGCCTCGGCGCGGCTCGCGGCGAGAGGTACCTGCGGCGGTGCGATCGGGCCGCGCATGCCCCGGCCGTGGCGGTCACGGCGGCGGGGCCCGGGGCCGGCGGCACGGGGCGTCACGGGGTTGTCCATCACTGTGCAGGGTAGTCCCCGCCGGGGCCGCTCGCCCGGCCGCGCACGGCCCCGGCCGGTCCGCACCGCGTGTCGCAGGATGACCATTCCAGCCAAGGTTGGGCTCGATTCCATATCTCTCCGAGACCGTGGCCCTCAGGGCAAATGGCGCTGTTTGCGGCGGAATGTGATCGAGTCTGAAGACGGCCGATCGCTCGGAAAGCGTTGTCCGGGCAGGTCAGCGAGGTATGTTCAGAAGAGCGTGTGGGGCTTCTCACAGCACGACACGGTGGAGTGACCTGGTGGAGAGTCGTCGCGGCCCGCTCAAGAGTGCGGTACCGTCCAACATCGTGAGCCCTGTACGTCGCTGTTCGCGCACCGCCTGCGGCCGTCCCGCCGTCGCGACGCTGACGTACGTCTACGCCGACTCGACCGCGGTCCTCGGCCCGCTCGCCACCTACGCCGAACCCCACTGCTACGACCTGTGCGCCGAGCACTCCGAGCGCCTCACCGCCCCGCGCGGCTGGGAGGTCGTCCGGCTGCTCGACGGCTCGGCGCCCGCTCGGCCCAGCGGGGACGACCTGGAAGCACTCGCCAACGCCGTGCGCGAGGCGGCCCGGCCCCAGGAGCGGGCCGCGGGGGCCGGCGGCGGGGCGCGCGGCGCCGATCCGATGGAGGTCGCGCGGCGCGGGCACCTGCGGGTGCTGCGGTCGCCCGACAACTGAGCACGGCACTCCCCTCCCGGCGCGCCGGGCGGGACGATCCCGCCGCGGAACCCCACCATCGCCTGCGCGGCCGCCGGCCCGACGGGCCGCGAGGGGACCTGCTGCTCCGGAGCCCGGCCCCGTCGCCCGTGCTGCGCCCGACCGCCGCCGGCCAAAGCTCGCCGGCGCCCGCCCGGACACCGCCCGGCCCGGGAGATCCGGGAAGCCGTCCCACCTCGAAGACCACGGCCGTGCGCCCACTCGGCACGGCCGTGCGCCCGGTCGGTGATCGCCCGGCGGGCCGACGGCGCCTGCGGGTAGTTTGTGCTGACCGACAGGAATTCCAGGAGGGGTGGCCGTGGCTGCTGATCTGTCGCAGATCGTGAAGGCGTACGACGTACGCGGAGTGGTCCCGGACCAGTGGGACGAGGCGCTGGCCGAACTCTTCGGGGCGGCCTTCGTCCAGGTGACCGACGCGAGCGCCCTCGTCACCGGACACGACATGCGGCCCTCCTCCCCGGGCCTGTCCCGGGCCTTCGCGCGCGGGGCGGCGGCGCGCGGCGCCGACGTGACCGAGATCGGCCTGTGCTCCACCGACCAGCTCTACTACGCCTCGGGCGCGCTGGACCTGCCGGGCGCGATGTTCACGGCCTCGCACAACCCGGCGCAGTACAACGGCATCAAGATGTGCCGCGCGGGCGCCGCCCCGGTCGGCCAGGACACCGGCCTGGCGGAGATCCGCGACCTGGTGCGCCGGTGGACGGAGTCGGGCGCCCCGCGGCCGGCGGCCCGGCCGGGGACGGTCACACGGCGCGACACGCTGGAGGACTACGCGGCGCACCTGCGCTCCCTGGTCGACCTGACCTCCGTCCGCCCCCTGAAGGTCGTCGTCGACGCGGGCAACGGCATGGGCGGCCACACCGTCCCCGCGGTCTTCGCCGGCCTGCCCCTGACCGTCGTCCCGATGTACTTCGAACTGGACGGCACCTTCCCCAACCACGAGGCCAACCCCCTCGACCCGGCCAACCTCGTCGACCTCCGGCAGCGGGTCCGGCAGGAGGGCGCCGACCTCGGCCTCGCCTTCGACGGCGACGCCGACCGCTGCTTCGTCGTCGACGAGAACGGCGACCCGGTCCCCCCGTCGGCGATCACGGCCCTGGTGGCCGCCCGCGAACTCGCCCGGCACGGCGGCCGGGGCACGATCATCCACAACCTGATCACCTCCCGGTCGGTGCCGGAGGTGGTGCGGGAGAACGGCGGCACGCCGGTCCGCACGCGCGTGGGCCACTCCTTCATCAAGGCCGAGATGGCGCGCACCGGCGCGATCTTCGGCGGCGAGCACTCCGCGCACTACTACTTCCGCGACTTCTGGAACGCCGACACGGGCATGCTGGCCGCCCTGCACGTCCTCGCGGCCCTCGGCGGACAGGACAAGCCCCTGTCCGCCCTCGTCGACCGGTACGACCGGTACGCCGGCTCGGGCGAGATCAACTCCACGGTCGACGACCAGACGGCCCGCCTCGCCGCGATCCGCGCCGCGTACGAGGGCCGCGAGGACGTCACCCTGGACGACCTGGACGGCCTGACCGTCTCGTCCGCCGACTGGTGGTTCAACGTCCGCCCGTCCAACACCGAACCCCTCCTGCGCCTGAACGCGGAGGCCCGGGACGAGGCGACGATGACCAAGGTGAGGGACGAGGCGCTGGCGATCATCCGGGGATGACAGGCCGCTGCCCGGCCGGGGCGCACGGCGGCGGCGGGCCCGGCGGGCCGCGCCGGACGGCCCCCGCCGCCGGCCGCGCACCCGCCCGACACCGCCGTCCCGCCCCCACCGGCGGTACGCTGACCAGGCGCATCCGCACCAGCCGCACACCCCGCCCGAAGGGAACCCTCATGCCGCTCGAAGCCGGCCTCCTGGAGATCCTCGCCTGCCCGGCCTGCCACGCTTCCCTCGAGGAGCGGGACACCGAGCTGATCTGCACCGGCCAGGACTGCGGCCTGGCGTACCCCGTCCGCGACGGCATCCCCGTCCTCCTCGTCGACGAGGCCCGCCGCCCGGCGTGAGCCCCGGGCGCACACCCCGGCGCACACCCCGGCACCCGCACACCGGACAGCCGGTGTGAACCCACCCGGACAGGCACACCCGGGACGGACGGACCCGGTGTGACGGACACGCCGCAGGACACCGCCGTAACGGACCCCGGCGATCGGAGACTGTTGCCCATGCTCGACGAATCGCTGCTCGACTCCCCGGAGGGCCTGGCCGAGGCCGACCACCGCGGCCTGCTCCGCGGCGCCGCCGAGGCCGGCGCCCGCGTCCGCACCGCCGCCCGGCTCTGCGCCGAGGCCGGCGTCAACGACCTCAAGCCCGACGGCCGCCCCCGCGCCGTCCTGATCGCCGGCCCCGGCGCCGCCGCCACCCACACCGCCGACCTGCTCGGCACCCTCGCCGGCGCCGGCAGCCCCGTCATCCGCCTCGCCCCCACCGGCGTCGCCCCGGCCGCGGGCGCCCTGCGCTGGGAACTCCCCGGCTGGGCCGGCTCGGTGGACCTGCTGCTGATCGCCACGCCCGACGGCACCGAGCCGGGCCTGTCCCTGCTCGCCGAGCAGGCCTACCGCCGCGGCTGCACCGTCGTCGCCGTCGCCCCCGCCCACAGTCCGCTCGCCGAAGCGGTCGGCGGCGCCCACGGCCTGTTCGTCCCGATGGCCACCGCCTCGTACGAGCAGCAGGACGAACAACCCCTCGCCGCGTCCGCACCCGGCGTCCTGTGGGCCCTGCTCACGCCGTTCCTCGCCCTCCTCGACCGCACCGGCCTGCTCACCGCCCCGCCCGACGCCCTGGAGAAGGTCGCCGACCGCCTCGACCTCGTCGCCGAGCGCTGCGGGCCCGCCATCGCGACGTACGGCAACCCGGCCAAGACCCTGGCCGCCGAGCTCGCCGACGCGCTTCCGCTGATCTGGACGGAGGGCACCTCGGCCGGCCCGGCGGGCCGCCGCTTCGCGTCCGCGCTCGCCGAACTGTCCGGCATCCCGGCCGTCGTCGCCGAACTGCCCGAGGCGCTCGCCGCGCACAGCGCCCTGCTCGCCGGCCCGCTCGCCGCCGGCGCCGACCCGGACGACTTCTTCCGGGACCGCGTGGAGGAGCCGCCCGCCCTGCACGCGCGCGTGGTGCTGCTCCGCGACCGCCCGATCGGCAGCCTCACCGCCGCCCCGGCCGCCCGTGACCTGGCCCTCGGCCACGACACGCCGATCAGCGAGCTGGAGCCGGAGGCCGGCGGCGAGGTGGAGAGCCTCGCGGAACTGATCGCCATCACGGATTTCGCCGCCGTTTACCTCGCGGTCGCTTCAAGGGCCTGATCTTGCCCAGGGCGTCCTGATCCCCGTACGCGCGAGCACCCGCGCCGCACGCGGGGAGCCCGGCACGCCGCGCGGGGAGCCCGGCACGCCACGGCCCCGGAACGGCACGACGCACCCGGCACCCCGTCCAGCACCGCACCCCACGACCGGCAGAGAGAACCCCATGGACCGCCTCGACAACACCATCCGCCCCTACGCCTGGGGTTCCACCACCGCCATCCCCGAGCTGCTCGGCGTCGAGCCGACCGGCGAGCCGCAGGCCGAGATGTGGATGGGCGCCCACCCGGGCGCACCCTCGCGCACCGGGCGCGGCACGCTGCTGGAGGTCATCGAGGCCGATCCGGAGCGCGAACTGGGACCCGAGGCCGTGGCGAGGTTCGGCCCCCGCCTGCCCTTCCTGCTGAAGATCCTCGCCGCCGGCGCCCCGCTCTCCCTCCAGGTCCACCCCGACCTGGACCAGGCGAGGCACGGCTACGCGGACGAGGAGCGCCGCGGCGTCCCCGTGGACGCCCCGCACCGCAACTACAAGGACGCCAACCACAAGCCCGAACTGATCTGCGCCCTCACCGAGTTCGACGGCCTGTGCGGCTTCCGCGACCCCCTCCGGGCGGCCGGCCTCCTCGACGGCCTCGGCGTCGACTCCCTCAAGCCGTACGTCGACCTGCTGCACGCCCGCCCCGAGGACGCCGCCCTGCGCGAGGTCCTCACCGCGGTCCTCACCGCCGACCGCGAGGAGATGTCCCGCACGGTCGCCGCCGCCGCGGCCGCCTGCACCCGTCTCGGCGGCGCCTACGCCCCCTACGCCGGCATCGCCCACCACTATCCGGGCGACCCGGGCGTCATCGCCGCGATGCTGCTCAACCACGTCCGGCTGCAGCCCGGCGAGGCGCTGTACCTCGGCGCCGGCGCCCCGCACGCCTACCTGGCCGGCCTCGGCGTCGAGATCATGGCCAACTCCGACAACGTCCTGCGCTGCGGCCTGACCCCCAAGCATGTCGACGTCCCCGAACTCCTGCGCGTCGTCCGCTTCGAGCCGAGCGACCCCGGCGTGCTGCGCCCGGAGGCGTCCTCCGACGGCGAGGAGGTCTACGAGACCCCGACCGACGAGTTCCGGCTGTCCCGGTACGTCCTGCCCGAGGGCGCCCCCGCCCACGACCTCACCCTCACCACCCCGCAGATCCTGCTCTGCACCGCGGGTGCGGTACGGGCGGGCGACCACGAGCTGACCCCGGGCCGGTCCGTCTTCGTCCCGGCGGGCGAGAAAGTCCGGGTATCCGGGGTAGGTACGGTGTTCCGGGCCACGATCGTCGCCTGACGACCCGGTGACGGCGGTCTGAGGGGCCGTCACCGGTCCGGGCTGCGACAATGGCCCACCGGCAAAGGACGGGCAAAGGCCTGGACAGCGTACGTACGAAGGCGAAGGGACAACGCGGACACATGAGCGCGTCAGGCGGTACCAAGGCGATCGTGGCGGCACTGGCCGCCAACCTCGCGATCGCGGCAGCGAAGTTCGTGGCGTTCCTCTTCAGCGGCTCGTCGTCGATGCTCGCCGAGTCCGTGCACTCGGTCGCCGACTCCGGCAACCAGGCCCTGCTGCTGGTCGGCGGCAAGCGCGCCCGGCGCCAGGCCACCCCGCAGCACCCCTTCGGCTACGGCCGCGAACGCTACATCTACGCCTTCCTCGTCTCCATCGTGCTCTTCTCGGTCGGCGGCATGTTCGCCCTCTACGAGGGCTACGAGAAGATCAAGCACCCGCACGAGCTGGAGCACTGGTACTGGCCGGTCGGCGTCCTCGTCTTCGCGATCATCGCCGAGGGGTTCTCCTTCCGCACGGCCATCAAGGAGTCCAACGCCCTGCGCGGCAAGCGCTCCTGGAAGGAGTTCGTCCGCCACGCCAAGGCGCCCGAGCTGCCCGTCGTCCTCCTGGAGGACCTCGGCGCGCTCATCGGCCTGATCCTCGCCCTCGGCGGCGTCGGCCTCGCCCTGCTCACCGGCGACAGCGTCTGGGACGGCGTCGGCACCCTCTGCATCGGCGTCCTGCTGATCGTGATCGCGCTGGTCCTGGCGGTGGAGACCAAGTCGCTGCTGCTGGGCGAGGCCGCGGGCGCCGAGGAGGTCCGGAAGATCGAGACCGCCCTCGTCGACGGCGACACGGTCACCCGGATCATCCACATGCGCACGCTCCACCTCGGCCCCGAGGAACTCCTGGTCGCCGCCAAGATCGCCGTCCAGCACGACGACACGGCCACCGAGATCGCCTCCGCCATCGACGCCGCCGAGGCCCGCATCCGCGAGGCCGTCCCGATCGCCCGCGTCATCTACCTGGAGCCGGACATCTACAGCGAGACCGAGGCCGCCAAGGGCCCGGACCCGGAGGCGGCCCCCGGCGGACCGGCCCCGCACCCCACCGGACACTGACCTCCGCCCGCACGGGGCCCGCCGAGCACTCCCGGCGGGCCCCGTCGGCTTTCCGCCGGCCCCGCACCACGGGAACCGCCGCCCGCACCGGCCCCGATGCCGCCGGCACCGGCGGCGATCTGCGATCCCCGCCACACCCACCCGACTCCGGCCCAGGTCACGCCCCGTGATCGGCCTGATGTGCGCGGAGGCGGACTGGGGACGACGGGGGCCGCCGGTGTAGCTTGGGACGGAGCCAGACGTCGCTGCTGATGGCGGTCGGGCGGTCCCGGCACGGGCCGGCCGAGGGAGAGAGGGCCTCCGACGGACTGCGCTGCGCGTACGCGGGCATGCCTGTGCCCTCCTCGGGCACCCCTGTGTCCGCCGCCGCGCAGATCAGCCGTACCCACCTCGACCCAATCCGAGGAGCAGCTCGTAATGACGACTGTCGAGAACCGACAGGACTTCAAGGTCGCCGACCTCTCCCTGGCCGAGTTCGGCCGCAAGGAGATCACCCTCGCCGAGCACGAGATGCCGGGCCTGATGGCGATCCGCAAGGAGTACGCCGAGGCCCAGCCCCTCGCCGGCGCCCGCATCACCGGCTCCCTGCACATGACCGTGCAGACCGCCGTGCTCATCGAGACCCTGGTCGCCCTGGGCGCGCAGGTCCGCTGGGCCTCCTGCAACATCTTCTCCACCCAGGACCACGCCGCGGCCGCCATCGCCGTCGGCCCGAACGGCACCCCCGACGACCCGCGGGGCGTCCCGGTCTTCGCCTGGAAGGGCGAGACCCTCCAGGAGTACTGGTGGTGCACCGAGCAGGCCCTGACCTGGCCGGACAGCCCCACCGGCGGCCCGAACATGATCCTGGACGACGGCGGCGACGCCACCCTCCTGGTCCACAAGGGCGTCGAGTACGAGAAGGACGGCAAGGTCCCCTCGCCCGACACCGCCGAGTCCGAGGAACACCGCGTCATCCTCGAACTGCTGACCCGCACGCTCAGCGAGAACCCGCAGAAGTGGACCCAGCTGGCGTCCGAGATCCGCGGCGTCACCGAGGAGACCACCACCGGTGTCCACCGCCTGTACGAGATGCAGCGCGAGGGCACCCTCCTGTTCCCGGCGATCAACGTCAACGACGCCGTCACCAAGTCGAAGTTCGACAACAAGTACGGCTGCCGCCACTCCCTGATCGACGGCATCAACCGCGCCACCGACACCCTGATCGGCGGCAAGACCGCGGTCGTCTGCGGCTACGGCGACGTCGGCAAGGGCTGCGCGGAGTCCCTGCGCGGACAGGGCGCCCGCGTGATCGTCACCGAGATCGACCCGATCTGCGCCCTGCAGGCCGCGATGGACGGCTACCAGGTCACCACTCTCGACGAGGTCGTCGAGACGGCCGACATCTTCATCACCACGACCGGCAACCGGGACATCATCATGGCCTCGGACATGGCCAAGATGAAGCACCAGGCGATCGTCGGCAACATCGGCCACTTCGACAACGAGATCGACATGGCCGGCCTCGCCAGGATCCCCGGCATCGTCAAGGAAGAGATCAAGCCGCAGGTCCACACCTGGACCTTCCCCGACGGCAAGAAGATCATCGTCCTGTCCGAGGGCCGCCTGCTGAACCTGGGCAACGCCACCGGTCACCCGTCGTTCGTGATGTCCAACTCCTTCGCGGACCAGACCCTGGCCCAGATCGAGCTGTTCACCAAGCCCGACGAGTACCCGACCGGCGTCTACGTGCTGCCCAAGCACCTCGACGAGAAGGTCGCCCGCCTCCACCTCGACGCGCTCGGCGTGAAGCTGACCACGCTCCGCCCCGAGCAGGCCGAGTACATCGGCGTGAAGGTCGAGGGCCCCTACAAGCCGGACCACTACCGCTACTGAGCTCGCCGCCCGGCCGCGGCGCGCACCCCGGGCCCGCTGCGAGCAGTGCGCGCCCCGGCCCGCCGCGAGCGTGTCCGTGCACTGACGCGCTCCCCGGCGGCAGCTCCTTTGAGGCAGGCCCCCGCACCCCCGTGCCGGGGGCCTGCCCCGTCGGCCCGACCGGTGGCCGGACCAGCCCGTCACGACCCAGGACCTCCATGCCCCGCGGCCGTTATTCGCTCCACGATCCGCACGATCACACCCCCCTCGCGGACGAGCACTTCCAGTGCGCCGTCGGCCCCTCCGGCTGGCGCTACGTCTCCCGGCTGACCTCGCCCTCGGGCGACCACCGCGGCTCCGTCGACCTCGCCCTGGACGGACTCGGCCGCCCCATCCGCCTCGAACTCCACGCTGCCGACTGGCAGGTGCGCGGCGCCGCCCTGGACGGCGTCACCTGGGTCCGCACCGACCCCGCCGGGACCCACGCCACGGAGGGCAATGTGCGCGCCCACGCCTTCACCGGCGCCTCCCCGGCCTTTCTCGTCGCCACCGCCCGTCTGCTGAACCTCACCCCTTCCGGCTCGGCGACCCGCGTACGCCTCGTGGCCTTCACGGATCCGGTCCTCGCCCCGCGCACCGTCGACCAGTCCTGGGCACTGGTGGACAGAGAAGCACACGCCACCGACAACGGCCCCCTGACCGTGGACGAATACCAGGTCACGGCTCTCGACACGGGCGAACAGCACACCGTGCACATCGCCGGTGACGTCGTGCTCGCGGCGCCCGGCATCGAGCTGGAGGACCTCGAGTCACCGCCGTCCGTCTTCCCCTGAGCGGGGGCGGCGGGAGCCGCCCGCCACGCGCCCCGACGGCCACCGCCCGTCCCGCGGACCGGCACCCCGCCGTACGGACCGGCGCCCGGACACGGCGCCGCGGCCCGCGGGTCACGCCGGCGGCACGAACCCCGTGGCGGGGCGGCCCCCCGCCGACGCCTCCCGCGGCCCAGCGGCCCCGCCCCCGGCCGCCGTACCGGCCGGGGCGGACGGACCGGCCGGTTCCGCCGGCGTCCCGGGCCCGCCGCCCGGCTCCGCTCCCGTGACATGCGCGGCGGCCTGCGCGGACGGCACCGCACGGCGCACCGCGGCCGGCCCGGACGCGGCCGCCGCACCGGGGGCCACCGCGCCGGCATCCGCTGCCAGGTCCCCGGCCGTACCGCTTCCGAAGGCCCGCCGCGCCTCCCGCGCCTGCCGTTCCCGCAGCACCGCCGCCAGATACGCCGCCGCCGGAACGCCCTGCGGCGCCGGGGCCCCCGTACGCGCCGCGAGGTCGCCCGCGAGCCGCTCCGCCATGACCCGGCCCACCTCCGGGTCGAGCTGCCGCATCCGCGTCAGGTACTGCCGAACGGCCAGCCACAGCTCGTCCGGGACCGCCGACAGGTCCAGTCCCGAGAACCGCCCGGCCAGCCACGGCGGAGGAGGGGGCACGGAACCCGCCCGCGCGGCGGGCACCCGCTCCCGGACGACCAGCGTCCCCGCGAACACGTCACCGAGCCGCCGCCCACGCGCCGACACGAGGGAGGCGACGCAGGCCACCACCCCGAAGGTCATCAGGATCTCGATCACGCCGATCCCGCCCCGCACCAGCGCATGCCGGAACCGGATCGGCCCCCCGTCGTCCCGCACCACCCGCAGCCCGCACACCATCTTCCCGAGCGACCGTCCATGGCTCAGCGTCTCGACCGCGACCGGCACGCCCACCAGCAGCAGCACGAACGCGGCGATCGACAGCGCCGTCTGCGCCGCCTCGTCCAGGGAGGCGGTGGACGCGACCAGGACGATGGTCACCGCCACGTAGGCGCCGACAGCCACCAGCAGATCGAGCAACACCGCCAGCGCCCTGCTGGGCAGCCTCGCGGGGCGCAGCTCCAGCGCCACCGCCTCGCCCGTCACCAGCTCGCTCACGCCCGCCGCCCTTCCCCGACCTGCCCTCGACGACATCAGTCTGCCAAGCTGAGGGCACATCGCGCCGCAGGGCGACCAGCTGATCCACGACGATCCCGACGAGCAGCCGAGGAGCAGGCACACCGATGGACCTCGACGTCTTCGTCTCCGCCCACCGCGCGGAGTGGGACCGCCTCGACGCCCTGCTCCAGCGCCGGCGCCGCCTGACCGGTGCCGAAGCCGACGAGCTCGTCGCCCTCTACCAGCGCACCGCCACCCACCTCTCCCTGATCCAGTCCCGTGCCCCGGACCCGCAGCTGACCGGACGGCTCAGCCAACTGGTGGCACGCGCGCGCAGCGCCGTGACAGGAACCCGCCGCGCCTCCTGGCGCGACGTCACGCGTTTCCTCGGCCACGGTTTTCCCGCCGCCGTCTACCGCTCACGCCACTGGTGGGTGCCCACCGCACTCCTGTCCACGGCTGTCGCAGCCCTTCTGGGGTGGTGGATCGGCACGCACCCCGAGGTGCAGGCCACCATCGCGGCCCCCGGCGAACTGCGCGAGCTCACCCGCCCGGGCGGCCAGTACGAGACGTACTACTCGTCCCACCCCGCGGCCTCCTTCGCCGCCCAGGTGTGGACGAACAACGCCTGGGCCGCGGCCCTGTGCCTGATCCTGGGCGTCTTCCTGGGCCTGCCGGTCATCTGGATCCTCTTCCAGAACATGCTCAACCTCGGAGTCGGCTTCGGCCTGATGTCGTCGGCCGGCCGCCTCGACACCTTCCTGGGTCTCGTCCTCCCGCACGGCCTGCTCGAACTCACCGCCGTCTTCGTCGCCGCCGGCACCGGCCTGCGTCTCGGCTGGACTCTGATCGACCCGGGTCCGCGCACCCGGCGCTCGGCCCTCGCCGAGGAGGGCCGAGCCGCCGTGGGCATGGCGATCGGCCTCGCCCTGGTCCTCTTCGTCTCCGGCGCCATCGAAGGCTTCGTCACCCCCTCCGGCCTGCCCACCTGGGCCCGCATAACCATCGGAGTCAGCGCCGAGCTGATCTTCCTCGGGTACGTCTACGTCCTGGGCGGCCGTGCCGCGCGCGCCGGGGACACGGGCGATGTCGAGGCGGCCGAACGCAGCGCCACGGTGCCGACGGCCGCCTGATGTGCGAGCACACCCCCAGGACTGCTAGTCTCCTCTTCGCCCCGCAAGAGCAGTTGACACAGCTGGAGCGGGGAGGTAGATTCAAACAGTTGTCTGGAGATGGGCCTTGGCCCAGAAGGCGACAGTGAGCATCTATCTGCTCCTCGGAACGACGATTTCGAGTGAGCCCCCGACTATTCGGAAATGAATGACCGATCGGATCGGTTCAGAACTTCTGATAAAGTCGGAGTCGCCGGAAAGGGAAACGCGGAAGCGGGAACCGGGAAGGCGCCGAGGAAATCGGATCGGAAAAGGATCTGATAGAGTCGGAGACACCGAAGGGAAGCGCCCGGAGGAAAGCCCGAGAGGGTGAGTACGAAGGAAGCG